>JADFGT010000128.1 GCA_022567555.1 Armatimonadota bacterium | reverse complement strand
GCGACGGTCGGCGTCGTCATCGCGGCGGCCATCACCGGCTACGGGATGCATCGTCTCCTCGGCTGGCCGATCGAGACCGCCCTTGTGTTTGGAACGTTGATCGCAGCGACCGACCCGGTGAGCGTAATCGCGACGTTCCGGGCCGCCGGCGTGAAAGGGAGGCTGCGCGTATTGGTCGAGTCCGAGAGCCTGCTGAACGATGGAACGGCCGCCGTCCTATTCGTGATGATGCTGGCGGTGGTCGCGGGGGCGACGCCGACGATCGCGTCCGGCGTAGTCGAGTATCTTTACACGATATTCGGCGGCCTGATCTGCGGATTGGCGGTCGGACTCGGCGTCTTGCTGATAGCGGGCCGCACCGAGGACCCTTTCTTGGAGTTCACCCTTTCCACCGTGGGGGCTTACGGTTCGTTTCTTTTGGCGGAGGAGTTCGGCGTGTTGATCGGCGTGCCGAGCGTTCACCTTTCGGGCGTGATCGCCACGCTTACGGTGGGGATCATGTTCGGCAGTTTCGGCGGGCGCATGGGTATTTCCAAGCGCGGCATGGAGGAGTTGGAAGGTTTTTGGGAATACCTTGCGTTCGCCGTGAACTCGCTTGTCTTCTTGATGATCGGGTTTTCGATGGAGCGAGTGGATATGTTGCCGGCGCTCGGCGCGATCGGTGTGGCGACGCTGCTTGTGCTGTTCGGGCGTGCGCTTGTGATTTACGGTTTGGCGCCGGTTTTCCTGAAGAGTGCGCTGCGGATCGAACGGCGGCATCAGCACGTTCTGTTCTGGGGGGGCCTTCGCGGCGCGCTGGCCTTGGCATTGGCGCTTGGGCTTCCAGAGGACTTCGCCTTTCGCTCGCAGATCGTGACCACCGCGTTCGGCGTTGTCGCGTTCAGCATCATCGTCCAGGGCCTAACGATGGGGCCGTTGCTTAAAAAACTCAAGGTTCTTGACTAATGTCCCGAAGGGCCTCGCTCCGTCGGGGCCGGCGACGGTCCCGACGGAGCGCGACACTCCCCACGAGCGCAGGATTTCCCCGGTCGTCATCGAAGATGTGCGGCAATATGAAAATCGGACTCTTTATCGCCCTGTTCGGGGACAAGTCGCTCGCAGAGGCGCTGGATATCCTGGTGGACGAGGGAATCCGGGCGGTCGAGATCGGCACCGGCGCCTACCCCGGTTCGCCGCATCTGAACGTGGACGAACTCCTGAAAAGCAAGGCCGCGCGCGCCAAGTTGATGAAAGAGATAAGCAAGCGCGGCCTCATGCTGTCGGCGCTCAGTTGCCACGGCAACCCGCTGCATCCGAAGACAAGAATCGCGCAGGAGCATCATGAGACCTTCCGCAAAACGGTGGAGTTGGCGGCGGCGCTCGACGTTCCGGTCGTCAACGGTTTCAGCGGCTGCCCGGGAGACGGGCCCAATGCAAAAAACCCCAACTGGGTCACGTGCGCCTGGCCGGATGAGTTCCGCGACATATTGAAATGGCAGTGGAAGAACGCGGTTATCCCTTATTGGACCGAGCAGGCTCGGTTCTTGGCGAAGCACAAAGTAAAGTTTGCAATCGAAATGCATCCGGGGTTCGTGTGCTATTCAAATGACACGCTTCTGAAACTGCGCGACGGCGCGGGGAGGAGCGGCAAATGGATAGGCGCGAACTTCGACCCTTCTCATCTGTGGTGGCAGGGCATTGACCCAATTGCGGCGGCGCGACAGTTGGGCGAAGAGGGTGCGCTGTTTCATTGCCACGCGAAGGACACGCGCATTGACCCTTACAATTGCGCTCTGAACGGAAACCTGGACACGAAGAGTTACGGCAACATCGCCAGCAGGTCCTGGTCGTTCCGCTCGGTCGGCTACGGGCATGACGTCAAGTGGTGGAAAGACTTTGTTTCGACATTGCGCACGGTCGGATATGACTACGTTCTTTCAATCGAGCACGAGGACGGGCTGATGTCGCCGATGGAGGGCCTTCGGAAGGCGCTCGACACCCTGAAGCAAGCGGTCATCGAAGAAGCGGCCGGCGAGATGTTCTGGGCAAAGGAGTAAGGCCGGGCGTCGTCATCCGGCGCCAACACCGAGTTGAACGGTGTTGCCATAAAACCTATTCGCCCCGGACGCGGTGTAGTTCGCGCTCCGGAGGAAGGGCGCCTTGGGGGGCGGAACAACGCCTCTCTCGCCTCCTCCAGGGCCTTCAGGTATTCCTCCGGCAACTCCTCTCTCTTCACTTCTTTCGCTCCCGCGAGGGGAAGCGTCTCCACAAGCGTTCGCCGGTCCCGAGCGTCCCCTGGGAGAAGGATCTCTACCGTGTAGATCGTTTGCACGGCCGGGCGCATCGCTTCGTATTCGCGAACCGGCGACCCCATGAATCTTCCTTGGGATATGAATGAATCGTACCAAGCGAGGGAATAAAGGGAATGGTTGTCAACATAGCCGTTACTCGCCCGCGCTATAACCGCCGGTACCTCTCGCACCAGCAGGCGGACGGGGGCGTCTGGAGGAACCCCCGCAGGAAAGCGCTCTGTCGGCTCTGTTTCCAGGGCGTTCTCAATCTCCTCACCCGGCATGAAGCGTGACCGCCGGTCGCGGTCGAGGGTGCTCTTCCAATAAACCCATTCGTAAATGATCCGACGCAGTGCCGGCGTCAGCCTGGAGAAGGGCACCTCTCCGTTTTTGAGCGTCGCGAACCCGGAGGGACCCAACTCCGCGAGGAACTCGACGGGGGTACTAAGCAACCGTTCAACGCTCAACCGGTCTACGGAAGGCACAGCGTGCGAAATGAGGATCCTGTCAACGGACGCAATGGAGGGAACGCCCTTTCGGCTCTTTATGTATTGCATGGCGTCAGCAAGGGTCGCAACGCCTTTGGTTTGAATTGCGCGAATGAAATCGCGCCGCGGCTCTGTCAAAGCGTTCGCTCCTTGCGTATACGGGATAGGCGAGGCGAACGATGAGCCATCCTTCTTCCTTTTCAACCTCGGCGTACGGCGCCCGGAGAGAGGCGCGCACGTGGCTCTGCGTGAGATACTCCAGCAGGTCTTCGTGCGTTTGTATCCCCTCGAAGGCAACGCCCCGAGCGAGCCGATAGAGCGCATAATCAGGCGCGGTGGCGAGCAGGGAGCGCTTCTCATTCTTGGCGACCTGCCGGATGAGATTCCCGAACACAGGTCCGATGGGATCGTGCGTTACAGGGTCTGAGAGGTACTTCCCTAGCCCACGATCAATCGGCATCCCGTCCACCTCAGCAAAGGACACAGCATAACCAAGCCGGATCTCGGTCCCGTCTTCCAACGCAAAAGATCCACCGCTAGCCATGGCGACACCTGCGGCCTTCTGCAACAGCGCGAACGTCTTGGTCTGGTTCGAGATTTGGAGCGCTTCGCCGCGATGGGAATGCGGTGCCCTCAACGTGCGTACGACGTCGGGGAACGAACCTATGCCGCTGAGAATGAGGCGCCCTTGAGCGTCCACCATCGTCAGGCTGTAACGGAGGCCGGACAGAGCCGTCCTGCTAACTGCAAAGACCGTCTTCCCGTATTCGTGGGGACTGCCGCGCCCGATCTGCGGCATGAACTGCGGATAGTAAACACTGGGCCGCTCGACCGAGAGACGCTCCCGCGCCTCAATCAACCACAGAGCGTGCGTCTTAAGAGCATCTATTGCCGCGCGGGCCTTCAATGGCAGGGGACGCTGCATTGGGGTCGGAGCGTCGGAATAAACCACGCGCTCTCCGATGGACATCCTTGTGAACTCTTTGGGACCGATCGCCGAGAGTAACTTGACGCCGGTTCGGAATACTGGATTCCTCGTCACGACGCGCGCCGGGTCGGATTCGCCGGATGTTTCGCCCGTCCTCGCCCGAGCGTCTTCCTCCACGAGGCGGTCCGCTGCCCTTTCATCAAACTCAGGGAGTCCGTCAACTTCCTTCGCCGTTTCTTTGAGCCTCGCGGTCCATGCGGCGAGTATCTTGGCCCGCTCTTCCCGCTGCTGTTTGGCTCGGAGCGAGGAGGTACGCGTAAGGCGGCGTTCGGTTTCCGATATCTGCCACTCGGCTCCCACGACGGACGCGAGTTTTTCCAACACGTCTTCCACGGGCTGGTCTTCGAAGTCCACCACGACGGGTTCGTTCCGTACCGCGGCGGCACACACCAGCGGAAGCCCGGACTGGCGCGCCAGGTCCGCGACGAGAGTCTCTACGCGCACCGAGTCTGCGTGAAAACTGACCGTGGACGGGGCCAGGGCGATGGCGAGAAACGCAAGAAGCGGTGCCATATGAACATTATATCGCCAAAGTGATGCAAGTGGGCGGTCAGCCGGCGGCGATTACATCCGGATTTACAGAATCAGCGGGGCTGTCCGCTCGGGTAGGCCTTTGGGGCCGACTGAGACCGCCGGGCCGCAGGGAGTGGAGGGCCGGGCGGAGACGCCGCCCGGCCCTGAGCGGCACAGTTCGTCCGGTCTACGAGTCTTCGCCGTCGCCCGTTCCGGGCGTGGGAGCGGGCGGTGGGCCGGACGGCTCGGGCACCGACACTGCGGCGGTTCGTTCGCCCGGCTCGTCATTCCGCACGCGGCCCAGATATGCGGGCAGGTCCACGCCGGCCATCTCGGCGATGTCGTGCAGCGCGGGCAGCGATTTGACCATGCTGCTCAGAAAGTTCGCCGTCGAACTCCCCTTTTCGCTGTTGCCGGTGTCCCACACGGTCACCTTGTCTATCTTGATGTTCTTAATCGCTTCCGTCTGGAGTTGCACTATGACTTCCAATTTTTCAACAAGGAGCATGGTGGCGGCTTCGCGCGCGCTTCCGGCGCAGGCTATCACCAGGCGGCGATAGCCTTCGGCTTTTGCGTCGAGTATCTTCTGAATGCCTTCCGCTTCGGCGGTGCGTATAGACAGAATCGCGTCCGCTTCGCCCGCCGCCTCGCGGCGCCTTTTTTCCGCCTCGGCCTCGGCCGCGATCGTTATCATGCGCTTGTCAATCTCGCGCTGAACGATCTCATCGGCTTCGAGGCGCCGTTGCTCGGCTTCGGCGCGGACCATCTGGATCTTCGCCTCGGCCTCCTGCCGGGCGACCTCGCTGCGCCGTTTGGCCTCGGCCTCTTTTTCGCCGAGGTCGGCGTTGTAGGCGGCGATCTGCGCCTGCGACGTGTTCTCGCCCTCAACGGCCGATGCGTTGTATTCAGCGACCTTGATCCGCTGCTCGCGGTGGGCGTCGGCTTCGCCGACCGAGCCTTTCCTCTCCTGCTCGGCCACGTCAACGCGCGCCTGGTTGATTGCCGTCGCCGCCGCCTTTTTGCCGATCGCGTCAATGTATCCTGAGTCGTCCGTGATGTCCGTTATGTTCACGTTGATCAGGTAAAGACCGACCTTCCGAAGTTCCGGGTCAATGTTGCTGCGAATCGCGTCCAGAAACTTCTCGCGGTCCTGGTTTATCTGCTCGATCGTGAGCGAAGCGACGGTCAAACGCAACTGACCGAAAATGATTTCGGTGGCAAGATCTTCGATTTCGTCTTGCGTAAGCTGCAGCAGGCGCACGGCGGCGCTGTTGGCGTCGTTGCCCGTCTTCATGAAGCGGACCTGCTCCAGGCCCGGCACGAGCCTCGTCAGCAGTTCGGCTACGTCGAGTTCGAGGGGCGAGGCCATGCTGAAGAGGACGCCTTTGTCCAACTGCGCCCGCACGGCGGCATCGACCACGGGATGCCGATAGCCGAGGATGATGGGCCCCAGCGCCGAGCGATAGTCGATGTACCAGCGCCCGTCGATGTCCTGAATCCG
>JADFGT010000127.1 GCA_022567555.1 Armatimonadota bacterium | reverse complement strand
ACGAGCGCCTGCAGGCTCTTCTGCTCTCGAAGGCCGCGACCCCCGAGACGCTGAGCAGGGCGATGCGCTACGCTGTCCTGAACGGCGGCAAGCGCTTCCGCCCGCTGCTTTGTCTGGGGGCCGCCGAGGCGGTCGGATCCACCGCCGAGCGGGCCCTGGACGCGGCGTGCGCGCTGGAGATGGTCCACTGCTTCTCCCTGATTCATGACGACCTGCCCGCGCTCGACAATGACGACTTGCGGCGCGGGAAGCCGACTTGTCACGTGGCCTTCGGCGAAGCGATCGCACTGCTCGCCGGAGACGCGCTGTTCGCGCTGGCGTTTGAAACGCTCGGCGGCATGGATGCGCCCGAATCGGCGCGATTCCGCGCCATGCGGGCTCTTGCGGCGGGCACGTCGGGGATGGTCGGCGGCCAGACGCTGGACGTCGAGTGCGAGGACAAGCCGGTGGAGGTAGACACTGTTCGATGGATTCATTCCCGCAAGACCGGCGCATTGATTGCGGCGTCGTGTGAAATCGGCGCGCTCGTTGGGGGGGGCCGGATGAGCAGGTCGAAGCGTGCCGCAAGTGCGGGGAGAAGATTGGGCTTGCGTTTCAGATTACGGACGACGTGCTTAATGAGGAGGGGGACGCCGCGTCATTGGGGAAGCGCACACAGACCGACCGGCAGCGCAAAAAGGCCACGTTTCCGGGAGTCGTGGGCCTGGCCGAGTCAAAGAGGGTCGCCTGCGAAGCGGCAGAGGCCGCCGTCAGCGAATTGGAAGCGTTCGGCGACTGCGCCTCGGGCCTCCGCCTGTTGGCCCGGTTCGCCGCAGAACGCAGCCTTTAGGGGACAGGGGACAGACGAGAGACGGCAGACGACAAACCCTCCCTTACACGTCCTCTAATTCGTCCACCCTAACGACTATCACCGTGCAGTTGTCGCTGCCGCCGTCCACGAGAGCCGCACTGACCAGTTTCCACGCCGCGTCACCCGGCGCAAGTGCCAGCAACTTGGCGATAGCGTCGTCCGAAACGTGGTTCGTTAGACCGTCCGAGCAGAGGAGGAATATATCGCCGGCCTTCAGGTCTCGCTCCTCGATGTCCGGATTCACACTGTCCTCGGCCCCGATACAGCGCGCCAGGATGTGGGAATACGGGTGATTCTCTGCCTGCTCCGGCTTCAGTAGACCTGCGCGAACCTGCTCCTCCACCATCGTGTGGTCAACGGTGAGACGCGTCAAGTCGCGGCCCCGAAGCCGGTAGATACGCGAATCGCCGAGGTTGACGGTGACCGCACGGTCCTGCACGAGCATGAGGCCGGTGAGCGTCGTGCCCATCCCCTGCCGCCCCGGGACCTGGCGGCCGACGTCAATCACGAAGCGGTTCGCGGCCTCAACCGCCGCCCGCGCCGCCTCAGCCGCCTCGGCGGCGGTGTGATGCAGATAAACGTCAATGAAAGTCTTGCACGTAAGTTCGCTCGCTATCTGGCCGGCCGCGTGGCCGCCCATTCCGTCGCACACTAAGAAGAGCAGGCCCCGGGCCGCGAGCAGGGCGTCATCTTCGGGAATGTAATACTCAACCTTGTCCTCGTTGTTCTCGCGCACGCGTCCGAGGTCGGTCTTGCAGGCGACTGTGACCTTTGGGCGTATGCGCAGGGGAGCCGTCTCGACGGCTAACTGATCACGCGTGAATTCGGCGGTGGTGTCCTCGGTCATATCGTTTGATGCCGCTTGATGTCGTTTAACGCCGTTCGGTTATGTTCGGCGTCGTTTATCGTTCCGCGGTTTTCGGTTTTCAGCCCTGTCCCATGTTTACTCTTCACTGTCAACTTCCGGCTCTTTTGCGTCAATGCGTATGCGAAACGTCTGTTGTCCGATCTTCAGTTCGTCGTCCGGTCCGATCTTTACGCTTTCGTTGGCCGGAAGTTTCGCGTCGTTGAGGAGCGTGCCGTTAGTGCTGCCGAGGTCCGTGAAGAAAACCCCCTCCTCAGTCACTTCGATCTTCCCGTGCGAGCCTGAGATGTACGCATCGTCAATCACGACGTCGTTGCTCGGCCTTCGCCCCACCGTGTTCTCGCCCACCCTAAGCGGGAACTCCTCCGACTCGCCCACCAGCGTCGCCGCCGGCGCCTCCACCTGCGGCGGCGTCTCAAGCGCCTGGGTCTTTCCGCCCGCCGGAACCTGCGTCACGCCGCCCTCGCCCGGCGTGCTCAGCGTCAGGGCCACACCGCCGAACTCCAACTTGTCGCCCGGATTCAGTTCGACCACCGTGTCCGGCCCCAGGTCCTCTCCGTTCACCTTGGTTCCGTTGGTGCTGCCGAGGTCCTTCACCAGGATCTTGCCGTCCTTTAGCGTGATTTCGGCGTGCTTGCGGCTCACGCGGCCGTCCTGCAGCATCACGTCGCCCGTGCGTCCCACCAGATTCGCGCCTTCGCGCAGATAGTGCTCCCGGCCCGCTTCGTCTACCAGACAGGGCGGCCGCCGCACGGCCGCGCCGAAGGCGTCGTCGGGCAGCGCGCTCGCGAAGGTGAGTCCGCACTCCACGCAGAACGCCTCGCCAGCCGGGTTGTGGGTCTTGCAGACCGGGCACTGGACCGGCTGGATCGTTTGCGTGACCTCGGCGATGGGCCCGGGCGTGATCCGGGTCCGGTTCGGGTCGTAGCTGATGGCCGGGGTGACGTTCGGGTCGTCCGTCATGCGTGTTCAGTATATTCGGTCCGGGCTGGGGATTACGTTCGCTGCTGTGGCCGGCCGCTACTGCCGCCCACCGACCTGAACCATCCTCAGTTCTAACCCATAAGGCAATCCCGACCCCGATCCGCGCGCCGCCTTTAAGACATCGGAGGGGGAGGATTCCGGCAGCGCAAGAAACGCAACGGCCGTTCCTTCGGGCGTGAAGACCGGGGCCACTTCCGCGTTTTCATTGAATGTGAGCCTCTTCAGCCCCCTGCCGTCAGTATTCATCAGATAAGCTTCGCCGTACTTGTGATCCCGGTCTGATACGAACACAATCGTCCTTCCGTCCGGACTGAACGCAGCCTTGCTGTCATTTGCGGGGGAACTCGTCAGCCGCTTTTCGTTTGTTCCGTCAGTGTCCATTATGTAGATGTCGGTCTGGCCGTCGCGCCTCGAAACGAACAAGACACTTCTCCCATCGGGGCTCAGAGCCAACTGGAGTTTCTTGCCGGGCGAGTCCGTCAAACGGGTGAGACCCGAGCCGTCTGCGTTCACCGCAAAGATCTCTTCCCGGCCTTCTCGCCTCGAAACGAAGAATACTCTGTCACCGTTCGGCTCCATAACCGGGTTGGTGTCCAGTTCGTAATGGTCCGTAAGCCTTGTCAATTCCGCGCTCTCGACGTCCAGAACATAAATGTCGGCATTGCCGTCCGGCTCGGCGCAAAAGGCGACCCGGGAGCCGTCGGCACTCCATGAGAACCGTCCGGAGCGGACCGTGCCTTTGACAAGAAGCCGCTGCTGCGTCCCGTCTGCGTTCATCACGTAGATATCGCCGCGGTCGGCGGAGGGCGATACGAAAACGATCTTCGTTCCGTCCGGGCTGAACCCGGGCTTGTAGCCGTCCGCCAGACGTTCCCGGTTGCGCCCATCTGAGTCCGCAACGCAGACTCCGGGACCGGGCCCCGGCGACGTGAAAACGATTCTGGACCCGTCCGGGCTGAACGCGAACTCCGTCATCAGGCCGGCGGCCGTCAGAACGGCCTCTGCAGGACCACCGTCGCCGCAGCGGCAGCCCGCGACGCCGAGGAGGCCGGCAACAGCGAGCGCCAGAGGCAGGCGCGAGAGCCGCGCCCGGTTCATGCTCATCCTTCTTCAATCGTACCTCTCAGGCGCTGCGGGCGTCCGTCCTCCGGCGCCTTCCGCAGTGGGGGAAGGCAGGGCGAACTCGCGTCTCGAGTGACGCAGCCCGAGCGCTTCGCGGCCCGACGTGAGGATGTCCGCGCCGCTAAGTTTCCCCTCGCGCCGGGGCCGTTCTCAGAGAGGCGCCGGTTCGTTGGTGCCGGCGCTTCGATAGCCCGCCATCGCGATCCGCGCCGCCTGAAGGCCGTCGTGGAACGTTATCGGGGGCTCCTCTCCGGTCTGAACGACGCGAACGAAATCGGCGATGAGGCCGGCGTCCAGGTCGCTGCCGTAGGAAGCGATCGAGTGCCGCGCCGGGCCGTTTGCGTAACGGTCGAACGCCTGGGCGAACATATCCAGTTCGATCACGCCTTTCTCGCCCACGACGTTCATTCGCACATCGCCCCATGTCTTGTACGACTGCGGCCGCGACCAACTGGAGTCAATCGTGGTGAAAACTCCGTTCTCGAAACGAACGTGAAGAAACGCCGTGTCTTCCCACTCTTCGTTGTAGACCTTGTTTCCGGTCTGCGCGTAGACCTCGACCGGCTCGCTCTGCAGCAGGTCGCGCAAGAGGTCGGCCACGTGGACCGTGTGGTCCATCATCGCCCCGCCGCCCGATTTCTCCGTTTCCACAAACCAGCCGAACGGGCACATGCCGTGGTTCGTCGCGCAGACCGCAAGGATCCGCCCGATCTCGCCGTCCTTCACCCTCTCCTTAAGGCGCTGGAACGCCGGGCTGTAGCGGCACGGAAAGGCGGCCATCAGCCGAACGCCCGCCTTCTCGACCGCCTCCGACATCCGTTCGCCCTCTTGCTCGGTCGTGACAAGCGGTTTTTCGCAAAGGATGTGCTTTCCGGCGTTCGCGGCCCACTCGGCGGTCTCGGCGTGCCGCTTGTTCTCGCCGGTTATCACCACCCCGTCAACCTGCGCCAAGAGCGCTTCGTGATCGTCGAAAAAGTCCGTCTCGTACCGGTCCGCGAATTTCTTTCCGCGCTCGTTGTCGTCGTCCCACACTCCCGCCAGTTCCGCTTCGGGGTGCGCGTTCAGGCCGTGGGCGTAGCCGTGGCTGTGCATGTGGGCGACGGACAGAACCCCGATGCGGACAGCCATCGGTGATCTTTTCGCCGTCGAGGCCCGTTGCTCCTTCGGCGGGCGGCAGCCTACGACGTTACGGAAGCCTTTGCCGGGCGTGATGAGACGTCCGGTTCGGGTATCGGCTCCGGTTCGGTGGCCGGGACCGGCGCCTCCGCGAACCTCAGCCGCCTCTTGCCTAAGGAGACCCCGAGGTAGTAGCCGGCCGCGGCAAACACCGGCCCGAGAAAGACCAGCGTCATGCCCACGTTCCACTCCCAGAGCGCCGGGACCGGAATGTGCGGGAGGTGGGTGACAGGGCCCAGCCGAGCCATTAGGATCGCATAGATGGCAAACCAGACGAGCCAGAAGATCAGCGGGTCATAGAGCATGATCGAGGCGATGAGAAACAGCGCGAGCAGGAACGGCCTGCCGGCGGCGCGGTGGAACGCCGAGAACAGCCCCAGGCCCAACCCGAACAGACAGAGCGTGGCGACGTACATCGCCCCCATCAAGACCGGCTGAGGCATCTGGCCCATCTGTGCCGTAGTTATGGTCCCTGCCCCGTATGCCTTCATCAGCCCTATTTGATACTGCTGCTGGAAAATGATCAGGGCGGCGGCGGCCAATATGCACGCCCAGCCGGCCCATACCGCCGACTCCGGCGATTTCCAGGAGCGGACCGGCACGTCGCGCTCGTTTGCTTGTTCGAGGAGTCGGGTTATGGCCTCGTCGCCGTTCTGATATCGCTTCGCGTGCACTCCCAGCGCGAACGGCAAGAAGAAGCGCGTCCGATAGTGGACGACGACCGTTCTCGCCTGTCGCTTGTGCTGAATCAAGTGTAGTTTCCTGATTCG
>JADFGT010000060.1 GCA_022567555.1 Armatimonadota bacterium | reverse complement strand
TGACATCGTACTCGGCCAAGATGTCCTCCGTCGATATTTCTGCATAGTTTTGGCTCCAAAACTCATGAAGGAAGTTGAGAACCTGCGTGAGCCGCACTCGAGGCGTCTCTTTACCTTCGCAGAATCTGTCGCGCACGTCCATGCTAACTCACACAAGCTCCTCAAACGCGAGACCTTCAGGCCACGTCGAAGGGTCCCCCCCGTCACAGCCCGGGTAAATGCGCTCGATCTCATCATCCCACGGTTGCTTCGCGCAGTACCAGGCGCAGTACCACGAGAGCGCAACCTCACCATACAGCGCTCCGATCAGTACCCAGGGGTTGATCGCTCGAAAGCGACCTGCTGATCTGCACACTTTCTTAAACTTGCTCGCTGACACTTTCATGCGCTCGGATATAGTGGGGCATATGCCTCTGCGGCCCAATCCCACTGAAATTTCCATCCTTCAACAATCTCATTGTTGAAGGATTCCTAAGTCTACCTTGGCGAGCTGCCCGCGTCCGCCGGGTGCCCCTGAGTTTGGACTGACCGCTCTCGCGTGACCGGGGCCTCTGCCTCCAAACTCAGCCACACAGGCGCGGCGGGGTTGCAAATCTGTAGCCTGTCCCCTGTAACCTGTCCCCCATGCCCGAGCCGCTCAGCCCCCAGCAGCAGGCCACGTTCTTTCGCAGATGGCATACGCTCGAGAACGGGGGCCTCACCACGCATGCGGCGATGGACGTCATCGTGAGGCACCCGGCCATGCGCGGAATCGAGCGCCCCGCCCGCGCGCTGCGCGACATGGGGCTGGAGGGAAAGACGCCGTCCCAAGCCATGGAGCGCTTAGGCAAGACGTTCTCCGGCCTTCATATAGGCATGATCAGGGCGGCGGAGCAATCCGGAAGCCTCCCCCAAGCGCTGGGCCTCCTTGCGGGATTCGCCGAACGCGAACTCGAGTTGCGCCGGAGCGTGCAGTGGGCCACTTTTCACATGAAGGTGACGATTTTGGTGTTCGTCCTCGTGGCGCTCTTCGTACGGGCCGAACTGTGGTATCTGAACATCCTCAAGTGGATCGCGCTCGGCGCCCTGGCATTCTGGGGTTTTCTTTGGGTTCTTCGCCGGAGCCGGGAAGGTCTCGACATAATCGAGACGGCCGCCCTGCGGCTCCCGCTCTTCGCCAAAGGAAACCGGCTCGCCGCCACCGCGAAGTTTCTCTGGGGACTCTCGATGCTATACAAGTCGGGGATCGGGCTCTCCAGCGCCATCGAACTCTCCGCCGACAGCTGCGGCAACGCCGACCTCGCCCGCCGAATAAGGAAGGCCGCTCCATCGGTCCTGACCGGCCGCTCTCTGGCCGACTGCCTCAAAGAGACCGGCGCGCTCGACCCGGAAACCCTCGGCGTGGTTGCGGTGAGCGAGGTCAGCGGGGACCTGGACACATCGCTGGACCGGCTGGCTGAGCATTACGACCGTATTTCCAAGATCGAGTTGGATAAGGCGTACACACTCTTTGTCTGGATGATCTGGATTATCGTAGCGGTCCTCATCGGCATCTGGATCCTGCTGGTGCACGCTGGAAGGATGGGGGCTCTTTTCTCGCCGATTAACCTGCCCTGAGCCATCCCGCGTGATGTATCCTGAATGCATGCACCGACTTGCCGCGCTCCTATTGGTGCTGGCGTTCGCCGTTGGCTGCGCCCGGTTTCCGGGCGGAGGCGGCGGCCCGCCGGGCAGGCGGCTCCGGTTCACGATTCGGCTGGACGGCCCGGTGAACCCGAACTTCGTCTATATGGTGGCGATAGACGACGACGACGACCTGTTCGGCGACGACGGGCCGATTCCGGTGGTCGCGCGGCCGTGGGGCAACGGGTTCATGGCCGGACAGGCGACCCATTTCGTCCGGTACGACGGGTTTCTCCCGAGCGGCGGCTATGCGCTGTTCAAGTTCATTGACCTCGTTAACTTGTCTACCTGGGTGCTGATCGGGCTTCCGGTTGACTTTATAACGCCGGGGCCGGACGACGACACCCTCGTGTTCGAGATTGACTTGAGCCAGATCCGCCCGCCTCCCGGGGACCCGCTTGCCATCGAGGCGCTTCAGATTAACATCCTGACCATGGACAGGGTGCCGACAGACCCGAACGACCCCAATCCGAGGTTTTGGGACGCGCTCGGCGACTCCAGAGACCCCGCCTCGATCACCGATTACATCACCATTGACGTGACCACCGACCGCATCTTCCGCAACTCAGACTTCGGGGACCTGGAGGTGCAGGGCGACGTCCCTGACCCGTCGCTCGACATCGTAGACTGGAGCATCGAAGTCAGAACGGTCCCATAAAGCAGTGCCGAGGGTCAGCGCCCTTCTCACCGGTTACAACCATGAGCTCTACGTTCGGGCGTGCGCAGACTCCGTGCCGGCACAGACTTTCGAAGGGATTGGCATGATGGACCGCTCGCGGGCGGCGGCGCGGCGGCGACTGTTCTAACCGCCGCCGATCCGGCGGGGCAGGTCCGCCGCGGGCTTGGCGCCCTTCGGCGGCACGAACTCAAACTCGAAGTCGAACGGGCTCGCCGGATAAGAGAACCGTGCCGTGTATTCGGCTTCTCGAAGCCCGTTGCGCCCCGTGTCGAACCTCTCGACTATTTCCAGGCGGTCCATGCGGCCGTCCGGCGAGGGCGCGTCGAATGAGAACTGGAGAATCGTCCCGCGCCACTTCTCGCCTTCTCCTGTCGTCTGCCACACTTCAACGAAGGTAGGCTCGACGTTGGACCTCGGGATCACCAGCCACCGGGGGCTGCGCGCAAGGAGGCGGAGCGGTCGCTGGGCCTCGTTCCGGGCCCAGGCCACAGCGAGGCCCAGGGTCTCGCCGATCGTGCCGGGCTGGGACAAGAACGTGTATTCATTGGCCACAGCGTCGTAGCGCCACACCTTCTGCCCGTCAGCCACTATCGAGAGGCGGAGATTGCCGTTCAGATGCGACTCAACGTACAGATTGCTGCCCTGGATCCAGACTTGGGTGCGGAAAAGGCGGTCCTCACGGCCTGTCACGGCCTCCCAGCCGGTCATATCCAGGTAGAGCCGGGCCTCCCCCAGGCTCCGGTCAACGGCCGACAGGATGAAGGCGTATGGGTCCAGCTCCTGCCCGGCCTGGCCCTGAGGGGGCGACGGGGAAACAGAGGCCTGGCCCGCAACGGAGCCGGCCATGGCGGCGAGGCAAGCCATCATGAATGCGTGCACGTCTGATTAGACCGTCCGAACTGCCGATAATGTTCCACAAACGTACTGACAATCCTCCGATCTCGGGGCGTGCGGTGGGTATAATCGCGGTTCGCACCAGGGACGGTGGTGTTAGAGGAGCGCCGAATTGAACTCCGAGAGTTCGGTGGTCGCCAAACAGACGGACGCAGTTTCCGATACCGAATCGCAGAGTCTCAGGACCAGGGATCAACTCGCTCCGGCCGACCACCTTGAGATTCTAAGACAACTGTATCTTGCGCGTTACTTCGACGTCCGGTTGATCAAGGAGAAGCGCAGGGGCCGCCTGCGGGGCACTCTTTATTCCTCGCACAACCAGGAGGCGATCCTGGTCGGAACGCTCTTCGGCCTCCGGCCGGACGACTGGATATCCCCGATTCACCGCGACATGCCCGCTTTTTTCTTGAAGGACATGCGCTCCGGCTGGAACAACCCTGACCGCAAGGGGATGAGCGTGGCCGAGGTCTGCGCGCAGGTGTGGGGCAAGGAGGCGTCCCCGATTCGCGCCCGCGACAACTGGTCTCACATAGGCAGTCTGGACAAGGGGATCATCTATAGCACGAGCATGCTCGCAGCCACGATCCCCGTAGCTGCCGGCGTAGCGTTCGCGTTCAAGTTGGACGGCCAAGATTCGGTCGTTCTGACCTACAACGGCGAGGGCGCAACGGCCAGAGGCGATTTTCACGAAGGGATCAACTTTGCCGCCATCCACAAACTGCCGCTAATCACGATCATCGAGAATAACCAGTGGGCTTACGGCACGCCTGTCGAACTGGAGTGCCCCACCGAAGACGTCGCGGACCGAGCCAAAGGCTACGACATCCCCGGCCTGATTGCCGACGGGCAGGACGTGCTCGACGTTTATGACAAGACCATGTGGGCCGTCGAGCGTGCGCGCCGAGGGCGGGGTCCCTCGATCATTGAGTGCAAAACGTTCCGCGCCTACGGGCACGGCGACCATGACGACGACAGGGCCATGAGGTACCGCGACGCGGAAGAGATCGAGCGGGGCCGCAGCCGGGACCCTATCAGCGTATATAAACGCTACCTGGTGGAGGCGCAACTTCTGAGCGCCGAGGAGGCCGACAGGCACACCCCCGAGAACAGGGACGCCCTCCAGGTGACGGACGACGACTTCCCGCCCGAAGTGATCGCCGCGCTGAAGGAAGCCGTCGAGTTCGCCGTGTCTTCCCCGCTGCCCGAGGCGGAGGAGGCGTTCCGGTGGGTGTTCGCGGAGGACGCGGAATGAGCGCAGCGGCGGCCCAGGCCCAAGCGAAGAACTACCTGACCGCGCTGAAGGACGCGCTCCACGAAGAGATGGAGCGCGACCCGAACCTGGTCTGCATGGGCGAAGACATCGGCATTTTGGGAG
This sequence comes from Armatimonadota bacterium, assembly GCA_022567555.1. Taxonomy (GTDB): domain Bacteria; phylum Armatimonadota; class Fimbriimonadia; order Fimbriimonadales; family ATM1; genus JADFGT01. The sequence continues at coordinate 15,654 of JADFGT010000060.1, read as the reverse complement.
GGGCGTTCGGCGTCACCGAGGGACTGCTCGACCGCTTCGGCCCGCTGCGCGTCGTGGACATGCCCATCAGCGAGTCGGCGATCGTGGGCGCGGCCATCGGCCTGGCGATGCGGGGGAAACGGGTCGTCGTGGAGATGCAGTTCATTGACTTCATCTCCTGCGGGTTCGACCAGATCGTGAACAACGCCGCCACCATGTGTTATCGAAGCGCAGGGAAAGTGAATCTCCCCATCGTGATACGCGGCCCCAGCGGCGGCTACGGCGGAGGCGGGCCGTACCACAGCCAGCAGAACGAGGCTTGGTTTGCCCACTCGCCCGGCCTGAAGGTCGTATGTCCCAGCACTCCAAGCGACGCGAAAGGCCTGCTGAGGGCCTCCATCCGAGACCCGAACCCGGTCGTCTTCTACGAAGTGAAAGAACTGTATCGCAAGCGCGATATTGTTGAGGAGATACCGGATGGAGAGTTCTTGGTCCCGCTCGGGCACGCGACGATCCGGCGCGAAGGGTCGGACGTCACCGTCGTGACGTATGGCAACATGGTTCACTTCTGCCTGAAAGCCGCCGAACGCCTCGCCGAACAGGACGTGCAGGCCGAAGTCATTGACATAAGGACGATCGTGCCGCTCGATGAGGAAACCATCCGGACGTCTATAGAGAAAACGAACCGCGTGGTCGTAGTAAACGAGGCGAGCCGCACTTGCGGGTTCGCGGGCGAACTGCTGGCGCGCATCAGCGAGTTCGGCTTCGAACTGCTCGACGCGCCGCCGGTCAGAGTCACACGGGCCGACACGCCGGTGCCGTGGGTCAAGCCGCTCGAGAGCGCCGTGCTGCCGAGCGTGGACGGCATCTTCGAGGCGGCCATGAAAGTGGTCCGCTACTGAATACTGAAAACCGGAAACCAAATGCCCACCGAAATCCTGATGCCCGAATTGGGCGAAAGCGTTCACGAAGGCACCGTCAACCGCTGGCTCAAGAAAGAGGGCGACACGGTCAAAGAGGATGAGCCGGTCGTCGAGATCATGACGGACAAGGTGAACACCGAATTGGGCGCTCCCGCGTCCGGCGTGCTTCTCAAGATACTGGTCCCGGAAGGGCAAGACGTGAAGGTTTTCGAGCCGGTGGGGCTGATAGGTGAACCGGGCGAGGTTGTGGACGGCGCCGGTCACGCGGAGGCCGCGCCGGCGAAAGCAATAGCGGCGGCTGGGGCAGCGCCGAGACCTGGACCAGCCGCCCCTCCGGCGCCGGTACCCGCTGCGCAACCTCCGATCACCCAAGAGCGCCGTTGGTTTACGCCGCTCGTGCGCTCGATGGCGAAGGAGCACGGTGTCACGGAAGCGCAACTTGCCGCGATCCCGGGCACGGGCGAAGGTGGAAGGGTCACGAAGCGCGATCTCGAAGCATATCTGCGGCAGCCCAAGCCCGCAGCCGCTCCGGCGGCCGCCCCCGCTGCCCCGGCTGCGCTTACAAGCCCCCCGCCCGAGTTCAGACCGCCGGTCGCCGCGACCGCCGGGCCGGAGCAAGAGATCACTCCGCTGACCGGAATGAGAAAGGCGATCGCCGCGGCAATGACCCTGGCCCATCAGGTCCCGGCCGTCACGACCGTCACCGAGGTGGACGTAGCCCGGCTGGTCAAGTTCCGCAAGGCGAACAAAGAGTCTTTCCAAGAGATGTACGGGGTGCGGCTCACGTACACGCCCTTTTTCATCAAGGCGACGGCCGAGGCGCTGGCGGAGGCCCCCACCGTGAACGGATCGTTCACGGCCGACGGCAAACTCCTGATAAACCACGCTGTTCACGTCGGCGTCGCCGTTGCGTTAGGCGACGGCAGCGAAGGGCTCATTGTGCCTGTCATCCGCGACTGCCACGTAAAGACGCTCATCCAGATCGCCAAAGACCTGGAAGACATTGCGAAGCGCGCGCGAGCGAGCAGGATTGAACTGGCCGAAGTGCAGGGCGCGACCTTCACGCTCTCCAACCCTGGGTCTTACGGGGCGCTTTTCGGAACGCCGATGATCCCGCCGGGGCAGGCCGGCGTCCTCGGCACGTACGCCATCCGCGAGACTGCCGTCGTGCGAGACGGAATGATCGCGATCCGCCCCATCATGCACCTCGTGCTCACTTACGACCACCGGATCATTGACGGGATGTTGGCCGGCAGGTTCCTGAAGTCCATCCGCGACCGCTTGGAAGCGTTCGACTTCTTCCGGTAACCCGCCACCGCCGGTGCCCTTCGGCCAGTCGTCAGTCGCCGGTCGTCAGTCGCTTTTCGCCTATAATGCCCCGATGCGCGCAAGCCGGACCTTCCTGCCGACACTTCGAGAGGCGCCCGCCGAGGCCGAGTTAGCCGGCCACCGGCTGCTGCTGCGCGGCGGTTTCATCCGCAGAGTGTCCGCCGGCGTCTACTCATACCTCCCGCTCGGGCTTCGGGTGCTGAACAAAGTCGCAAACATCGTGCGCGACGAGGCTAACAAGGCCGGGTGCATCGAACTCCTCATGCCCGTGCTTGTGCCGTTCGAACTGCTACAGGAAACCGGCCGCGACAAGGTGCCCGTCCTGTACAAGACTCAGGACCGAACAGGACGCGAGTTCGCGCTCGGGTTTACGCATGAAGAGGTCGTCACCGATATCGTGCGCACTTTCGTGCACAGTTACCGCCAGATGCCGCTCTGTCTTTATCAGATTCAGAACAAGTTCCGCGACGAGCCGCGTCCGCGCGCCGGCCTGATCCGCTGCAAAGAGTTCCTCATGTTCGACGCATATAGTTTCGATTCTAATCAAGAGGACGTCGCGAAGATTTATGGACGGATGTGGAAAGCGTACGCCCGTATGTTTGAGAGAATGGGTCTCGACACTCTGGTCTGCGAGGCAGAATCCGGGGACATAGGCGGCGGCGAAAACCATGAGTTTATGGTGATAACCCCGGGCGGCGAAGACCGAGTGTTGCAGGACGACGAGGCCGGCTACGCGGCGAACGCCGACCGCTGCGACATCGGCGGAGAGTATCCGGAATCCGACCCGTCGGAGGTACCCGGCGCCGAAATGGTGGACACACCGGGGGCCCGCACCGTGCAAGAGGTCACCTCATTCCTCGAGGTCGGGCCGGAAAAACTCGTCAAAACTCTGCTCGTGCAGGCGGGCGACCGACGAGTCGCGGCGCTGGTGCGCGGCGACCGTGAACTGAACCCTTACAAACTGGCGCGCCGCCTGGGCGTGGAGAAGGTGGAGATGCTGGATGCGAAGGCCGTACGCGAAATCACGGGCGCCGATATCGGTTTTGCAGGCCCGATAGGTCTCAGCGGCGTGGAGTTAATTGCGGATCAGGAGATTCGGTCGGAATCAGACTTTGTTGTGGGCGGCAACGCGGATGACAAGCATTACGTCCATGCCTGTCACGGCCGGGACTTCAAAGTCGGTCGTTTTGCGGACATCCGCGTTGCCGAACAGGGCGACCCCGCGCCGGGCGGAGGGGTTTTGCGCGAAGTGCGCGGCATCGAGGTCGGTGACATCTTTCAATTGGGATGCAAGTATAGCGAAGCGATGGGCGCGCTGTTCAATGAAGCCGACGGAAAAGAGAGACCGATAATCATGGGCTGCTACGGTCTCGGTATCGGCCGCTCGATGCAGGCGGTCGCGGAGGTCTCCAACGACGAAAACGGCCTAACTTGGCCGATCTCGATTGCGCCGTACGAAGTTGTTATCGTCCTCGTAAACGCGGAAGACGAGGGCCAGCGCAATGCCGCCGCTGAGATCCATGACGGCCTCGAAAAGGCCGGGGTCGAGGTGTTGCTGGACGACCGCGACGAGCGCGCCGGTCCGAAGTTCAAAGACGCCGACCTAATCGGTTATCCGCTTCGCGTCGTCTGCGGCCGCGGCGTAAGCGAAGGCAAGGTGGAGATCAAGTGGCGGCGTGACGACGACGGCTCCGAAATCCCCCTGGACGCCGCCGCAGAAACGATCGCCGAGATGGTGCGCCGGGAACGCTCCAGCTTCGAATGAGCGACCCCCTCACCGCTCCAGCCTCTGGCCTATCACATCACATCCCGACCGCAGTGTAATGCCGCAGCCCCCACCGCCACAAGACCTTCGCCAACATCAGATGGACGCCGATCCAAACAAGTTGTACAAGAATCAGCGGATGTGCGGCTTCGGGAGGAATCCTGCCGATCACGATCTCCACGGGCAGGCCGCTGGTGTAATAGAACGGCATCGCCTTAGCGAGAGTGGCGGCCCAATCCGGCAGGAGGTGTATTGGAAACATCTGCCCGGAAAGAAACAGCATCGGGAAGTAGTAAAGTTCGAAGATCGCATGCGCCTCCTCGACGAACAGCGCCAGCATAGACATCATGTAAACGAATGTAAAACTGACCATATGCCCCAATAAAATCGCCGCCCAAAACTCCCACCCTAAGAACGCATGGGCACTGGCGAGATAAGAGCGGTACATGACGAGAAGAAGGAGGAACATCGGCAGGAACAGAGCTATGCGGAGTACGCGCCAGGATATGTTCCGAATGAAACAGACCTGGAAATAGCTGACCGGACGAAGCAGGTTTATCGTAAAGATGCCCTCCTTAATCTCCATGGAGAGTTCCCACATCAAGTGGCTCACAACGAAGTTGATCACAAGGATCATCGTGAGGTAATAGAGGACAAACTCGCTTGCCGTGAACCCTCGGATGGAGCCGCCCTCCGGCATGGCCGAAATGAAAACGAGCGGCATGATCATGGCCGGCACCGTGTCAGTTAGGATCCAGATGACACCGGCGGCCCGATAGGACAGCCCGTCCTGGAACCAAACCTTGAACAGCGCCAGCGACTTCCGAAGCGTCAAGTTCACGGGGCGGGAATGTACCCCGTCCGAGGTCGCAGCGGGCAGAGGCGTGTCCCGCGAGGCCTGAAATCAAATCGCATGATCGGGCAGGAGAACGCGCCCAGAAGACCGAATCAGCCGTACATGGCGACAAGGATCACACGCAGGGAATTTGCGAGATTGGCGGCGACAGGCGCCGCCGGCCTCGCCGTTGCTCCGCTCCTCGGCGCACAGGCAAGGCAGGAGCAGGCCGAAGATGAACCGCCCGGAATCGAAGAAGACCTGCGAGAACTGGATGCAAAACTGGCGGAACCGCTGAACGGCGAGGCGCGCGCCGTCGCCCGTCGCGGACTGTTAGGCAATCGCCGTGCGGCGGTCCGTCGCTGGGATTTCAAACTACCGGAAAACAGCGAGCCGTGCACGATATTTGTGCCGGCGAAGGTGTGAGTAACAAGGGCGGGGCGATTGGCGGGAGAATCGGAATTCGAAGATGACTCTCGGCGCAGGAACTTGAGGCCACAAAAAGAGCGACAGACGACTAACCACACATAATGAGAATTGACCACTTCTCCAGCATAAACGATATGTCGCGTGCCATCCGAAGGAAGGACGTGTCGTCGGTTGAATTGACGCAGGTCTATTTGAGACGCCTCAGGACCTTGGGAAAGCGGCACCGCGCCGTGGCGGAAATGACCGAAGATCTCGCAATGAAAAGCGCACGGGCCGCCGATGATCACCTGACAGGTCGCGGGCGTCCCAAGAGCAAACTGCACGGGATTCCGTTTGGGGTGAAGGACCTTTTGGCGACAAAAGGGATACCCACGCGCTGGGGCTCGCCCGGCCACGACGACCAGGTGTTCGACTATGACGCGACCGCCGTCGAACGGCTCAAGAACGCGGGCGCGGTTCTCATCGCGAAACTTTCGATGATTGAATTGGCCGGCGGCGGCGGATATAACCACCCGAGCGCCAGCGCCACCGGGGCGTGCCTCAGCGCATGGGACGAGTCGCGCTGGGCAGGCGGGTCGAGCAGCGGCTCGGGCGCGGCGACGGCGCTCGGCTGCGTCGGCTTCAGTTTGGGCAGCGAAACGAGCGGCAGCATTACCTGCCCCAGCGCCTTCAACGGCGTCACCGGCTTTCGCGGCACCTACGGACGCGTCAGCCGGTACGGAGCGATGGCGCTCTGCTGGACGCTCGACAAAATCGGTCCCATAGCGCGCTCCGCGGACGATTGCGCGGCGGTAATGGAAGTGATCGCCGGACGCGACCGGAAAGACCGCAGCACACTAACTGGAAAACTGAACCTAAGAAGCAGAGGACCGAAACCGCGAATAGGCCTCCTCGATGAGAAGTTCAAGGAGAACGACGCTCTGGACTGCAAAAACGCTTACGAGGATGCGGTTGAGGCATTCAAGAAACTGGGCTATGAAACGGTGGACGTGCAGTACCCGGAAATGCCCTACACGACAGCGGTCGGCATAATTGTTGACGCGGAGGGCGCGAGCGCCCACGAGAACTTCATAAGGGGTCCCCGCTTTCAACGGTTGGCCGACGTAAACCAGGTTGGCGGCTTCGCCGCAGGCATGGAAGTGCGCGCCGTTGACTATCTATGGGCGCTGCGAATGCGCACTGAAGCGTTGAAGGCGAATGAGATATGGGATAAATGCGACTGCGTGTTCACTCCCGTATTCTTTCATAGGCCGACGCCGATAGATGAGCCGTTTGACAAGTCTTTTCGCAATATGGGCGGCGACTACGGCCCGGCCAACCTGCTCGGCTGGCCGACGATGGCGTTTCCAATCGGTTTCGAGGAAGGGTCGCCGCTCGGCGGCCAGATAATCGCGCCGGCAATGCGTGAAGACATCTGCTATCGCGTCGCCCGCGATTTTCAGAAAGAGACCGGCTGGCACGCGATGCGGCCCACCGATTAGGAGCGAGGCGAGAACCCCGTGGGCCGATTCCCCCATCGGCCCTGTTGAGGCATCCATCAACAATGAGATTGTTGAAGGATGAGACGCGGCAACTCGGGGTAACCGGCTGGTCATGTGGGCCGTCCAACTTACATGACGAATCTTGTTTTGGGCCTGTCCTTCCTCCTCGGCGGCGGCCTGCCGAGCGGCCAACTCGGCACGGGCGACCTGATGGGGTTCAACCGCATGCCGGCCCGGATTGAGGTCCTGCACGCGGACCCGTGGGTGATAATGTCGCTCCTCCAGGGCTTCAGCCCGCCCTATCCTGAGATGAGCACGCTGGGGATCTTCGGCTTCACTCCCACTCTGGGCCAGGGCGGCGAGTGGCTGATACCGCGCGGCATACTCGTCGTCAATCCTGCGGACAACAGCATCATCTATCTGCCGGCTCGGGGCGGCTAACGGAGCGCCCTTGTATCTTCGGAGGGTCTGAGTTCATTGATGCGTATGCCTTCAACAATGAGATTGTTGAAGGATGAGAATCATCGCTTCCATTACTCCGGCCCGCTCTCGGAGGGAGATGGCGTAACATTGAAACGGGGATAGTCCTCCGGCTGTTTGCGGCCTTCCACCAGTTCACGCGCCAGCCACCCGAACCACACCGAGAACTTGAAGCCGTGGCCCGAACAGCCGCTGATGTAATAGGCCGGCACTTCCCAGGGCAGGCGTCCGATTCTGAAATCCTCATTCGGCGCGACTGTGTAAAGGCACGTGTCAGCCTCCCTGAGGCTGTAGGATGCGCCCAGACGAAGCCTTGCCACATCTCCGAGTTCTTGCAGCACAGCGGCGTCGGGCAAGCCGTGATCCTCATCGGGGTCGACGACGGGACCGTACAGGTGGCGCCCGATTTTGTGACCGCGCCCATAGTCGGGGAAGCCAAAATACAACGCCTCTCCGGCATCAACCCAAACGGGAACGTCGCGTTCAAGCGGCGCGTCGAAGTATGCAACGTGCTGAAGCCGGGGTTCGAGACCGAGGTCAATGAAACAGTTAATCCATGGACCGGCGCATACCACCACGGCGTCATATTGCTCGCCGTTCACAGTTCCATCCGGCCTGGCGTCGGCCCACGTTTTATCCATCAGCCGAGCGCCGTGTCCGGCGGCGATGCGCAGGTTGGCTCGGATCACCCGGTCCGCCCGCAGGAATCCGGCCCCCGGCTCAAACAGGCCGTACTCGTCCGGTTCCAAATGAAGGCCCCCACAGCGGCGGGCCGTTTCGACCGGTCCGAGCTCCTCAAAGGGGACACGGTTCTCCGTGAGGCTGCGCCGGCAGTCCATCAGCCACCGGTTCCCGGGCAGGCCGAACGTCAGCAGCCCCGTTTCGACGTACAGTTCCTCATGGGCCTCGCGCTCGAGGTCTGTCCAGAGAGCGTACGCGTGGTCCATCAACGCGGTGTAAAGCGGGTCCGGGTAGGTCCTGCGAATGATGCGCGACGTGCCATGCGAACTGCCGCGCGTGTGGCCGGCTTCGAACTGCTCGAAGATATGAACTTCGTGCCCGGCCCCGGCAATAAAGCGGGCGGCGGAACTGCCTGCGGCGCCGGCTCCAATCACGGCCACTTTCATTTGGGAAGTTCAGGGAGTTCCATGTCTGTGCTATGCCCTGGGAAAACACGCGCTTCCGGGTCAATGTAATGTTTGGCGTTGTTCACCGCAATACTGACCTCACCTACGCCAGTGGCAATCAGTTCGAGTTTACCGTCGTACGTGCAGAGATCTCCCGCTGCATAAATGCCGGGCAAGTTTGTCTGCATGCGGGAATTGACAAGAATCTGGTTCTTCTCCAGTTCCAGGCCCCATTTCTTTATCGGTCCGAGCCTCGACTTATAGCCGATGTTCACTGTCAGCCAATCGCAAGGAATCGTGACTGTTTCTTCACTCTTTCTGTTCAGCGTCTTCACGCCTGTGAGTTGATCCTCGCCCAATAGCTCGGTCACGACCTCCCATAGACGAATGTTGACATCGCTTTCCAATAGTTCTCTTGCGCTGTCTTCGTGTCCTCGAAATTTGTCATGCCGATGGACGAGCGTGATTTCCGATGCGATTCCGCGCAGGCTCAAGGTCCAGTCGAGCGCACTGTCGCCGCCTCCGACCACCACGACCCGCTTGTTCCGCAGCGCCTCTCTATTCTGAACGCCGTATGAGAGTCCGCGGCCCTCGAAGAACTCTTCGCGCTCGACGCCGATTTTCGTGGCGGTGAACGATCCCACGCCGCCGCAGATGACTGCGGTCCGCGTCAGGTACTCGCTGTTCGACGTACCGAGGGCCCAAACGCCGTCTCTGCACTCCAGAGCCCGGCACTGTTCGCCCAAAGTGTATTCTGGATTGAAGCGGCTTGCTTGAATATACATCTGCTCGGCCAGTTCTCCCGCCAACACTTCCGGGAACCCGGGCATATCGTAAATCGGCTTGTCCGGATAGAGCGCCGCGAGTTGACCCCCCGGCTCAGGCAATGAATCAATCACGCGGATGCTCATCCCGCGCAATCCGGCGTAGAACGCGCCGAACAGACCGACGGGGCCCGCGCCGATTATCGTGATGTCTTTGATGTCTGGATTCACTGTATGCGGTATTCGATTTTGGGTTATCGGATTCCCCATCCCCATCCTTCAACAATCTCATTGTTGAAGCCGGAACGAATCAATCGTCTCAAACGCCTCGAAAGAACCGAATTCCCCGGACGCGCCCTACGGGATCGCAACGCGGTCTGCTCTTGCCCGGGCGGCAACTGCGTCACTCCATCATCACCCTTCTATCACCCTCCACCCACGCCGCGCCGTCAGGCCCGTACTCCTGTTTCCAGATTGGTACTTCCTGTTTCAGGCGGTCAATCAGGAACCGGCAGCACTCGAACGCTTCGGCGCGGTGCGGGCATGCGGCCGCCGTCACTACGGAGACATCGCCGGGCAGCAGCTCGCCCAGGCGGTGGGACATCGCCACGCGCCCGCCCCACCGGCGTACGGCCTCCCCGGCGATCGCCTCCATCCGCTTGAGGGCCATCTCTTCATAAGCCGTGTAGACCAGCCGGGCGGTTTCGCGGCCGTCGGTGACGCTGCGCACCTCACCGGCAAACACCACCACTCCGCCCAGCGCCGGGTCTTCAATCCCCCGGCGGATCTCATCCGCGTCGAGCGGTTCGTGCGTGAGCGCGACCATCGTCACCCGCCGCTCACGGGAGGAACGACCGCTATCTCATCCCCCTGATTGACCCTATCGCCGGACGACGCGAAGCGGTGGTTGACGGCGATCCTGGCGCCTTCCGTCCATATCCCCCGCTCCCGCAGGTCGGCCTCAAGGTCGCCCACAGCCGCCGGCAGTTCGACCTCCAGGATGGTCTCTTCGCCGAAACGGCTGCGTAGGCTTGCGAAAAGTCGTACCGATGTCCGCACGCCTCGATTCTACCGCTTACTGTACAATGAACCTGGAGTCATAGTGCGATGCTGCGGCACGACCGAATGAGCGAAGAGGAGAAGGCGCCGGAGGGCGCGGCGGCCGAGGCGTTGGCCTCCCGCCTCGCGGCGGCCGGCGACGAGGAAGAAGTGGAGGAGCTGCTGCGCAGGATGGCGGACGAGACCGCTGCCTCGCCAGATACCCTCCGCCTGGCGCTCGAGATCGCCGACAAGCGCCGGGCGCGCTTGCGCACGCGCTGGGGCCGCATCCTGCTACAGCTTCGCCAGATGGACTTCGCCACCAGGCGGACGGTCGCGAGCGCGTTCCTCGGCTCGCTGGCGGGCCTGACCTATGCTCTCGGCATCCAACTCGGCGACCCAGCGGGGCTCGCGACGATCGCGCAGATCGCCCTGGTGGGACTGGCCGTCTGGAACCTCGCGCTGACCCGAAAGAAGGAACTTGGGATGCTTGCCGGCGCGGCGTTGGGTGCGTCCTATTGGGTGGGCGTAGCGTTTTTCTCAGGCATCATCGCCCTCTTCCAACCTGAACTGAGGCATGAGGTGGACGGGTGGAGGATCATTCCGTGCTTCTTCATCGGCGGCCTGCTCGGCTATCTGATCGGGCTGTGGAGCGACCGAATCCTCCAACTCCGGTTCCAGCACGACCCCCAGAAGCGCCGCCAATTCCTGTTGCAGCAACTGATAGAACTTCAGGAGCAGCTGCGGGCGGGCGAGCAAAGCGTAACCTTCTTGAGCGTAGATGTGGAGGGCAGCACCGAAATAAAGACCGCCGCCGACCCGCTGGCTGTCGAATACAGTTTCGGCGAGTACACGAAATACGTGCAAGAGGTGACGAAACGCCACGGCGGCAGGCTGCACAGCACCGCCGGGGACGGCGTCCTCCTGACCTTCGAGCACCCTCACCAGGCGTTTATGGCCGCCCGAAGGCTCCAGGCGGGCATGTTGGAGTTCAACGCTTTTCGGAACCGCACGGGTGAAGCGTTCCAGGTGCGGTGCGGTATTCACACCGGCACGGTCGTCGCCCCGGGGGGGCGGACCGAGGACGTGAACTACTCGCACGTGATTGACGTGGCCGCCCACGCGCAGAAAGCGGCCCCGCCGGGCGGCATCGCCATCACGGAGGACGCCGCCGTGTTCGTTCCGGGCGGTCCCGACGGGATCAGCCCGACGCGCGTGGACGTGAAAGGGATCGGCGCCGTGATCTGGCAGTCGCAGGCGGCGATGGCCGCAGGGCCCGCAGAGACGCCTCCGCCGCCGCCACCGGTAAGAACGAATTAGGGATCCAGTTGCGGCCGCCCGCAGGCATCGCACACCGCCCCCCGCCACTGCCTCTTCGCAGGATTCGTGCGCCGGGGAACGGCTCCAACGCGCGTAGGATGGACTCCAACGGCCGTGGGAAGGGCTCCAACGGGCGCGGGAAGGGCTCCAATGGGCGTGGGAAGGGCTCCGACGCGCGTGGGAAGGGTGCCGGGGGGACCTGACCCCGGGAAGAGACAGATTCGGACATGCGGCGGCTGAAGGGCTCCCGCCCATTGCCCGATAGGAATACTGGTACGCGGCCGAGACGCGCGACCCCTTAAGGAGGGTCAGATGCAACAGACAGAGAAAAGAGAAGAGACGCAGACGAAGCGGCTCCACCTGGGGTGCGGCCGCAATATCCTTCCCGGCTGGGTGAACCTGGACATTGCAGCCACGCAGGGTGTGGACGTGATCGCCGACCTGAACGACTGCGCGAACACACCGCTTCCGATTGAGGACAACACGTTCGACGAGTTCCTGGCGGAGCACCTTCTGGAACACATACCGAACCCGTTGCCGCTCATGCAGGAACTTCATCGAATCGCCAAGCCGGGCGCGAAGGCGACATTCACGGTCCCCTACGGCTAGAGCGACGTTGCCTTCGAGGACCCGACGCACGTCAGGCAATACTTCATGGATTCATTCGGATACTTTTCGCAGCCCTACTATTGGCGCGCGGACTACGGTTATCGAGGCGACTGGAATCCTGAAAAGATCATCCTCCGCGCAAGCAAGGAACGGCATAAGGCAGAAACGCCGCAGCAGATCATGCACCAGGTCATGCACCTGCGCAATATCGTCTTCGAAATGTCGGTTGAACTGCGGTCGGTCAAGCCGATTCGGCCGCCGAACAAAGAACTCCAGAAGCCCCCTGCGATAAATATCGAGTTGGTCTAAGAAAGACCGCTGACAACTTGCGTGTCACTTGCTCCCGGCGGCGGGATCCCTGGATCGGCTATCGTCAATCGGCCATCGACTTATCGACGCGTTCAATGTCACGTCGCATGTTTGCGTACCGCAGCGAGCGCGTCTTTGTCCAAGGAATCGCCCAAGTACGCCTCTATCGGATAGATGCTTTCTTTGCTCAAGTCATCTTCAGCGATGAACAGGCCGAACCGCTCTTCACCGGCACCGGCGTCCTCGGGAGCCGGCCGGAGGGTCACGGGAACCCTTTGCCCCTTCAGCAGTTTCTCGTACAGTTCGCCCTCTTCTCGGTCATCGAACCAGGCAAGTGCGATCTCCTTCGGCTCGGCGTCCGGCTCGGTCCCCAGCGTGAATTCTGTACCGATTCGTTCCTTCGCCTGCTCGCGTTGGCGTTCCAGTTGTTCCTTGTCCGCCATATCGCCGAGAACCTCTTCGATAATGTTGATCCGCTCGGCCGTCAACTCATCTTCATCTATGTAGATGCGGCAGGCGCCCGAGTCGGCGAACCCGGACCAGGCGGTCCCGAGTTCCGCGACGACCGGCACGCCCAAACTGCGGAGCAGATTCTCATATATCATTCCCTCCGGCCGGCTCGCGACCCACCCGACCTCGATCCGTTTGCCCAAGCCTAACCTCCCAGTTGGCTCATGCCCCGGCCCATTACCTTCTGACCCTCTGCCAGGTAGTGCCGCTCCGGCTTATGCTTCACTACGTGAAGGAACAGGTCCGATAACTCCTTGTCGGTGGCCCCCGTGCGCAATGGCGTGCGCATATCCAATTCGCCGTCCGACATCAGACACGGCCTCAGTTGGCCGTCGGCGGTCAGACGCAGACGGTTGCATTTTGCGCACAGGTCGGCGCTTATCTGGCTGATGAAGCCGATGGTCCCGGCCGCATCCATCAGTTTGTACGTGTGCGCCGGACCGTTGGTTATGATTTCACATGGCTCCATCGTCCCAAACTCTTTTTCGATGCGCTCCTTCACCGCTGTATACGGAACGACCATGCGCCGCATCTGGGCGCCGTCCAACATTCCCTCGTCTTCCTTTATTCGCAACCGAATTAGGCCCCTCCCGCCGTGCAGAGCTTGATAAGAATCGTACTCCAGCGATTCGTCCAGGTTCCACCGGATCGGCATCAGTTCAATGAAACGCACATGGACCTCTTCTCGGAGCGTCCATCGTGCGAATTCCACCGCCTCGTCATCGTTGACGCCCTTCATCAAAACGCAATTGATTTTGATGGGGTGCAGCCCCGCCCGTTTCGCCGCCTCTATCCCGTCCAGTACTTGCTCCAAGTTCCCTCGCCGCGCAATCCGGAAAAACTTGCCTGCGTCGAGCGTGTCGAGGCTGATGTTCACGCGATTGAGGCCGGCGTCCGCAAGCGTCTTCGCGAACCTTGGCAGCAAGAACGCGTTGGTTGAACAGCTGACGTCTCTTATTTCTCTATGTTCGCGTATTTTCTTGATGAGAACCGGCAAGTCGCGGCGAATGAGCGGTTCCCCGCCCGTCAGCCGCACCTTGGTGACACCGAGGTCCGCGGCGATGTGCACAAGCCGCGCGATCTCCTCGAACGTGAGCAACTCGTCTTTGGGCGAGACGGGATAGCCCTCTTCGGGCATGCAATAGACGCATCGGAAGTTGCATCGGTCTGTTACGCTAACGCGCAGATAACCTATTTCGCGGCCGAAACTATCCCGCATGTGCGAACTCCTTTAGGATTTCTGGCAACTTGAAGGTGATCTCGCCGTTGCTTACGATGCGATCGCACCCCGCGTCACGCCCCTTCTCCCACAGTTCCTTTTCCTTGTGGCCGGCATGGCCGAGGACGGGAACCCCGGCGCTTCGCAGTTTTTCTACGCACTCGAACGGACGCAGCGCCGGATCGGACAGGTTCACGATCGCCAGATCGGTAGCCGGTAACTCCTCTCCGATTCCGCTGACGACGACCCCTTCGTGGCCGCTCGCGGCAACCGCTTTCGACAGCCGTGCGGTCCAGATCAGGTTTCTTTCGACGATTAAGACCTTCATGACCCCGCCGCCTCGCCCCGGGGCGCAGAACCGGCCTGCCCGCCCGGATTCGGCAGAAACAGGCCGCCCAGTCTCGGCAGGACGTATGGGCCGACCAGCCAGTAACCGGCCAGGCATAGGGCGAGAGGTACGAAAACCCACTTCGCCACCCCGAACAGCAGACGCCGGACGCCGGGCGACACGGCTCATTGTACCGTCGGCGAGTCGAATGCCGCGCGGTTTGGAGGGCGGCAGCCTGCATCGAAGATGGCTCCGCCGCCGGGGCGCCGACGTTCGGCGAACAGCGTTCCGGCCCGGCCTCAGCTCCCCCACTCTCCGAACCCTGAAAGCGGCTACAATCCCGCTATGCCCGAAAAGATTCGCGTTGTGATTGCCGACGACGAGGAGGGATACCGCCGCGCGCTCCGGCAGGTGCTGGCCACAGCCCCGGACATCGAACTGGCCGGGGTGGCGCGGGACGGTGTGGAGGCGCTCGAATTAGCCCAAGAGCAGGACGCAGACGTTTTGCTGACCGACATCCAGATGCCCCGCATGGACGGAATTGAGTGCATCCGCCAACTGGCGAAGAAGAAGCGCGACATCCAGTTCGTCATCCTTACCGTTCACGAAGATGACGAAAACGTTTTCGATGCGATCCGAAGCGGCGCAATCGGCTATTTGCTGAAGACGACGACACCGGAAGGCGTGATTGAAGCGATTAGGCGGGCGGCGCAAGGAGAGGCATCGCTGACACCCAAGATTGCAGCCAAAGTGCTGGAAGATTTCCGCCGCCAGCGTGAGGACGATGAGGTTGACGACCAACACCTTTATGAACTGAGCCCGCGCGAACTGGAGATACTGGAACTGGTGGCGAAAGGGCTTCGCAACAAAGAGATCGCAAACCGCCTGTGCCTGGCCGAAAAGACCGTGAAAAACCACGTGAGCAACATTTTGAAGGCTTTGCATGTGAACAGCCGCACCGAAGCGGCGATGAAAGCGATAAAGGAGCGGTTGGTCGGGAGATAGTTTGTCGTTCGCCGTTTGTCGTTTGATACGTTTGATGCGTTAGGTCCGTTCAGCAACTCGCAACTGACGACGGGCGACCGGCAACCGATAACTGACAAGCCAGTACGAGGCCGGAGCCCCCTCCCCTGCTCTGCGGGGGAGGGGGCTCCGGAGCGCATCTCTTCCCGGCACGTTAGACGTGAATTGAACGCTGACTCAACCCAC
>JADFGT010000059.1 GCA_022567555.1 Armatimonadota bacterium | reverse complement strand
ACCCCGGCGATGAGGGGAGGGCCGGCGAGGGGAATCCGGGCCCGCCTCTCGTCAATCGTCTATCGCCCTCCGGTCCCTACTGGTGCCCAGGGCGGGATTCGAACCCGCACGGGTGTTACCCCAGGGGATTTTAAGTCCCCCGTGTCTACCGTTCCACCACCTGGGCCCCGTCCCGGAAGAGTATATCGGTAATCGCCGTCGGACGAAAAAAAGGCCCCGGTCCAAGCGGGCCGGGGCCGACAGTACTGCAGTTCATCAGACCGGGTGGAGACCGTTCGAACCCTCTCCTTTCGAGGGTCCCACTCGCCGATCCGGCCCTCCACCCGCAATCGCCGTGCCGAAACCGACCAGATGGCCAAAAAAACCTGAGAGATTGCCGGAACCCAGCAAGTCTATAATCCCGGCATGAATAAGCGCCCCTCGTGGGACATCTACTTTATGGAGATCGCAAAAACGGTAAGCACGCGCGCCACGTGCCGCAGGCGCAGCGTGGGGGCGGTCATCGTTCGCGACCGGCGCATCCTGACCACCGGCTACAACGGGGCGCCCCGAGGCGTCCCCCACTGCGAAGAGTACGGCTGCGACATCACCGAGCGGTGCCAACTGGCCGCCCACGCCGAGCAGAACGCGATAGCCCAGGCCGCGCTGAACGGCGTCTCGTGCGAAGACGCTACCCTCTACGTGACCTGCCAGCCCTGCACCGGCTGCGCGAAGATGTTGATCAACGCCGGCATCCGCAGGGTCGTCTACGAAGGCGACTACCCCGACGACCTCGCCCGCGAACTGCTCGCCCTCGCAGCCGTTGAACTGCTGCGCTTCACCGACGGCCGCATTGAACCGGTCAAGCCCTCCAAATGACGTTCGCAACTTCCTTCATCATTGCGGTCTTCATTGCCCTCTTCGGCACACCGCTTGTGCGCCGGTTGGCAATACGGATGGGCGCCATTGACCGGCCCGAGGAGGGGCGGCGCGTGCACAAGAAGCCGACACCGCGATGGGGCGGCATCGCCGTGTTCTTGGCCGTCGCCGCCGCATGGCTTGCCGTCTATCCGATCTCCCACATCGCGCAGGGCGAGCCGACCGTCGGCCCATACACTGTCAATTCGATCTGGATCTTCGGTATCGGCCTTGCGGTGGTGCTCTTCGGCCTTCTCGACGACAGGCTGCCCATACCCCCCGCGGGGCAGGCGCTGTTCCTTCTAACCTGCGGTGTGGTGCTCGCCCACCCGTCGCTGGGCGACATCCGAATCGAGGGCATCACGCGTCCGTTCACCGCGCCCGGCGCAGAGGGCGGTTACATCGGTTTCAGCCAGTTGAACTCCGTCATTTTCACCGCCGTTTTTGTTTTCGTGATTGCCAAAACGATGGACACGATAGACGGAATAGACGGCCTGGCGGCGGGCATCGCGGCCATCGGCGCCGCTACGATGTTCATCCTCGCGCTGAACGAACAGCCGCTTATCGGCGTTCTCTCTGCCGCAGTCATGGGCGCGTGCCTCGGCTTCCTTCGCCATAATTATCACCCGGCAAAAATCTTTTTGGGCACGGGCGGTGCGCAGTTCCTCGGCTACTTCTTGGCCGCAGTCAGCATACAGGGCGTGATGAAAACGGCGGCCACGGTGGCGCTGATCCTTCCCCTGCTCATGTTCGGCGTGCAGGTCTTCGACGCGTTATTCGTGGTGGCGCGCCGTATTTTCAGCGGGCAGCCGATCACGAAACCGGACATGCGGCACATTCATCACACGCTGCTCGGGCGCGGTCTTTCGCAACGTCAGACTGTATGGATCTTATACGTTTTCGCAATCCTTCTCTGCGCTACGGCCGTCCTCGTCGTGAAACTTGCGGCATAATCACCCCGGTAGGCCCGACACTATCGTTGGGCAACTATGCAGAGCGCGACCAGAGTGTCGCCCCCACCGGGTGTAATGCACTCCGGAGTAAGCATCGTTGGGACTTCTTCAAGCGCTAATCATCGGCATCGTTCAGGGTCTCACCGAGTTCCTGCCGCTCAGCAGCACAGCGCACACGCGCATAGCCCCCGCCCTCTTAGGGTGGGAGGACCCAGGCGCGGCGTTCAGCGCAGTGATTCAACTGGGAACGCTGCTCGCAGTGCTCGTCTACTTTCGGTCGGACATCGCACGCGCGCTGAGGGGATGGGCCAAAGGCTTCCGGGGGGGGAGTGCTGCGAAAACCCCGGAAGCCCGCCTGGGCTGGGCCATTTTTTATGGGACGATGCCGGTCTCGGCCGCCGCTCTTCTCTTTAAACCGCTTATAGAAGATGAGTTCCGCTCGCTGTACGTGATAGCCGCCGCCCTCGGCGGAATGGCGTTGCTCCTCTGGGTTTCAGAACTCGCGGCCGCGCACGTCAGGCGCCTGGATTCGGTCCGGCCACTGGACGGATGGATAGTTGGGGTCTTTCAGGCGCTCGCGCTGGTCCCCGGCGCTTCCCGGAGCGGAAGCACGATAACCGGCGCGCTCTTCATGGGCTTTGACCGGCCCACCGCCGCGCGATTCAGTTTCCTGCTCAGCGTTCCGGCGATTCTGATCTCCGGACTGTACGAACTCTGGGACCAGAGGGCGGAGCTATTCGCAGCCGGTCCCGGGGCCGTGCTCGTCGGCGCCACGGCGGCGTTCTTCGTGGGCTACGCTTCCATCGAGTTCCTGCTCCGATACCTGCGCACGCACTCCACGGCGGTCTTCATCGTCTACCGAATAGCCCTCGCCGCTCTCCTCCTGTGGCTCCTTTGGGCCGGCGTTCTGAAGCCGCTCGGCTGAAGCTGCCGGGCACTCCTGGTGAGAATACCGGCCGGTGAATCTGCCGCCTGTGGAATTCACCGGCAGTGAACCAGACTGAATTACTGGGACCGGTAGGGCATGAACCGACGGTCACGCAGGAATCAATAGACTTCATCTTGCAGAAGCCGTCCGACCACAACGACCATTTTCTGCCCTGGCACATGAGCGAGTACACGGTCGAGTTGAACGCGCAGTATGAAGCCGGCACCGCCGCAGTTCCGGAGCCATCTACGATGCTTGTGCTGCTCACGGGCGTCGCGGTCGCGGCTTGTAGGCGCCTCCTGCGGCGACGGGTATAAGACCCGGTGTGGCCGTTTCCTCCGGCGTTCTGGCGCTCCAGGGCGATTTCCAAAAGCACGTCAGCGCGCTTGAGGCGTGCGGCGTGCGCGCTCGCGAAGTGCGCACACCCGGCGAGTTAGAGGCTTGCGGCCGCCTGATCATCCCAGGGGGAGAAAGCACAACCCTTGGGATTCTCCTTCAAAAAAGCGGTCTGGACAAGGCGATCTGTGGCCGCGCGGAGCAGGGCATGCCTGTTTGGGGGACGTGCATGGGGCTGATCTTAATGGCGCGGGAGATCGAAGGGGGCGACCAGTTTCGTTTGGGACTGCTCGACATAACGGTAGACCGTAATGCGTTCGGCCCGCAAGTGAACTCCTTTGAGGCCGACGTGCAGATTAAAGGGCTCGATGAACCGTTCCACGCCGTCTTCATCCGCTCGCCGGCTGTGACCCGGCTGGGAGAAGGCGTGGAGGCGTTGGCCGGCGTGTGCCGAAAAGTGGTCGCCGTTCGTCAGGGCAGTCTGCTCGGCACAGCATTCCATCCGGAACTGACCTGCGACAGGCGGATGCACGCGATGTTCCTGGAAATGCCGACAGACGATAGACGATAGACGACTGACGACCGACTGTGACCTCCAGCCTTTCCACTCCCCCCCCCCTCAATGCATTTCCATGTCGCCGTAGAGGGTCTGAATATAGGAGAGTTGGCCGATGTGGTAGACGGTGTTCCGATAATGAAACATCATCACGTCCGCCATCGAGACAATCATTCCCTCACCGAACGGCAGCGTAATCATGATTTCAAGGTCTTCGTCGGGGAACGTGTCGATCAGTTCGGCTAGGCGCTCACTGTTTTCTTTGCAGACTTTCTCGCACTCGTCAATCGTTTTCCAGGCCCGCCGCTCTTCGCCGGCCTTCTTCCTCGTGTCCTCGTCAAACACCGGCGGCTTTCTGCTCTCGAGCATCGAGACATACCAACTGGGCGCCTGGGCGCACTCTTGCAATTGGTCGAGCACGCTCCGGCCCTTGTCAAGCGGCTTCCACTCGATCTTGTCTGCGGGCATCGCCCGGGCGTTCCGGAAAAGATCCTCGACGGATTTCGATGTGGCGCGAATGACTTGGTCCTGGTATCGCATATGATGTCCTCCTTTGCGGTCTGAGTCCTGTGCAATTTACCTGCCCGGGGAGCAGGTACGCAGATCCCGCCGGATCAGCCCGGCGCTGCCATCACTGTCTCGACTGGGCCTTCGCCTGCACCCAGAGCGCTTCCCACTCCTCGGCGCTCAGTTCGCGCAGCGGACGGGATGCGCGGCGCTCCATATCTTGAAACCGCCACACAAACCGGTTCACCGTGCCTCGGAGTGCGTCCTCCGGTTCCACCCCCAGCCGCCGAGCCACGTTCGCCAGAGCGAAGAAAAGGTCCCCGATCTCTTCCTCGACGCGCGCGGCGACCCCCGACTTCACCGCCTCGTCAAGCTCGCGTCGCTCCTCCTCCACCTTTTCGAATACGGCCTCCAGCGAGGGCCAGTCAAAGCCCGTGCGCGCCGCCCGGTTGCTCACCTCGAAAGCCCTGAGAAGCGCGGGCATGCTCTTGGGAACTCCGTCCAGAATCGAACGAGACTCCTTTCCCCTTTCCGCCTGCTTGATCGTGTCCCAATTCCTTAGCACCTCGTCAGCATCGGCGGCCGGCTTGTCCCCGAAAACGTGGGGGTGCCGCCGCACGAGTTTGCTCGTGATGGTTGTTATCACGTCGTCAACGTCATAAAGCCCTTCGGCAGCGTCCATCTGCGCGTGCATCAGCGCCTGCAGCAGGAAATCGCCCAGTTCTTCGCAAAGCCGGTCCGGATCGCCCGAGTCGATCGCTTCGAGCGCTTCGTATGTCTCCTCAAGCATGTGTTGCTTCAAGGAGTGGTGCGTCTGTTCCCGATCCCAGGGGCAGCCCCCCGGACCAAGCAGGCGGTCTACCACGTGCACCAATCCATAGAATCCGGCCGGGCGCTCCAACGGAAGCGGTTCAAGACAAGCGGTCGCCGGCGTACGGAACTCCGCCCGGTCCATCTCGCTCAGCGGCGCCCTCTCCACCCTTGCGCCGTCCATTCCCTGGAAGACGATGTACACTGGGTGGTCCGGCGGAAAGAACTTCAGCAGCCGCGACTTCGCATTCTCAGCGACCCCGCGCGAATCCAGATGAAGCACGACCTGCGCCGCCCTCGGGTCGGGCCGGTGCTCATCGAGATCGCGGGCGCTCCACACGTGCAGCGGCCCGGAGACCGGCCGGCCGGCCGCGGCAATGGCCGCTTCGGCCAGGCTTGGCGCGGCCAGGACTTCCACCTCGACCCTCTGCATGAGAAGGCGCACCGATTCCTCGCCGAGCAGCGGGTTTCCCGGCACGGCGTAGACAGCATTCTCGCCTGCGGCCAGGACACGATCGACGATCGAGGCGTGCAATGGGCCCAACCTCCCGGCGCTCTCAATCAGGTCGTCGCAAGTTTCGAACCGGATGTCCTTCGCCCGAAGCCACTTAGCAACCGGATGGGCGCCCGTGCGCAGAATCAAGCGCTTCCCGGATTGCAAGGCCTGGAGGTTTTTCGCCCCAAGCAGCCCCGGGTCCCCCGGTCCCAGCCCGACGACGCGGATCACCGTGGCCCGTCTTGGCCGCCCGGGGCCCGGAGATACTCCTGCCTGTACTTCTCCCACAGTTTCTGAAGGCCCTGCGAGGCGATCTGGATCTCAGACGTCTTTCTCAATCCGTCCAACAGCGCCCTAACGTCGTTTCGGTTCCGCCCGATGTCCACCATCAGCCTCCGCCGGATCGAGATCTTAAGCTTGTCGTCCAACGGCAGTTGCTTCGCCGGAGTCTTCCGCTCGACCCGGTATTTAGAGAACGAACCCTCAGACTCGATCCAGGACGTGTCGGAGTCCGCGGGCGTCCTGCTGACTTCGTTCAACACATTCTGTGGTAAGGCGCCGATGCGTACCTCCGGCAGGTCGCCGCCGCTTAACTGGGTGATATCGGTTGACATCTCACGAGCCACGTCCGCGAACGGACGCGTCCTCAGCGCTTCGTCCACTTTCGCCATGTCGACGGCAGTTTTCACCACGATCACGCGCAGTTTCACTGTGGCGCGCGTAGTGTAAATCAGTTTGTTTGTATTGTAATGCTCCTCCACCTGCTCGTCCGTGACTGTAACGCCCGCCGTCAGAAGGTTGAACTGCGCCATTTCCACCGCCAGTTGGGCTTTGACTCTGTCCTCCGAGACGCCCAACTCAGAAAGCCGCTGGAACCTCTCAGGGTCCTCGGCCTTGCGGCGATTGAGTTCGTTTTCGATCTCACCCGGGGTCGGAGTGACCCCCTTCTGCTCTGCCAACTGCAGGATGAGCCGGTCATTGATGATCCTTTCCAACGTGATGAACGCCGGCGGCATCTCCACGAACCGGCCGCCAAGAATCGTGCCCACACCCTGCAGGAACTCCATGCGGCTGTAGTACTCGCTTGCATTCACAGCCTCGCCGTTGATGGTGACCACGACGCGTTCCGCGTCCGGCGTTTGCGCGACCGCTACCACGCAGAGCGAGAATGCGGTGCAGAGAGAGCCAAGTTTCATATCAGTCCGTCCTTTACGGGAGTATAGACGCTCGGCGCTCAGGGCGGGAACGGCTCCCTACACGAAGGGAGGGCGTCCCTTCCGCCTCGAAGGGACGCCCCACCGTCAGGAGGTGTCTCGCCGGCCTCGGGCCTATCGTTTCGGCCGGCTGCCGATATAGCGACGGCTTGTTCGCGATGACCGTGCCTGACTCGACGAAAAAGCCACTCGACCCGGCAGAGCAAAAAAGCCGCGCATCGTCCAACGAAGCACAGCCTGTTTCTCCAGCGGCGCCATTGCCGCGACCGAGTTATCCGGCTCTCGCTTCGTCTACGGGGTTAGCTGACGGGCTCGGGCCAAGAGTTACCCTATTCGCCGTAGCGAAATTCGCCCCACAAGGCGGTTCCCCCGCTCTCCCGGTCAAGGGAAATTAGACGTCGCCGGCAGTCATTCACCAGCGTCTTGGATTCTACCCCGCCCTGCTCAGGAATTGTTCCGGCAGGCAGCGTGGGTCACGAGGACCTCTGCTCGCCCTCGCCGTCCTCGGTTTCATCCCAACTACGTTCAAACAGTTCTTTGAGGCGCCTGCGCTCGGCTTCCGCTTCCCGCCTCTTCTCCCAGTTCAGCCCTTCGTAGTCCCCTTCCCGCGCCCCGCGAGACCGGCGCTGCGGCATCGGAAACGCCGGCACTCGCAACTGTCCGGCCGCATAAAGGTAGGTCAGGAGGAAGGGCGCTCCGGCGAAGGCCACGAACAAGGGGTATCCCCAACTGAATCCGATGGGCACGGCGATGGCCGTGAACCAACCAACCCACCGGGCCTCAATGGGCAGCACGCACCACAGCCGAATCTGGGTGCGCGGGTATCGAACGGCCCAGCCCACGACGCAGCACGCAGCCGGGACAACCATCGTGAGCAGCAGGCCTGGATGCTCCGTGAACTTCGACCCGAGATAGAAGAAAAGAGGCGTTAGGACCGTGAGCCACAAGAAGGCGCCCGCAAACCGCCTCGTCCCCCAGTCGCGCTCCAGCCCCGCCCCAAAATAGTAGAGACCGAAGCCGATGAACAACAGTCCCATCGGGCTGAGATTCACCAGCGCGTACGTCAGAGCCGTCCAGGGCTGTGCACCCCAATGTTCCGGGTCGAAAACGAGCCGTCTTACCAACGACCCGCCGCCGGAACTCAGAAACAGGACCAGGAAGAATGCGACCAGAAGTACCAGCAGCCCCAGGCTGAATGGGGCGCCGCTCCTACGAAGGGAGTCCAGCGGATTGCTTCTCGCCATGATGTTCTTGACGCCGCGACGGGCCCCTTGGCCGCCCGGCCCAGTTACGATTATAGGTCGGGGAGCCCGCCGTCTGCTCCCATGCCGGGCTCCGGACGCGCGGTACGCCGCGAACCGGCGCTCGCGGAAGCACCTAATAAGGCAGCGTGCTGACCGACTTCGCAACCAGCGCAAGAGCGATGGAGGCCATGGCCATCAGACCGGAGCCGCAACTGAACCCCGCCAGCAGCACCGGCGCATACACGGTCCATTTCTCGATGCCGTACTTCTTTGCGAAGTACTTCCGCCCCACAATCGCGCCCAGCAGTTGGGGGATCGTGTTCGCCGGCCACAAACCTATGCCGCCGACGAACCCATAGAAAGTGAGCATCGGCAGTTTGAACACCGCAAACAGGCCGTACATCAGAAGACCGCCCGCCGTTCCGGCAGCAATGATGCCCGGTTTGACGGCCTGAAACGCGCTTGCGTCTCCCGCACCGCCCGGAAGATTGACCTGCTTCCAAACCGCTTCGGTCTGCGCATAAAAGGGCCAGAACTTTTGCGCGTAAGGGTATGTGCCGCCGTCAATGGGCGCCCCCTTCCAAAAGAACGACCAAAAGATGAAACTGGCGATCATGATGGTCGGAAACATGAACAGTTCGGCCTTAATGATGCTCGTCAACTTTGTGCCGGTCAGTTCCACTTCGCGGAAGCGCTGTGCCGCCCAACCGTGGTCGAAAACCGGGACAGGCGCGTACCACACGTCCACTTTCGGATAGCGAGTCGTCACAATAGCAGTCTCCCTCAAATAAGGAAAGCCGACCCCGCGCCCCGTCAAGCCAATCATTCGCGCCGATATGTAACTGTTGATCGGGCTCCAAAGAAGACCGAAAAACACGAGCATCCAGATCGGGAACTCCGGCATCAGCCACCGGCACAAGAGTATGAGAATGAGAGTCGAGATTCCCCACACGGCGATCCCCCACCAGATAGGAAAGTCGCCCCGGCCGGGAGGCGGCGCCAGGGACACCTTGGACGCCCTGGTATGACGGCGATGCTCGATCACATGCCGGATGATAAGGCTTATCCCTAAGATGGCGACCGCGATGTTTACGCCGATCCCCACGCTCAGCCAGAAGTTCATGTCCACAGCCAGTTTCGTCGGGAACGCCCCCCCCAATTCCAGATTCGGGAACATCCCCAACTTGTAAAGAATCGGATTCAAGAACACCTGGCACAGCACCGAACCCATCGTCGCGCCCAAAACGATCTCCCACGGCAGCACGAAGCCCGTCAAGATGTTTGCCATGTTAAAACTGAAGCCGATAATCGCCGTCGGCATGATGTTCTCGGCGGCTTTCGTGTAATCCGCGAATGGGATCGGTAGAATCTGAAGGCTCTCGCCGAACACCGTGCCCGTAAAGATTGGGATCGCCAGATAAAAGAACCCGAATATCAGACCCACAACGGCGCCGGTGCTGAAAACGTTCCAGCGCCAACTCTCCTCTTTGCGGCCGGCCTCGGCAAGGGCCGTGGCGCCGGCCGCCGCGACCGGTGCGATGGGAAACGGCAGCCGCTCAACGTCGCTGGTCAAACGGAAAAGCGCATAGCCGAGGCCGATCCAACTGGCGCGGATGCACATCTCTACCAGCACCAACAACAGGATCGGCACCAGCCACTCCGGGTGAAAGAAACTGCGCTCCGCCAGCGCCGCAGACCCCAGCCCCGGCACAGCCCAAGCGGGTACGTCGCCGGCGAAGCCCTCAAACGGCGTCGATTGGATCGTGTACGCCCGCCACACCAGTTCACCGAAGGGGCCGCCCGCGATTCCGCGCTCGATCGCCAATACGGACGTCAAACTTGCCGCCACGTAGAACAGGATGTATATCTCCTGTTTGCTCAGCGGCCGGAAACTGCGCCGCGCGACCTCGGCGAAAAGAACGATCGTTACCCACTCCGCCGCTTCGCCGATGCCCTGGCCGGCCACTAACCCAAGAAACAGGCCGCCGGGCAGCATAACGAACGCCACGAACAGTGCCCCTAACACCGTTCTGATCGTAAACCCTTCAAAGAACGCAACGGGGCCTTCGCGCGCCTGGGTCTCCGCCCGCGTACGCGCGCGTTCAAGTTCGTCTGCAGGGGACATCCGCACCTTCCGTTCGAGCCGGTCCGCCATCAATCCTGCCGCCCCAGTGAGTTCCAGGCGCCTCGGGGACGAACCCGCGCTGGGACAGGCGGCGGCGCGGAAGGTATGGTATCGGGCCGATGAGCGTTGCCTCGCACCCGCGCCTGGAACTCGTGCAGCCGGAACAGGAACGTTCCGGCGACGACTTTCCGGCCGCCGTGCTAAAAGGTCTCGGCAGACGGCCCAAGGCGCTGCCCTGCCGCTTCTTCTACGACGCCGAGGGTTCTCGCCTATTCGACGAAATCACCCAGCTCTCCGCCTACTACCTCACCCGGTCCGAACAGCAGATACTCCGGCGAAACAGCGAGACCATCGCCGAGGCGCTGGGTGACGATGTCTCCTTGGTTGAACTCGGGGGGGGGAACTCCGCCAAGACACGCCTGCTGATCGAGGCGATACTGAACCGCCAGCACCGCCTTCGGTTCACGAGTGTAGACATCTCCGCCGAACACCTCGTCAAGAGCGCACATGATCTTCTGAGAAGATACAAGCAGCTCAATGTGACCGCCGTGACCGGCGAGTATCGAAGCGCGTTCGCGCACCTCGCAAAGAATCCCCCGGGGGGCCCGCGCGCGTTCCTGTTTCTCGGATCGAATATCGGGAACTTCGCCGAACTCGAAGCCATCGCGTTTCTCAGCGAAATCCGCCGCCTCATGCGACCTCAGGACGCGCTGCTGATAGGAGTTGATATGCAGAAGGAACGGGCAATCATCGAGGGGGCATACAATGACCCTGAGGGAATCACCGAACGATTCAACAAGAACCTCCTGCTGCGGATCAACCGCGAACTGGGCGGACGATTCGACCCAAGCGCTTTCACACACCACGCGCCGTATCTGCCCGAAGAGGGGAGAGTCGAGATGCGCCTGATATCGAACCTGAACCAGCAAGTTGAAGTCGAGGCGCTCCACCGCACGTTTGACTTCGATGACTGCGAGTCCATCCACACCGAGGACAGTTACAAGTTCACCCCGGATGGGTTCGAGGGCATCGCCTCATCGGCGGGCTTCGGCGTGTCCGAGCACTGGCAAGACGAGAAGGACTGGTTCCGGCTCTACCTCCTAAAGCCGGCGGCGACCTAATCACTTCGGTACCGGCGAATCGAGAATGCTCGAACTCAAAGGCGTTTCCAAATCTTACGGTCAGACGGTGGCGCTGCGTGCCACGGACCTTGCCATCGAACCGGGCAAGACCACGGTCCTCATCGGTCCGAGCGGATGCGGCAAGTCCACAATTCTCCGTTTGATGATCGGCCTCATTCGCCCCGACACAGGAACGGTCTACATCGGCGGCGACGAACTAACGGCGGAGAACGCGCTGCAAGTCCGCCGCCGTCTCGGTTATGTGATTCAGGAGGGGGGGCTGTTTCCGCACCTCACTTCGAGCGCCAACGTGTCTCTGATGTCAACGCATCTAAGGCGGCCGAAACAACAGGTCGAAGATCGAATCAGGGAACTCGCGGAACTCGTGCAACTCCCGATGGACACACTCGACCGCTATCCGGCCCAGCTTTCCGGCGGCCAGCGCCAGCGGGTCAGTCTGATGCGCGCTCTAATGCTCGATCCCGACGTTTTGCTGCTCGACGAACCGCTCGGCGCCCTCGACCCCATGATTCGCGCCGGCCTACAGGAAGACCTCAAGCCTATCTTTCAAACCCTCAAGAAGACGGTCGTGATGGTAACGCACGACATCGGCGAGGCGGGATTCTTTGCGGACACGATAGTTCTTATGCGTGAGGGCCGAATCGTCCAGTGCGGAACGCTGGATGACCTGGTGAAGCGCTCCGTAGAGCAGTTTGTCACGGACTTCATCAACGCGCAGCGCACGCTGATTCAAGCGCTGGAAGGAAGTTCCGGATGAGAGTTCTCGCACTTGCGGCTGGTGTTTTCCTTGCGCTCGCGGGATGCTCACGGCAGGCCGATGTATCCGTCGGTTCCAAGGCATTCACGGAGTCCGTCATTCTCGGAGAAATCGCCACGCACCTCGCTGAGGACGCCGGATACTCGGTGGAGCATATCAATTTCCCCGGAACGCGGCTCGCTTGGAACGCCCTGATCGCGGGTGACATTGATGTTTACCCAGACTACACCGGCACAATAATCCAAGAAACGCTCTTTTCGGAGAACCTAAAGACCGATGCGGAGGTCAACGCGGCTCTGGCGGCACACGGTATCCGGATGAGCCGTCCCCTGGGCTTCGAAAACGCTTACGCGATCGGCATGCGGGAAAAGTTGGCCGAGCAACTGGGCATCCGCACGATATCCGACTTGAAGAGGCACCCCGGACTCCGGCTCGGATTCAGCAGCGCGTTCATGGAACGCGACGACGGTTGGAAACCATTGCGCGAGCGTTACGCCCTGCCGCATCAAGACGTGACGGGCCTTGAACACGCCCTCGCTTATCAAGCCCTCGACAGCGACTCCATACAGGTGACCGATCTGTACCTGACCGACGCGGAAAGGATGCTCTATGACCTGCGCGTTCTTGAAGATGATCTCCGCTACTTCCCGAACTATGACGCGGTCTGGCTCTATCGGGAAGACCTGGAAACACGCGCTCCTGAATTCGTCGCTGCGCTGAAGAGTCTCGAAGGCAAAATATCCGAGAGCGAGATGATCGCGATGAATGCGCGCACACAAATTGATAAGGTCGCCGAGACGAAAGTTGCGGCCGACTTTCTCGCCGAGGAACTTCGTGTCGAATCTGAGGTGATTGAAGAGACATTGGCCCAGCGCGTCTGGCGATACACACTCGACCACGTTTTTCTTGTGGGCTGGTCGCTCCTTGCCGCAATCCTCGTGTCCCTGCCCCTCGGGGTTCTGGCCGCCAGATCGTCTTCTGCGGGGCAGGTCATTCTGGGCATTGCGGGCGTCATTCAGACGATACCGGCGATCGCCCTTCTCGTTGTACTGATTAGCCCTCTGAACGAACTCGGTTTCCGTGGGATCGGCACACCGCCCGCTCTGGTCGCGCTCTTCCTTTACAGCCTGTTGCCCATTGTCCGCAACACGCATGCGGGCCTGAAGGACGTGTCGCCTCAGCTGGTGGAATCGGCCTCCGCACTGGGCCTAAGCCCCTGGGCGAGACTCCGCCTCGTCGAACTCCCGATCGCCGCCCGAACGATCCTCGCCGGCATCAAGACCGCCGCCGTGATCAACGTAGGCTTTGCGACGCTCGGCGGCTTCATCGGCGCCGGCGGGTACGGCGAACCGATCTTCGCAGGCATCCGCAGGGCCGATTACTCGTTGATCCTCGAAGGCGCCATCCCCGCCGCTGCCCTTGCGATCCTTGTGCAACTTACGTTCGAACTGGTCGAGAGGTCTGTCGTGCCCAAGGGCCTGCGCCTGAAGGCAGAGGGGTAGCGGACGGCGTAGAGTATCAAGAGGGTCAGACGGCATTGAGCGCCAAATCACAACACATGCACACCAACCGCTACGGCAAGATCTCTTCCTGGGAATCGGTCACGGCACTCAAGAAGGTCCCAATAATCGAGTGCGGCGAGTCGCTCGTTGATTTCCTCGAACTGTGCCCGAGACTGTTTTGGGACAAGCCGCGCTGGAAGTATGAGCGTGTTCAGTTGCTCCGCGAATCGGCGGCCGAACGCTTGTGCCGCGCCGCTGAAGCGCTGCCCCAGGGCTATCGCCTTGCCGTCATCGAAGGCTGGCGGCCCCCGCACATTCAGCGACGCATGAACCAGGGCGCCATGAAGCGCATCCGTGAACAGAATCCCGACTGGTCTGCGTCGCAGGTCAAGCGAATCGCAAACCGGTTCACGGCGCCGCCCAGCGACCGCGTCCCGCCTCCGCACTCCACCGGCGGCGCTGTGGACGTAGTCCTCGCCGACGAAACGGGCGCCATGTTGGACCATACATCCCCTTATGAGACTCGGAACCGCAGCGCCTACCCGTTCGACGCCAGGCGGCTTTCGGACGAAGCGAGAGAGCACCGGCAGATCCTGAAGGAAGCGATGGAGTCCGCCGGCCTCACCAACTATCCGAGCGAGTTCTGGCATTATAGTTACGGCGATCAGGGCTGGGCATACCGGGGCGGCCACGCCCACGCCCTCTACGGCCCGACCGAGCCGCCCGGCTACAGCCCGCCGCCCGGAGAAATCACCGACGAGCCGCTTGAGTGGGCCGGGGAGTAGGGGACAGGGGACAGGCCGGAGGTGACAGCCGGTCGCCAGTCACCAGTCGTCAGTCGCCGGTCGCCAGCCGGCCCGGTAAACTCCTCCCATGCTCGCGTACCTGGGCCTGGGGAGCAATGTGGGCGACCGCCTGGCGTACCTCCAGACAGCCGTGAACCTCCTGGACATGCGCGCTGGAGAGGTCCGCCGCATCTCCCGTGTGTTCGAAACGGCGCCGATGTACATCGAGGACCAGCCGCCGTTTTTGAACGCCGCAGTCGAAATCGAGACTCGTTTCGAACCGACAGCCCTACTCCGCGCCGTCAAAGAGATAGAAGAAGAGATCGGACGGATCGTGCGCGAACGAAACGCTCCGCGCGAAATTGACATTGACCTGCTGCTGATGCTGAATGGACTTGGCGCGCCGCCGCTCACGTTCGCAGACGCGGAGCTGACGGTTCCGCACCCTCGGCTCGGCGACAGGCGATTCGCCCTCGAACCGTTGGCCGACCTGGCAGCCGGGCTGATGCTCGACGGCGAAACGGTGGGCGCAGCCCTCAGCCGCGACGATATTCAGAAACAGGACGTAAAACCGCTAAAGGATGCCGTTCTTTCAATACACCGCGATTGACGCGAACGACACGCAGTTGTCGGGCAACGTCGAGGCGCTGACGCCGGAGGAGGCGCGCCGTCTCTTGCAGGTTCGCGGGTTCCAGAAGGTGCGGCTGGAACCCCGGGGGACTTCCTCGCCCCCCCGCGTGCGGCAAGGCGTTCAGCAGCAGCCGGCACGGCCCGCATTCATCCGCACGCGCCGCGCGACCGACCAGCAGTTGATGTTCTGTTTCACGCAGGTCGCATCGTTGATTCGAACAGGTTTCAACCCGTTCGAGGCGTTCGGGATGGTGGTGGCAGAGATGCAGAATCCTGCTCTTCGGCGAGCCTGCGAGGATATCGCTTCGCAGGCGAAGGAGGGCAAGAGCCCAAGTTCGGTGATGGAGCTGTATGTTGACGTCTTCCCGCACAACGTTGTGGGGATGGTACGAGCCGGCGAGCATGGGGGCTTCGTCCCGGAATCCCTCGATTATCTTGGGCAGCACTTCGCGGAGTCATCCGCCTTCAAGAAATGGTTCTGGCTGCTGCGCGCAATT
The DNA here is from genome assembly GCA_022567555.1 of Armatimonadota bacterium. Lineage (GTDB taxonomy): Bacteria > Armatimonadota > Fimbriimonadia > Fimbriimonadales > ATM1 > JADFGT01. The sequence continues at coordinate 4,964 of JADFGT010000059.1, read as the reverse complement.
ACGTGGCAATCGATCGTCGCAGTGATTTTTGCGGTCCCGCTTCCGCAGGCGTTCTGGGCCTCCTTCCACGCGGTAAGCGAAAACTTTCAGGTCTTCAAGGACAGTTACATACAGTTTCTGCTGCATCCGACCTTGACCGTCTCGGCCGCCGTCCTTATACTGTGGTGGATCTTCTATCGAATTTGGCGGTCGCACGCCTTGGTGCGCGTCCGGCACGGATTGGTCCTCAGACTGCCGCGCGGCTTGGGGGGCCGGGCGCGCGTCGAGTCCCTCCGCGCTTTCCTCTGGACTCTCAGGAACCTCGCCAGCGCCGGGGTTCCCGCTTCGACGGCTTGGCCGCTCGCCGCAGCGAGCGCGCCCAACGCGGAGTATGCGATGCGCCTGGCGGACGCAGGCCGGCTTCTCGGACAGGAGCGGCCGTTGTCGGCGGCCCTGGTCCAGGCACGTCTCTTCCCGCACGATTACGGCCCACTGCTCCAACGGGCGGAGGACGCGGGGGACATCGTCGGCGCCCTGGATAGAATGGTCACAATGACCAATGAGGAGTATGAGATAGGCAAGACGGCGACTCGCGCGGGTCTCGGAGCAACATCCTGCCTCCTCATGGTTCTCGGAAGCGGAATCCTGATGATCATGTTGGCAAAAGGGTGCTACAGCAGGCTGATCGAAGAAACGAGCGAGGAGAGCATCAGGCAGGAGCGTTGAAAAGGGGACACGGCATGCCGACAAAGACCTATACATACGTCGCCACAGACCCGAACGGCACCCGGCTGACCGGCCTCATGGAGGCCCAGTCTATCGGTCAGGCGCGCGATCGCCTGTCGAAACTGGGCTACAAGGTGGATTCGGTCCAGGAGGGCGCCGCCGCCAAGCGCGAACGCAGCGCGTTCGTAAAGCAGGTGGGCGCGCCGCTCGTCGGAAAGGTCAGTTACGAAGCCCAACTCACGTTCTTCCGCCAACTTGCCTCAATGCACAAATCGGGCGTGTCCCTCATCCAGTCCCTGGACACGCTTGCCAAACAGACCCGCCACGCGAAACTCCGCTACGTTGTAAACGACATTCGCCGCCACGTCCTCGAGGGCCGCCTCATGTCGGAGGCCATGGATAAATACCCCGAAGTATTCAGCCCGCTGCAGGTCAATCTCGTGCGCGCCGGCGAGCAGGGCGGCGTCCTCGACCGCAGCCTTCACCAGATAAGCGACTACCTCGCGCACGAAGTGGAATTGCGCAATCTGATAAAATCAGCCACTTTTTATCCGAAAGTGCTGATCGTCATGTCTATCTTGATCGTCCCGTCCGCGAATTCCGCGGTGAACTACTTCGCAAGTGCCAGCGGAGGACCGAGGCTGCCTCTGATAAACCCGCTGACGAACCCGGCCGTCCTGATATGGGTGATCCCGCTTCTTGTCCTCGCATTCCTCTTCTTGAGAATCGCCCTTCAACAGCCGAAAGTGAAGTTTGCATGGGACTTGATGCTCATCAGTCTGCCGTATCTCGGGCATACGCTGCGGATACTCTGCATGGCGAAGTTCGGACGAGCGTTTGCCGCGCTATACGCGAGCGGCGTTCCGATTGCGCGCGCCATCCAGTTGTCGGCGGACGCATGCGGAAACGAATACATTAGATGGCGCATCCACCCCGCCGCAATGAGAATACAGGAGGGCGAAGGCATCGCGGATTCGTTCAGGAAAACCCGCGCCTTCACGCAGATGGCGCTCGACATGTGCTACACAGGGGAACAGACCGGCAACTTGGACGGCATGTTCTACAACGTCGCCGATCAATATGAGGACGAAGCCAAAGTTCGCGTCCGGAAGACCTCGCACATTTTTGCGGTGCTCGTGCTGATAACCGTCGCAATGTTCATCGGGTACATAGTCATCTCTTTCTATCTGAACTACGTCAGCCTGATAGAGAGTGCCGGGTGAACGCGGGCGGCGTCGCACGCCCATGGTCGGTCGCCTGGCTCGGAAGCACCTAAATGGCCGCTAAAACACATTACGAGGTCTTGGGCGTCAGAGAGAACGCATCGAAGGACGAGATCCGACGCGCCTATCGCCGCCTCGTTCTGAAACTGCACCCCGACCGTTCCGGGGACAAGGCCACCACCGAGCGGTTCATGCGCGTGGCCGACGCCTATCGCGCTCTCTCCGACCCTAAGCGCCGCGAAGATTACAACGCCGCCCTGCGCTATCGCAGAGAGAGGAAAGGGCGCCGCCCCCGCGCGGCGTCTTCCCAAAGAACTGAATATCGAAAACCGAAAACCGAAAACCGTGAACCCCACAGACCCCTCGACTTAGCCACACGCGTCGCGCAGGCCGCCGCGCTCTTCTCCCAGGGCCGCTACGCGCAGGCGGAAGCCGTGGCGCTCCTGGTCGTTAGGCAGAACCCGCGCCTGGCAATGCCGCACGCCATCCTGGGTGACATAGCGCGCGCCAAGCAGAACCTCCCGGCGGCGCTGAAGCATTACGCCTACGCCGTTCAACTCAATCCGAAGAACACGACATTTCAGCGCCGGTATGAGCAGTTGCTCAATCAGGTCGGAAGCGTAGACATCAGGGGCAAGATCGAGCCGGTGACCGGAACGCGCGCGCCTGTCTGGGTCGCCGCCGGTCTCAGCGGCCTGATGCTGGTCTACGTCGCCATCGCGCGCGAGGCGCCGCTGCTCGACCGCTTCCTTCTGCTCGGTTCCTGGACCGCCGGACTGCTGGTGATGATGTTCGTAAACGGTGTGATCGTGGGCGCGACCCTCGCCATCACTCAATCGGTTGACCGCTGGGAAAGCGTGGCCCGAGGCAGCAGCGGCAGAATGAGCCCGGCTGCCGCTCTCGGTCTCGTGGCGCTCGTGAATTTCTGGGCCTCCGCATTTCTCTATGTCTTTCTCGGCATGCTGCAAGACTCGTTCACTTACAGCGTAAGCCGCTTGGTTACCGTCGTCGGCGCGCTCACCCTGTGCTTTGCCCTCATGTCCGCGCTGTCGCCGACTATCCTTTGGCATCAGACGCTCCTTTGGGGCGGCAACGTCGTGTACGTAGGCGCGCTGTGCGGGTGGGCCGTGGCGGACGCGTTCCGGTAACCTGTCGGCGAGTGCTCACCTCGACGTTCATTCACGTTCAAGGAATCACCACGGCTGTCGAGCGCAAGATATGGGAGCAGGGCGCGCGAACCTGGGATGACTTCTTGGCGGACAAGGGCCGCTGGCTCACCGGCGACGTTCACCCGAAGACCGTCGAGCGCATCATTCAAAACAGCCGGAAGAAGCTGGCGGCCGGAGAGCACCGCTACTTTGGCCGCCGCCTCCCGCGCCGCGAGGCGTGGCGGGTGTACCCTGAATTCGCGAATCGCCTGGTCTATCTGGACATAGAAACCGACGGCGGGTTCTATGGCAGTTCGGTTACCGTCGTCGGCGTTTATGACGGCGCCGACTTTCGCGCTTTCGTGCAGGGCGACGACCTCGACGAGTTTCCGGAGTACATATCGCGGTTCGGCGCGATTGTCACTTTTTTCGGCAGCGGGTTCGACCTGCCGATGCTCCGCCGCAGGTTTCCCGGCCTCGAGTTCGACCAACTGCACATTGACCTCTGCCACGCCCTGCGCCGCCTGGGGTTCCGGGGGGGGCTGAAGAAGATCGAGCGCCAACTGGGCATCGGACGCGGCAGAGACACCGTCGGCCTTAGCGGACTCGACGCAATCCGCCTTTGGCAGCGCTATACGGCCGGAGACGGCCGCGCACTCGAACGCCTGGTCCGCTACAACCGCGAAGACGTCGTCAACCTGGAGCCGCTAATGCGATTCGCTTACGACGGACTCCGTGAATTCACGCTGAACGGCGGGTAAAAGGACCCAGTATGACGATAACCGTCGGCGGGCATGCAGTCATTCTCGACCGCTCCGGCGCCGCCGTCTTGCCTTCGGACCGGCTCGTTCTGTTCAACCGCCTGCCCTTGGCCGGCCCACAACGGGAACTGTTCCCCGAAGCCGGGCCGGAGGCGCGCATTCGCGGCGATCTGGTGCGCTTGGCCGGAGAGCACGACCTGAGTTCGGCCCTGCTCCTGGGCGAACGCGCGCCCGGAAACCCGGAAGACCTCGAAGCGTTCCTTAAAGACCTGCGTGTGGCGAGCATCTGGATCGGGGCGGACGAGGCCACGCTCCCGGAAGGCGCACAGTCCGTGGGCTGCTACGCCCTGAACGGCCTGCCCATCGGCCTCCGCCTCGCCGACCAGCCGAGCGTCAGCGGAGGCTGGACGCCCGGCGATACCACCCGTCGCTGCTTCCTGTGGGACGGCGCGAGGCTCCTGCTGCCCGACCTCAACTCGTTGCAGACCGACCTGCCGCCCGGTTGGCCCGGCCGCTCGACGGCTTACTGGCTGACCGCCGGCGGGGTCGTGGAAGCCGCCTTCGAGACCGTGCCCGCCAGCCTGCGGTAAAATCGGCCTCCCTCATTAGGGAGATATTCGCTGTACGACCCGTCTAACCCGTTGGAGGGAGAGCCGATGACCGTCTGCAATAAGTGCCGAACCGATAATCCGCCGGACAGCAGGTTCTGCTGCATGTGCGGCGGTGCGCTCGGCGACGGACCCGCGCGACCCAATGTGAAGCCGGAAGACATAGACCGCCTGCTGATGGACGGCTACCGCACCGTTCACGAGGGCGACCCCGCCGAGGCGCTGCACCTGGCGAACGCCATTCTGGACGTGGACCCGGACAACGCGTCGGCGATGGCGCTGAAGGCCATCTGCCACGAAAAGAGGGGCGAGACAGATGCGGCGATAGATGTGTATGAGCAGCTGGTCCTTCTGAACCCGGGCTCCACGCTCGACCGAATCAAACTGGCCCAGCTGAGAAGGAGGGCCGCCGCCGCGCCCCCGGACGAACTGGAACACCGCTCGCGAAACTGGGTGGCGGGGCTCAGCGGAATCGCCGCGACCCTCCTCGTCGTTACGGCGGGGGGCGCGCCGCCCCGC
>JADFGT010000006.1 GCA_022567555.1 Armatimonadota bacterium | reverse complement strand
AGGCCGCCGACGGCGTCACCGACATCTACGGCAACATGTGGAAGCCGTTCGACTTTAGCCCGAGAAAGAAGTATCCCATCATTGCCCACGTTTACCCGGGACCGCAAACTGAGAGCGTTTCGTCCCGGTTTTCGACCCTCGCAACGAATCAGCGCCTTGCCCAACTAGGCTTCATCGTCATCCAGATAGGAAACCGAGGCGGCCACCCGGCGCGTTCGAACGCCTACCACAGTCACGGCTATTACAACCTGCGCGACTATGGCTTGGCGGACAAGAAGGCGGGCATCGAGCAACTTGCGGTGATGTACCCGTGGATAGACATAGACCGCGTCGGCATCTATGGCCACTCGGGCGGCGGGTTCATGACCGCGGCAGCGATGCTGCTCCCGCCCTACAACGAGTTCTTCAAAGTCGGCGTCTCCAGCGCGGGCAACCACGACAACAACGTGTACAACCAGAATTGGAGCGAGCAACACCACGGCTTGAAGGAGGTCGCCGTAAAGGGCAAGGACGGCAAGGAAACCGGAGAAACGAAGTTTGAGATCGAGATTCCGGCGAACCATGAATTGGCGGAGAACTTGAAAGGGAAACTGCTTCTTGTGCATGGAGAGGTTGACAGCAACGTGCACCCCGCCGGAACGATGCGCTTGGTGAACGCGCTGATCAAAGCCAACAAGCGGTTCGACATGATGATCCTGCCGGGCAAGTCGCACGGATTCGGCGACATGCAGCCCTACTTCAGGCAAATGCTGATGGAGTACTTCGCCGAGCACCTGCTGGGCGACTATTACCGCGCCGGCGCCGACATGGACGATCGCTGAGGTCCGCTACTCATTGGGTACGGTCAGTCCGGCAACACGAACGTCTCGATGCGGCTCTTGACTTCGTTTATGAAGTCCGCCGCGCCTACGCCGTTGATGACGCGGTGGTCGAATGTCAGCGATAGCGTCAGCACATGGCGGAAATCGAATCCTCCGATCTTCGGCACGGGCCGCCAATACGCCTCGCCGATAAACAGCGTGGCCACCGCCGGCGACACAACCACGGGCACAGCGTTACGCAATCCGTACGCCCCCATGTTCGTGATGCTCAGCGTTGTCGCTTGGGTCGCCTGGTCCCGGCCTTGCCGTGCCAGCTCGATTTGCCGCCGGGCGGCCTCGGCAAATTCGCGCCATGACAGTTCGTCGGCGTTCGGGACGACAGCCGTCACAAGTTCGTCGTCCGGAAGCGCAACGGCGATGCCCAGGTTCACACGCTTATAAGTGCGGAGCGTGGAATCGTTCGGCATCGTGCTGCGAAACTTCGGATGGTTCTTTATCGCCTGCGCAACGCACCAGGCCATCATCGTGAAGGAGCTCGGCTGGAATTCGCCGTCATCTGCCTTCAGCCGCTCGCGGGCGGATTCAATCGCCGCCCAGTTCGCCTCCACCATGATCGTGCCGGGAACGCATAACTGTGCCCCGCGCGCCAGACGATAACTGAGCGTGCGCCGGCGCTGCGACAGTTCGAACTCCTCATATTCAGCGGTCGCCTTCAGCGGCGCCGGCGCGGCGGCTGCGGGCGGCCCAGCGGCCTGCGCGGCCAGATAGGCGTCTATGTCTTCGGGCGTCAGTTTATTACCTCTGGCCGGAATGCTGTCGGCGACGTCCACCAGGCCCTTCTCTTTCAGATAGCGCCTGGTTCGCGGCGGGATCTGCCGGGTTCGAGGAGCGGCGGGCGATCCGGCGGCGGCGGACGCAGCGGCGACAGCGTCGACAGGTTCCGGTTCGGGCGCCGGTTCCTCTTTCAGCGGCGGGCCGTGGCCCACCGGCATCTCCTTGACACCCTCGGCGACGTCCATCTTTGCGATTTTGGCGCCGATCGGCAGCACGGCGCCCTCCTCAACGGTCCACTCAACCAGAGTGCCGTCGTAGGGCGATTCGACGTCCATGACCGCCTTGTCGGTCTCCATCTGATAGAGAGGGTCGTCGCGCTTCACCTGGTCGCCGGGCTGTTTCAAAAACGCGACGAGCCGGGCCTCTTGGAGACCTTCGCCCATTTGCGGAATGCGAACTGAGATAATCGGCATGGTCAGTGTCAGTTTTTCGGTTTACGGTTTTCGGTTTTCGGTGATCGTCAATCGTGAATCGCGTCTACTCCTCCATCACCAAGCGGATCGCTTCGACCACGCGTTCTGTGTCAGGCAGACAGGCGTACTCATAGATCGGGTTGAAGCCGATGTGCACGTCGTACCTTGAAACGAGTTGCGGAGGACTGAGGAAATGGCCCCAAGTCTCCGGGTCGTTCGTCAGTTCGCTGACGATCATCTGGCCAACGCTGCACGTCCGGGCGTCCTCCTGAACAACGACGAGCCTTCCCGTCTTCGCCAGCGACTCTGCAACGGTTTCCTTGTCCCATGGGACGATTGAGCGCAAGTCAATGATCTCGACCGACGCTTCCCCGCTCAGTTGCTCCGCTGCTTCGGAAGCCTGCTCTGTGCAGTTGCCCCACGTGACGAGCGTTACGTCGCTTCCCTCGCGCCGAATCGCCGCCTTGCCGAACGGCACCGGCTCGATCTCTTTCGGGACATCCATCTGCATACGGAACAGATGCTTCGGAATCAGGACGACGGTCGGGTCATCGGCGTGCATGGCGGTCCACATGAGACCGGCGGCGTCCTCGGGCGTGCTCGGAATCACAACTCTGATTCCGGGGTAGTGCGCGATGCACGACTCGTTCGCCTGGCTGTGCCAAATCGAGCCGCCAGGCAAGTATGCGCCGTACGGCGCATAAATGACCGCTGGGCATTTCCATTTGCCGAAACTGCGCCAGCGCAGGGTGGCAAGGTTGGTGATCAACTGGTGCCACCCGGGACCGAGGAAATCAATGAACTGGATCTCAAAGACCGGGCGCATCCCATAAGTGGCGAGACCGCACGCGACGCCGATAATGGTGGCCTCCGCCAACGGCGCATTGAACACGCGGTCCGGGTGCGCGTTGGACAGCCCGGCCGTGAGCCTGAACACGCCGCCTTTGGGGTCTTCGATATCCTGTCCGAAAAAGACGAAGCGCTTATCTTTGTTCAGGCCCGATTTGAACACCTGGTTGATGGCGTCTATCATGCGCCATTTGCGGCCGCCTTCAATCGGCGGCGCTTCGGCCTCCGGTTCCGGGCCGTAAAGGTGGTCGAGCACTTCATCCCCGCGCGGGTCCGGGCCTTTTTCGGCCTCCTGGTAATCCCGGTCCACGCTCTCCCTGATCTCCTCTTGAATGCCGGCCCACTCATCTTCCGACAGATTGCCCGCCGCAATCAGTTCCTGCGACACGACCAGAAGTGGGTCGCGCTCAATCATCTCGGCGATGTCATCTTCGGCGCGATAAACGCGATGGTCGTCGCTGCTTGTGTGGCTGCAGAGGCGGTCCATCTCACACCACAAAACGGTGGGTCCGCCGCCGCTTCGCGCCTTCTCCGCCGCCGCCGCGCCCGCGCTGAAAACGTTGTCCGGATGGCGCGCGTTCACATAAGCGATGTCTTTCTCACCGAAGACGCCGATTCGAAACGGGTTGAACTTATCGGTGGGCGTGCTGATGCCGTACAGGTTGTCTTCGACGACAATGAGCAGCGGCAGGCGCTCCTGCATCGCAAATGAAACGGCCTCATAGAACTCGCCCTGGCGGATGGCGGCGTCTCCGACGGTCGCTATCACCAGGCCGTCCTTGCCTTCCAACTTCATTCCCCATGCGACGCCCGCCGCGGGCAGCAAACTCGAGCCGGTCGGCGTCGGCACACTCCAAACGTTCTTTTCAGCGCTGCTGAAGTGGCCCGGCATCTGCCGGCCGCCGCTGCTGGAGTCGCGCTTGGCGAAATACGCCTTGGCCAGTTCCAGGTTTGTCATCCCTTTCGCCAGCATCATCGCGCGGTCGCGGTAGTAAGGGAAGATGTAGTCGTCGTCTCGCAGGTGCAGAACGAAAGCCGCCAGCGGCTCATGGCCCATCCCCGACACCTGGAACCATCCCCTGCTCTGCCGAAGCAGGACGCCTTCGCGGCGGTCCCCTTCGCGGCTCAGGAACATCAGTTTCAGGAAGTCCAGTTTGTTGTAGGTCTTCTCGCCGGAGATTGTCGCCATCGGATGGAACCTCGTCGTTGAGTTTGGCGGGCCCATTTGCCCGGCGGGTTTATACCTGACACGGGGCCGGTGACCCGAAAACCGAGATGAGAACCGGGAGCCGGTCTGGAGCCGCCGACGAGAGTCGAACTCGTGACCTTCCCCTTACCAAGGGGATGCTCTGCCACTGAGCTACGGCGGCCCGCGCGTGCTCTGGTGGGGGGTGTAGGATTCGAACCTACGTAGGACTTTGCCGGCAGATTTACAGTCTGCTCCCTTTGGCCACTCGGGCAACCCCCCAGGAACCCACGAGTCTACCGGATTTCGGGCGCTCTCACATAGGAATGAAGCGGCAGGAATCCCTGGCCCACCCTCGAATTGTCGGATGATGTTCCACAGTCTCGACAGGCCCGCCAAAGTGGGAGTTCTGGCCCTGGCCGGGGTTCTCATCGGAGCGGCCGCCTGGGTCGGATACCGGCACCTTAACGGCCAAGACGTCGGGTTCGCCATCGGCGGAGACCGGTTCCCGGTGGATGTGGCCGGGGCCGTCCGGAAACCACGGGTGATCAGCGCCCGGCCGGAAATGCTCGTGTTGGACGCCATAGAGGCCGCCGGCGGGGAGACGCCCGACGCTGACCTTGGACGGATAAACCTGGCCGCAGAACTGCAGCCGAACACACAACTTTACATACCTGTGCACGGCGAGTCGGCAGGCGAGGAGCGGCTCGGACCCTATGCCTCCGGATATCAGGCCCCGCCGCCGGGAGGCAGCGCGGGCCCCGGCCCCGCCGCCGCCGACGGCAAGGTCAACATAAACACGGCGGGGCTCGCCCAGCTGGACACACTGCCCGGCATAGGACCGGTCAAAGCGCAGAGAATCATTGATTATCGAAACGCGGTCGGCAGGTTCGACCGCGTTGACGATCTAATAAACGTCAAGGGAATCGGCCCCAAGACGCTGGAGCAAATGCGCGCGCACGTGAGCATCAACTGATGACCATGCACGCGCCGACCGGAGGGGTTCTGAAATGGATAATGCCGCCTCTCATATTTATCGGCGAGGTCTCCATACTTTTCTTCGAGGCCGGCCGGCGCATTTTCAAACGGCCGTTTGAAGCCGCCGAAACCATGAATCAGATGGCCTTCGTCGGGGTGGCGTCGGTACCGATCATTGCGTTGACGACGTTTGCCTCCGGCGCTGTGCTTTCGCTCTATCTCACACCCCTTCTGCTGGATTCCGGCGCGGCGCCATTGCTGGGCGCGATGATCGCTCTAACCATCACACGCGAGATCGCGCCGGTGATCGCCGGAATCATGGTGGCGGCGCGCTGCGGGAGCGCGATGGCCGCCCAGATAAGCTCTATGGCCGTCACGGAGCAGTTAGACGCGCTGCGCGCCCTTTCCGTGCACCCCTACAGTTATCTTGTGGTCCCCCGGATGCTGGCGGGCGCGCTGATGCTGCCGATTCTTTGCTTGGTGGGCATATTCACGGGCGTGGGGGGGGGGCTGATTGTTGCGAGCGTCTACGGCATCCCGCCCGACGTGTTCATGCATTCAGTGGAGACCTGGATCGAGCCATGGGATTTCGCAGGTGGTCTCCTGAAGACCGTCGCGTTCGGGCTGATTGTCACGCTGGTCAGTTGCCAGCAGGGCCTGCGCGCGAAAGGCGGCGCCGTCGGTGTCGGCCGCGCGACCACGAACGCCGTCGTAATCAGCATCGTGCTTGTCTATATTGCGAACTTTTTTCTGGCGGATCTGTTCTATTAACGTTAGCAGTCTTCGACGCCTCCCCCGGGAGAGGGACCGCGAGGACTTGCCGGGTTCTTAGATTCCGGATTACGACGCGCCGGTCACAACAGTGCGGGCAAACTTCATACTCCGCGGCACTCCGGTGATCGGGTCTTCGTCGGCTTCGTATTCGACGTTCAGCCAGCCGTCGAAGCTCGCGCCGGCCAGCGCGCGCACGCAGCCGGCCAGGTCAATTGAGCCTTCGCCGATGGGCGTGCCGATGAACTCGCTCCCGTCCAGCGCAGCGAACGAGTGGCCGGAATGGCCTTCGGGTTTCTGAGCGAAGTCTTTGAAGTGGCCCATGTACGCATACGGCGCCACCAGGCGTACGCCCTCAACAGGGTCCTGATTCACTAACAAGAAGTTCCCCGTGTCCGGGTTGGCGCCGAGAGCGTCATTCCCGGACTTCTCGCGCACCCTCTCAATGATCTCGACTATCTGATCTCCGCGTCCGGCGAACTTTCCGTGGTTTTCGAGCGCCAGCCGCACCCCCTTCTCGGACGCATAAACCGAAGCCTGGCTCAATCCTTCGACAAACCATCCAACCACCTCATCCGCCTCTCGGGCCTGAGACCCTGCCCCGGCGAAAACGCGCACAAGCCCGGCCCCAAAGAGCACCGCCTGATCCACACCGCGATGTATCACCTCTGCCTGATCCTGCCGCTTCTTTGGACGAGGGTCGGAGAAGTCGTTCGCCACAGAAAAGACGCCGACCGGCAAGCCGGTTTCATCCTGCGCCTTCAATATCGCGTCCGTCTCCGCCGACCAGTCCCCCTGGTTTCGAAAAAAGAAGTCGAGCAGTTCCACGCCGCCCGCGCCCAGCTCCAGGGCAATGCGCATGAAATCGGGCGCTTCGATTTCGCCGCGGCGCCAGACCGCTACGTAACTCCACATGCTTAGGCCGAGGCGCATCTATTCCACCGACGACTCCGGAGGCGACTCGCGTAATTCGATCGCGTGTTGCTCAGGCGGAGAGATCCACTTCATGAACGGATCCACCGCCACCGCTATCCAAATGAGCAGAAAGCCGCAAATCCCGCATGCGGCGAACAGACCGGGGTTCACAGCGGCAAACCGCGTGGGATGCAGGTCCGGTTCTCTTACGACTATGGCCAATACGATGCGCAGGTAGTAGAAAACGCTGATGACCGAGTTGACGGCCAAGACGAGCGCGAGCCAGAGCATGTCCACGGCGATCGCGTCCTTGAAAATAAGAAGTTTTCCCACGAAACCGCCGGTCAGAGGCACGCCGGCGAGACTCGCCATGAAGATCAGCATCATCGCGGCAGGGAACGGCGCGCGCCGCCACAGGCCGTGGAAGTCTTCCAACAGCGTGCCTTCGCGGCCGCCGCGCGCGGTGAGGCTCAGCACGGCGAACGAGCCAAGCGTCATCGCGCCGTAGGCAAGCAGATAATAGATGACCGTGCCGTAGCCGATCTCGACGTCGAACATGCCTTGCGCCTTCGAATACGCTATAACGGCCACCAGCAGATAACCGGCGTGCGCGATGCTCGAATAGGCGAGGATACGCTTGGCGTCCCTCTGAACAAGCGCGACCAGGTTTCCCAAGAACATTGTGAGAACGGCCAGCACGGTGAGTACCGGAAGCCAGACGCTGCTGAGGTCCATCGCTCCATCGAGGAAGCGGATGAGGGCCGCAAACGCCGCAATCTTCGAGCCGGCGGCCATGAATCCGGTCACGGACGTCGGAGCGCCGTGGTAAACGTCCGGCGTCCACATGTGAAACGGAACCAGTGCCGCCTTGAACGCAAAGCCGACAGTGACCATGCCGATTCCCGCGTAGAGAACGTTGAATGGGTATCTGTCCACCAGCGTTTCTCTGAGCGCGTAAAGTTCACCGATTCCGGTAACGTGCGTGGTCCCGGTAGCGCCGTAGATTAGAGCGATGCCGTACAGCATGAACCCGGACGCAAACGCCCCGAGCAGGAAGTATTTGAGCGCCGCTTCTTGGGACCTCTTTTCGCCGCTCTTCAACCCGGCCAGCACATAGAGGGCAATCGAGAGCACTTCCAGTCCGAGAAACAGAATCAGCAGGTCGCGCGTGGCAACCATAATCATCCCGCCCACGGTTGACCAGAGGACGAGCGGATAGTATTCGCCGAACGGAACCCTCTTTTCGCGCAGATAGCCCTCGCTGAACAGCACCGTTATAAACGCCACTCCTATCAGCAGCAGTTGCGTCACTTGACCGAAGCGGTCGTTCATAAACAGCCCGCCGAACGTCTCCTCCGCCGGTCTGCTCCAGTTCGCCAGAACGAAATAGGCTGAGACCCCGAGGCCGATCAGACAACACCAGACGATTGCGTTGTTCGTCTGGCGCGGCCGGATCATCTCGATTATCATCGCGATGACACCGGTCGCTGTCACGCCGATGATCGGCAACAGCGCCATCCAGTCAATCGGCGCAGGAGTCAGATTCGTGTCACTCATGGGCTACCGCGCTCCCCAGTTTCATCGAGGCATCTTTGACCGGAGAAAAATCGAAACTTGCCAAATCGGGCACCCTGCCGGCGAATATGAGACCTATCCCGTCCGACTCCTCCCACAACGCGGCGTGGTCGCCGCTCAGACCGCAGGCCAGCGCACCGGAGTGCAGCTTGCGTAAATCCCTTGGAGTCACACCGCTCGCCTCCTCGTCCCAAGCGAGAGCCGAGGCAGGCAGGTCGTGCACGAAATCGAGGTACACGCCCACGCCGCCCTCCACAAAGAGCACGTTGAACCGCGCAGCAGCGGCCTGTTCAAGCAGGTCACGGTCATGCTCAAGATAGAAGCCGCTGTATGACATCGGCGTGGACTCGGCGGGGTTCGCGCCGCGAAGGCAGTAAAGCACACCGTCCACGCCGGCTTCCATGGCACGCTCAATCCGCTCGCCGACGGTGTGTACGAATGGAATCAGGCGTTCTTCGCCTTCCGCCGGGCTGCGGCCGAACGCCGCATCGAGGTCTGCGCCGGCCTCGGAGGCGAGGGCGAACGGGTTGGAAGTCTCGGCCAATACGGCGGGGCCATCCTCCCCGAGCTCAGCCAAGAGGGCGCGCGCGTCGTCCGCATTGGCTGCAACGACCGCGTCGGGCGCCCACCTCTGCGCGAAGGAGCGGACGGCCTGTAGCGAGGCGCTCGGGCTCCAGGCGAACCAGGGCGGGTGGTCCACCGGGCCGCCCCGAGAGGCCGCGGTCAACCGCTCACGGCTGTTCACCGCTCCTCCTTGCCACGACGGCCTCCGTATCCTCACGCTGCTTGTGGTGTTCGGACGGAACGAGTACGCGGACCTGCGTCCAGACGCCGAGGTCCACCGGGTCGCGTCCGGTCACTTCCACGACATCGCCCCGGCCGTTGACGTCCACAGACATGTCGGCCCACGCGGGCCGCGCATCTGGAGGTTGAATCGTCTGGTGGCGCAAGGCGTTGACGCTCGCCTCCATCTTAGAAGTGTAAAACGTCGGATAGAGCCCGATCCAAAAGACGAACAGCACCAGACCCCAACAGAGGCCCTGCTCCCAGACTTTGATATCGCGCAGACGGCGGATTTCCGCTTTGTCCACCGGCCCGTAGAACGCTTTCTGGAACATCCACAGCAGATAGACCGCCGCGAATACGATACCGGAGCCTGCGACAACCGGCATCCAGATTGGAATCCCCGCCGTGCCGTTGAATCCTGCTTCGAAGCCGCCTATGAGACACAGGAACTCGCCAATGAAGCCGTTCATGCTGGGCAGCGCCACCGAACTCAGCATGATTAACAGAAATAGGCCCGAGAACATCGGCATCTGCCGTTTCAGCCCGCCGAAATCTTTGAAAAGCCGTGAATGCCGCCGTTCATAGATCATCCCGACCATCAAGAATAGGGCGCCAGTGCTTATGCCGTGGTTCACCGATTGGAGAACGCTCCCCATCAAACCGTTGTGGTTGAGGGCGAAGACGCCGAGCATCACAAATCCCAAGTGACTCACAGACGAGTATGCAATGAGGCGCTTCCAATCGGGCTGCATCGCCGCCATCACCGCGCCATAGATTATGCCGACGACGGCGAGGCCCATCATTAGCGGCGCAGCCTGAATGGAAGCCTCTGGGAACAGCGGCAGACAGAAACGCAGGAAGCCGTAAATGCCCATCTTCAACATGATGGCGGCAAGGAAGATGGAGCCCGCGGTCGGCGCCTCCGTGTGCGCGTCAGGCAGCCACGTATGCAGCGGAAAGAAGGGCACTTTCACCGCGAAGGCAACGGCGAATGCCGCGAAGAGCCACAGCTGTACGGTGCCGGCGGCCAGGTCGCCGGCGGCGGCCAGTTCCTGCATGGCGATCAGGTCGAACGTTCCCTCTCCAAGTTTCTCCTGAGTGATGAAGTAGAGCGCGACGATTGCAACGAGCATGAAAATCGAGCCCAAGAACGTAAACAGGAAGAACTTGACGGAGGCGTAGGCGCGGTTCTTTCCTCCCCAGATGGCGATCATCAGATACATGGGAAACAGCGTCGCTTCAAAGAATATGAAGAACAGAATAAGGTCCAGGGCGCAGAACACGCCTATCAGCGCAGTTTCCAAGATCAGGCAGAAAACCATGAACTCCTTTGCGCGCTCGCCTACATAGAAACTGAACCAGACGGAAATGACCGCGATGAACGTGGTCAATAGCACGAGCCAGAGACTTATGCCGTCAACGCCGACCTTGTATGTGATTCCGAGGCTGGTGATCCACGGTATGGATTCGACAAGTTGAAAGTGGTATGTGTTCCCGCTGAACGCCCGATATATTTGGAGCGACGCGACGAACGTAAGGATCGTAACGGCCAGCGCAAGGTAACGGTGAACTTTCACAAAGTCCTTAGGGACGAGCATAAGGAACAGCCCCCCCATAAGGGGCATAAAGATCACCAGGCTCAGCAGGCCGAATCCCGTGTTATCCATCCGTTACCTCGAAACCACCCAGATGAAGTAGCCGAGAATCAGCACCGATCCCAGCAGCATCGTCATCGCATAGGTGCGAACGTAGCCCGTTTCCGTCTTACGGAAGACCTTGCCGAACGCACCCACCGTCCACGCGGAACCATGAACAAGGAGACCGTCGATCACGCCTTCATCGAACCACCTCTTCACACCGTTGGAGAACCGTCCACCCCATTCAACAAACAGACGGTACATCGCCGCGTCGAAGTACCACTGCATCCCTGCCGCGCGTCGCCAGCCCCTCAGTCGCCGCTCATCTTCGGGCAGTCCCTTTGCGTAGCGGAAGCGCATATACGCGATACCGATGACTGCGGCCAAGACGGAGACTCCGACCAGAATCCACTCTGTTGAGTGCTCAGTGCGGAACATTGTCTCCGCCGGAAGGAGCGCCGCCCCGGCGGACGGCTCATTCCAGACTTCGAAGAAGTGTGGTGTTTCCGCGCCGAACATTTCCGCGAGCGGGTTTAGGCCGGCCAGTATCATGCCGCCCAGCAAGGAGCACGCCGCCAGCGCCAACAACGGGAACCGTATCGTGAAACCGGGCTCGCGCGGCTGATGGCCCGGACCCAGTTCGTGGTGGGTCTCCTCCTCTTCCGCCGCCCTGCGCGCCACCTCCTCGTCAGCCAGGAAAAAGCCGTGCTCGTCCGGGCCGTGCGCTTCGCCGGTCACCGCCACCGCGTGCGCGTGATGGTGTGCCGGAACCGGCAGGTTGCGCCATCTCTCCTCAGGTCCATGGAAAGTGAGATAGAACATCCTCGTCATGTAGGCGGCCGTCATAACGGCTGTGACCAGGCCGACGACGTATAACACGGCCGGATTGAATCCGCCCCACTGGCCCGCCCAATGGGAGCCGCTGGAAAACACTTTCGAGAGGATCTCGTCCTTGCTGAAAAAGCCCGCAAGGGGGGGGATGCCCGCTATCGCAAGCCAGCCGACGAGCATCGTAAAGTATGTGACGGGCAAGTACTTGCTCAATTTTCCATATTTACGCATGTCTTGATCGTGCGACATCGCCATTATCACAGAGCCGGAGCCCAAGAACAGCAGGGCTTTGAAGAATGCGTGCGTCGTCACATGAAACATGCCGGTGGAAAACGCCCCCACGCCGCAGGCCAAGAACATGTAACCGAGCTGAGAAACGGTTGAATAGGCGAGAACCCTTTTTATGTCCGTCTGGCCGAAAGCGACGCTCGCCGCAAAGATAGCGGTGAACGCTCCCACGCAGGCGACCACGAGCATGGCGACCGGCGCGAGTTCAAAGAAGATATGGCATCGCGTTACCATGTAGACGCCCGCCGTAACCATTGTCGCAGCGTGAATCAGCGCGGAGACCGGCGTCGGGCCCGCCATCGCGTCCGGAAGCCACAGGTAGAGCGGGAACTGCGCCGATTTACCCATCGCGCCGACGAACAAGAGCAACGGAATGGCGGTGATGACGACCGGTCCGAACTGCGGGATCACTTCCTGGGCGTGCGCGAACATTACATCGAAACTGAGATACCGCAGTTCGCCCTCGCCGATCACTCCCTGGCTCGCGGCGAATACCGCAAACAGCAAGAACATGCCGATCATGAAACCCCAGTCGCCGATTCGGTTTACGATGAACGCTTTATTGGCAGCCTTCGCGTTCTCGATTTTCTGATACCAGAAGCCGATGAGAAGATAGGAGCAGAGGCCGACGCCCTCCCACCCGATGAACATAAGCGGCAGGTTGTTCCCCAACACAAGCAGCAGCATAAAAAGAATGAATAGGTTCATGTAGGTGAAGAACCGTGGATAGTCGCGGTCTTCGGCCATGTATCCGGTCGCATAGAGATGTATGAGCGCGCCCACGCCCGTTACTATCAGGCACATCGTCATCGAAAGCGTGTCCACGCGCAGTTCGAACGGCACTTGCAGGCTCTGGAGGTCGATCCAATTGAACCAGGTCGTGATAAACAGGCGCGCCTCGGGCTCGAGGCCGCCAAGGTTTCTTGCGATGATTACGGAAAGCAGGAAGCCCGCGGCGATTGGCAAGACGGCCATGAACCCGAGAACAGCGCGGCCCGCGCTTTCGCCGAGCAGATCGGTTATCTTCTTGCCGAAAGCCGCCTGAAAGAGGAACCCGGCCAGCGGCAGCAGAAGAACCGCCCAAATCAGGTTCGCCCAATGTTGGCTGTCTACAGGAATCGCCATCCGTTATCCTCGGAGGAGGTTCAATTTGTCCACGTCAATCTCTTCACGCGACCTGAATATGGCCATGATGATTCCCAGCCCGATGGCCACTTCTGCCGCCGCAACCGCCATAACGAAAATCACCGCCATCTGCCCGGTCATGTAGGTGTCGTTCGGGTCAATGATCCTGCTGAGCGGCGTCTCATGATATCGGGCGAACGCCAGGAAGGTGAGGTTCGCGGCGTTCAGCATCAACTCGATGCACATGAAGATCACTATCGGATTCCGCCTGATTACCACTCCAAGCGCCCCGATGGCGAACATCACGGCACCCAATGACAGATATGCGGCAAGCGGTATCCCTTCCATCAGCCCCTCCTCTTGGCAACCAAGATTGATCCGACGATTCCCACCAGCAGCAATACGCTGGAGATCTCGAAACCGTACACCCATTTATTGAACAGCCAATTGCCCACGGTGCGAACGCGGCCATAGTCGTCCGGCGCCGTTGTCTCTATCGCTCCGGTCATCGGCAGGAAAACCTGAGATAGCACAATCACAATCAGAGCGCCGGACACAAGTACGGCCGCCCAGACCTTTATGGGACTGCGCTCATACAACATCTGTGGGGCGCCGAGATTCAGAAGCAGAATGCAGAACAGAAACAGCATCATTATCAGACCTGTGTAGACCAGGATCTGGCCGATTCCAATTAGGTGCAGGTTCATGCCCAAATAGAGAATGCCCAGCGTGAAGAAGTTGACCACCAGGCTCAGCGCGCTGCGCATGACGTGCCGTGTGGCGATAACGCCCACCGCGGAAACCACCACAACCACCGCCAGAGCGACGAACAACACCAGATTCTGACTCACTCAGCACCCCTCACAATGCAGTTACCGCCGTTATCCGCCGGTTGTGCTTCCATACCGGACCTCACTCTTCCACCCTCAAACGAAAAACGTAAAACCTCAAGATTCCTTGCCCACCTCAATCGTCTTCGCAGTACTCACGGGAACGTCAACGAGACGAATCTCAACTTTGTCCCTTTCCGCACGGGGTTTCAAGATGGCCGCAACAACGTAGAAATACAGCAGTGCGAGAACGGCAACCGAACCGAAGAACGCCCACCAGCCGTACAGCATCCAGATTGCGACGACCACGAAGTTCAGCGCGGCCATCGGTAGCAGCAACTTCCAGCCCAATGCCATCAATTGGTCATAGCGCAGCCGCGGCAGCGTCGCCCTCAGCCAAATGTAGCAGGAGACTCCCACCGCCAGTTTCGCGACGAACCA
Source organism: Armatimonadota bacterium (assembly GCA_022567555.1). GTDB lineage: Bacteria > Armatimonadota > Fimbriimonadia > Fimbriimonadales > ATM1 > JADFGT01. Next base: position 46,013 of record JADFGT010000006.1, on the reverse strand, counting down.
GACGGGCGCCATCGCGCTGCCACCGATGAACAGAAGCGGACTGGAAAGCCAACTCACTCCGGCGAGGTCTGACTGGTTCGCAAGGTACTCCCAATTGAGCGGGAGCGGGCTCCAACCGCCCAAGAACATTACGGCGAACACGCCGGAAAACAGCATCATCATGCCAAGTTCGGCCATAAAGAACACGGCAAACTTCATGGACGAGTACTCCGTGTGGAATCCCCCGATCAGTTCGGACTCAGCCTCCGGCAGGTCGAACGGCGCCCGGTTCGTTTCCGCGACCATCGTAATGAGGAAGATGACGCCGGCAAGCAATCCATACGGCGTAAAAATGAACCAGTTTTGCGCCCACAGCACGACACCCCAGAGCGGCTCATGCTGCGTCGCCACGACCTCCGTCATGCGTAGAGAACCGGTGGGCAGAACGACGCTGTAAAGCGCAACGCCCATCGCCAATTCATAACTTATTAGTTGCGCGCTGCTGCGCAGACCGCCCAGAAGCGAGTACTTGTTGTTCGAAGCCCATCCACCCAGCATGACGCCATAGATGCCGAACGACGAAACCGCAAGCACCCACAAGATTCCGATGTCAACGTCGGCGATTGGGGTCAGAAGGCGATTAGGCCCCCACGGGAGAGTTGCGCCGATGATCAGCGCCGGAAGCAGCGCCGCCGCGGGCGCCGCCATATAGATTAAGCGGTCAACCGACGCCGGCACAATCTCTTCCTTCATAAACAGTTTGATGCCGTCCGCGATCGGTTGAAGCAGGCCGAACGGCCCGACGCGGTTGGGACCGATCCGATCCTGCATCCAACTCAGCAGGCGCCGCTCCCACCAGATGATGAGCGGAATGATCGAAAGTGTAAAGCCGACGACGATGACGATGCGCAGACCGGCCCAAAGGACCTCCTCAGTCATAGACATCTGGCTTGCCTGCGCAATCAGTTGGGTGGCCTCCATTCCCTCTTGTTCGCTCCGCGAGTCTACCTACACCAGCTCCCTGCTGCCCTCCATCGCATCATAATCCGGAAGAGCGAGACGCGGCTCCGCCGCACCCCCCTCTGCCGGAAGAATTACACCCTCACCCTCCAAGTGATCATAGGCCGACACTTGATACTGCGGGGCCGCCGAACCCAACATTCCCATGACCTCCTTCGCACTGAAAGGAGGCGTCTCGCCGGTCATCCGGAGTTCGAGTTCGCTGAAGACTTTCCAACTCGGCTTGGCATGACCTTTCGGAGCGACGACTCGCCGCACTCGCTGAACGCGCCGCTCCATGTTCGTGTAACTTCCGTCATCCTCGCTAAACGCGCAGCACGGCAACACGACGCTTGCGTGATGGAATGATTCTGTTTCGATGATGTCCTGCACGAGCAGGAACTCGACGTTTTCGAGCGCCTGTCGCGCCAATTCTCTGTTCGGGAACCGTTCGAACGGATCGCACTGCAGCAGCCACAGAGCCCTGACTCCGCCGTCGCGGCAGCCTTCGAGAATCCCTCGCGTGTCCAGCCCGCCCGCGCCCGGCAGGACGCCGATCTCCAGTGCGCCCTGCTCGTTGGCCTCCGTGGCGAACAGATTGAATCGGTCCGCCGACTTGGCGGATATCGCGAGGTTAGTTAGGGCCGTAACCACGTCCGCGCCGTTCGGAAGGTTGTAGAGCGTGCGGCTCGCAGCGGTCGCGAAGCCCTCAGCCATCGCTTCGGCTGCACGGCGCAGCGCCCCCGAGGCGACTCCCGTGACAACCTCCGTCTCTTCCGGCGTGAAGCGGGCCACTGCCTGCCGCAACTCGTCCGCACCCGCCACTCCGCCCGCTTTCTCCAGCAGCAGGCGCGTTAGGCCGCCCAACAGCGCAGCCTCCGAGCCGGGACGATAACGCAATACGCAATAGGCGAAATTGTCGGCTTCGGTCGGTTCCGGGGCCGCGACAATGACCTTCGCTTCGTTTCTGAACCACGCTTTTCGCACGCGCAGATAGAGGATCGGCTGCTCGGCGGCCGGGTCTCCGCCGAAGAAAAAGATGGCAGGCATACCTTCGAACGCGGCGATTGGCGTGTTCACCTCGCGAATCCCGTGTCTGCCGGCAACCGTCTCGCCCGCGCCCGGCAGGTGGACGTGCCACCGATGGTCAAGGTTCGGACTCTCAAACCGCTCGGTGAAAAGGCGCTTCCACAGAAACAGGCTCTCATTGCTGGGTCGTCCGCCGCTCAGCCCTGCAACCGCGCCCCCGCCGCCCTTGAAGACTGCAAGGATTCGCTCGTACGCCTCCGCCCAGCCGGCCTCGCGCAGCGACTCCCCGTCGCGCACCAGCGGCGTGGTCAGACGCTTCGGCGAGTTCAGGTAGTTGTGGCCGAACTTTCCCTTATCGCAGGTCCACTCTTCGTTCACGGCCTCGTTCGTACGGCCGTTTATCCGGATCATCTCGCCGACCCGATGGTCGAACCATGTGCTGCAGCCGTTGGAGCACTCGGTGCAGATAGCGGGACTCGTCTCCAGGTCCCACGGCCGCGCCCGGAAACGGTACTCGGCGCTTGTAAGGGCGCCCACGGGGCAGACCTCTATAGTGTTCCCGCTAAACCGTGAGGTGAAGTCAGTTAGTTCGTAGGTTTGCGGCTGCATCAGTGCGCCGCGGAAAAGAAACGCCAACTGCCCGTCGCCGGAGATCTCCTCCGTAAACCTAACGCACCGCCCGCACTGAATGCAACGCTCTAAGTCGAGTTGCACGTACTTGCTAAGAGGAAACGCTTTCAGCAGGTGCCGCTTCTCCTCGACAAATCGCGTAGTGGAAGGGCCATAAATCAGCGTGAGGTTCTGCAGCGGGCACTCCCCGCCCCGGTCGCAGACCGGGCAGTCGAGCGGGTGGTTGACCAGCAGGAACTCTAAGATGCCCTTGCGGTCCTTTCTTATCTGCTCGGTGTCGGTGTAGATCGCCAGCCCTTCCGTGGCCGGGAGCGTGCACGCGGTCTGCGGCTTCGGCATTACCCGCACGCTGCCGTCCTTCTGCTTCATCCCCACGTCCACAAGGCACATGCGGCACATGCCGACCGGCTTCATGCGCGGGTGGTAACAAAAGATCGGGACGTCGAGACCGATCCGCTTCACCGACTCGACGATCATTTCGCCTTTCGGGACGCGGACTTCTTGGTCGTTGACGGTGATTGTGACCAGTTCCTGTTCCGTAGCGGTCTGCACCGGCTCCCTCGCGCGGGCGCGCCGGCGCGCGCCCAATCTGCTGACGATGTTCTACCCCAGGGAGGAGCCACTTTGTGAAGATAGTCACAGGTCGGCCGTGCTGCCGCCAAGCCCTGGTGCCCAGTGAGGGCGGCGCATGACTTCCCTGGTCGGGCAGAGCGCGTGCTCCACGAGGCCGCGACGTCGCCGCGGAAGTCGAGCGTATGCAAGGATGGGTCGAACCCGCGCACCGACCGCGGGAAGGAAACCCTCGATGAAGAAAGGAGCCCGCTGGAGAACTGAATGTGGGCTGATGGACGCTTGCGATTCAGAGTCGGTTGACGGGATACTAAGGGCCGCAAACGCAAGGCCGAGGGTAGGAATCCTTCAACAATGAGATTGCTGAAGGATGGAAACGTCAGGGAGGCTGACATGTGTATTTCTAAAGATTGGGCGCTACTAGCAAGTTGTACTCTTTGCGCAGTTCTTCCGGCTGCTGTTTGGCACAGTCCGGCGCATCCTCGCCCGGGCGAATCGGAAATCCTGCATGTGTCAATCCAAGACAGGAAGAAGGCGGGCGCGTACAGAACGTGGCAGGTCTCGCCCCTGTTTCATGGACGCTGCTACGGCGTGGACTTTGACACTCGCAGGCTACTGAGATTCGACGCTGCCGGTATCACCGCTATGGACAAGCAATTCGCGCCCGGCCCCACCCTGGTGACCGCAACGTCCAAGGAGTTGTTGGCCGTCGATTGGTCGGGCACATTGTGGCGGTCGTCGGACAAGGATGCGAAGGTCTGGCGATCTACGAAACTCCCGTTCGACGAGATCAGCATTCTTCAAGCCAGTGAGTCGGCCCTGCTTGTGTGCGGCGTCGGTCGCCCGCGGGAGTGCTTGTTGCTCCGGCACAGCGATGACGCGGTCGTTAGCTTCAAGTCCATGAGACCGGCGGCCCTGGTGAGAGATCGTGCCTATCTGGTTTCGGAGGATGACTCAACGGTTTCGTGGGTGTCGATCAAGTCCGGACGTCCCCAAAAGACAGGCATCGTCGGCATTCCTGTGGGCCGATTCGGACGTTTCTTGATGATTTGGGACGCCGAAAAGTCCAGGCTCACTCTTTATAACGAGGCGACCCTTAAAGAGACGGTCGCTGTCCCACTATACTCGGGGGGCGCCATGGCCTCCTACTGGGCAATCGGCGGCGATCGCCTGTGGACGTGGGACGGCAAAACGAAAACATTGTACGCGATCACCCTGAACGGCGAGAAGACGTCGGTTCAGGTAGACGTAAAGGGGGACGCCAGGCTTATCGGCATTCCCCAGGGCGTACTTCTCACAGATAAGTTTGGCCCGCCGGATCAGGTGAAGTCGAGCGTCAAGATCGTGACGCCGCGCGGCGCGGAACTTTTGGTGCGACACGTCACAACGGTGGACGATTGGGTGCGGCCGTCATCGTCCGCATACGTAGACGGCGTCGTTTACCTCTACGGTGTTAAGCATGGGTATATAAAGGTCAAGTTGCCGTCCGACGAGCATTAGAATTCCTCCGCAAACTACTCTGCTGAGGATTGATTGCCCGGATGAAAGGTCCACAGCAGGCACCCCGGACGCGAATGTACAACTGCGGTGGCCTGAGCCTGACGGTGTCAGCGAAGCAACGAGACCGCTAACGGCCTGCGGCAACGATCCGCCGCGCTACCCCGAACCCGCGTTCGTGTGCTTCACAAGCCGCGATTTGCGGCGCGACGCCTGGTTCTTGTGGATGATCCCGCGCTCGGCTGCCTTGTCCAGCATCTTGCACGCGAGGCGCGCGCGCTCGGCAGCGTCGTCCGTGCCGGCGGCCGCCCGCGCCTGCTTTACGTAAGTCTTCAGCGCGGTCCTGACGCTCAGGTTCGCCTGGCGCCGCTTCTCGCTCTGTCGCAGGTCCTTTATCGAGGCTTTCTTGTTCGGCATCGCTGATCACGCCGGCGGCCATACCCGCCGGACGAAAGGGCATTGTGGCAGGTTTCAGCTCGGAAGCGCAAGGGGAGAGGGATGAGGCGAAAGGCGAAAGGCCAAAGGAAAAAAAGACGGAGGGCCAACGACAAACGTCAAACGAAAAACAAAGAACCCGCCGCGGCCCTTATCAACCCCGGATGTGCTTCCGCTTCGCTCTGTCGAATCCCTGCTGGACCTTCTTGGCATCGTAGTGCCACACAGGCGAGCCGCTGCGCTGATAGAAACAGTGATAACCCGTCAGGACGGAGGCAACCAATCGCCGCGTCACCCGACGCACCACGTTCATCTCCGCAAGAAGCGTCACAAAGTCCGCGCCCTTCCTGTAATGGCCGAGCACTTCCATCAAAACCTCATACGTGGAAAGTTCCGCCGACCGCGCGGCCAGGTCGCGCAGCGCTTCCATCCGTTCGGAACTTATGTAGAGAAGCGGGTCGGTTTCGTCCACCCAAGCGAACTCAAACACGTTCGCGCGATCCGTTTTCGTTAGAGTGAACACCGCGCCGCTTTCCACCGGCTGCTCGAACCACCACTCCAGCAGATTGAACATCAGCCTGGCGTCATGGTTGAGCCAAACGTTCAGTTCGCGCGCGTTCCGGTCAATAAAGATAAGTTCCTGTATCTTCGGATCAGGGTCCAGCCAGCCAGGCGGGATTTGGCAGAGAGGGAAAGTGCCGATCTCGCGGTGGTGCGCTTTCACGACCAGGCGCAGGCTGTCCGGCATCGTCTTCGGCTGCGGCTGCGGGTCCTCGTCCTGCACGTCTTGTGAGAGCAGGTGCGCCGTCTCCTTTCTTAGGGCGCTGCTGAACCCGTCGTCCGAGAGTTCCACGTCAATCGCCTCGCCATCCTCGTCCAGGTATTCCCATTCGTGGAACTCAAATATCTTCGGAACCGAATAGATGAACTCGGGGGCGGAATCGGGCGCGCGCAGCCGGTCTCCGCCGACGTACCAGACCCGCTTCGTCTTTCTGAGCGACGTGACGGCGTTAGCCACGTCCTCCGGGTAGGTCCGGTCGGCGGGGGTCAGGTCGTACTTCTCCCGCAACAGTTCGCCCACGCTGAGCGATATGTCCGAACCCATAATCTTCTCCAGCATCTCCTCGAGTTCATCCTTGCCGAACTCGAGCGGCGCAACTTCCTCGACATCTATTACGTGCGGGGTCTTCTCGGCTTCCCTCAGCGCCTGCCTCAGCCACCTCGGGGCATCGGCGCTGGTATGGAACCTGCCGTCCGCTCCGAAGACAAGCCCTTCCTGCATAAGTAGCGCGTCGAATAACTCGGTCGCGTCATACAGCCGCAATGCATACGGGTCCTGCGGGTTCAACTGTTTCCACGCGAAGTAGCCGATTACTTTGGCCGATACCGGAGCGTACTTCACTATTCTTTCGGCGGCGATCCTCACGTTTGAGAAGTCCACTCGCCCAAGCGTCCGCGCCCACTCCTTCACGTCCTCCTCGGTGAGCCCGTTCCCATTCATGGCGCGCTCAATCGTCTCATCCCTCGCCACGAACATCCACACGGCCAGGCCGGCATATCCGGATGGAGTGGCAAACAGGTCAGGGTCCGCGATAAGCATCGCCGGCAGGTTCGCCTCAAAATGCTCCTTGGTTCGACCCCGCGTTGCGGACAGTTCTGCGGCCAGGTCCGATATCGGCATCGGCGCCGCGTAGTTGCGGAGCGTCTGTCTGAGGAGTTCGTTAATCGGCCCCTCTGCGACGTCCACGCGGGCCTTCGGCACCCAGCGGCGGTCGTCGTAGGCGTATCGGTCTGGGTTAGTAGCGAGCAGGTTGCGAAGGTCGGCCAGGCCGATGCCGTGCTCCGACACCTGCTGAGACAGTTCGCCCAGCCGCAGCGTTGACGAGACGCGAGCGATGCCGGACAACACGATGCCGTCGGCGTAGGCGCGCGCAATCTCCTTCTTTGTTGGACGTCTGCGGGTGAGTCTGGCCAAGGGGTTGTAACCTCGGTCGAGCGGGGCGCCTGGGCTCGACACGCTAATTTTGGATTATAGCATACGAACTACTCTTCCCGCATCGCCACCACCGGGTCCTTCGAAGCGGCCCGCATGGCCGGCAGCAGCCCGGAAACCGTCCCCACCACCACGCTCAGGCCCAGACCCAGCCCGACCACGCCGAGGGTTAGGTCCGCCCTGATGGGCGTCAGTGCCTCCAGCAGCAGAATGCCCAGCCAGGTGACCGCCAGCCCGAAGAGCCCCCCGCCCGTGGTCAGCATGATCGCCTCCACCAAGAACTGCAGGAATAGGTCGCGCTTCCGGGCGCCCACGGTCTTTCGGATGCCGATCTCCCGGGTCCGCTCGCTGACGTTCATCAGCATAACGGTCATCACGCCGACGCCGCCGACGAAGAGCGCGATGGCCGAGATGCCGACCACCAGGTAGGTGAGCAGGTTCATCACGGTGAACGCCACCTCGAGCATGTCTTCCTGGGTCAGGACCGTAAAGTTCTCCTGGCCCTGCTGGACCGCCATTACGGCCTCACGGACGCCCGACACAACCGCCTCCGGCTCAACGCTCGGGTCGGTCTGCGCCATGATTCGGTGGATGAGAGTTTGGCCGGCGCTCTCTGCAACGGTGTCGAACGGCAGGTAGATGATAGCGTTGAAAAAGCCTCCACCCATAAGGCCTCCCGACGCCTCTTCGTGCATTACGCCGACCACTTCGTACTCGACGCGGTGCACTTGAAAAGTCTTGCCCACGGCCGGCCCATCCCCGAACAACTCCTCTTTGGGGCCCGAGCCGATTACTGCTGACCGTGCGAGCGGATCGGTGAACGCCCCGCCCTCGACGAACTTGTGCGGCCGGATAAGGAACCAAGACGGGTCGCAGCCCAAGATGAACCCCCCGGCGCTGCGGTCGCCGACAAGCGCCGTCCCCGCCACAAAGGTCAATTTCGCGGTGCTGCGAACCCCCGGCACGCGGGCCACCGCTTCCTCGTCCCTGAGCGTGAACGGGCTCAGGCCTATTCCACCGCTCCCCCCGGCCCACGGGTTCGATGTGTCAACCCTGCCGGGCACGACAATGACCAAGTTCGTTCCCAGGCCCTGGATCTGGCCGCTCACGTCGCGCCGCACGCCGTTTGCTATCGAGATGAGCAGCATGACGGCGGTGGTGCCGACAAGGATGCCGAGGGCGCTGAGAAGCGAACGGGTCCAGTGCTCGCGCACCGAAGTCCAGGCCGACCGGAACGCCCTTCTCAACATAGCCGCCCGGCTATTCTACGGCACGCTGGCCGGTTTGCGATAGAGGCCGGACGAAAAGCGGTGAATCGGCTAAGAAACGCGAGGCGCCCTGAGGATTCTGCGAGAACGCCCGATAAAGCGAGTGGGAACACACAGTTCAACCTACACTGGGGGTTGCGGCCTTTGCTCTCCTTTCACCGCAACCCTCTTTTTTCTTGTACCGAAGCCCGTGCGTGCGCCCACGAACCTTGTCCGGGCCGCCCGTCGGCACCACGGGCTGCCTGCACCATGGTTCATGTCGAAGATGGCGGCGAGGGTCTTACTAGTGGCTCCTCTTGCGGATTAAGTCCTTCATAACCCACTTGCACCCCGGCTAAAGTCGCGTGCAGTGCCGCTCCGCCTATATCAGGGAAAAGCGTTGCATAGTTGATGTTCATACGGTTCAAGAGAGAAAGCGCGAAATCATAATCCTCGGACTGGATTACGTACTTCTGGAAAACAGGGTAATTAAGGCGCGGGTCAACATCATACGATGCAATCCAAGAGACCATATCCACCGGTTCATCGTGGTACGTAAACAGCCCCTGCTGGGCAATGAGTCTGCGGTTGGCTGGGAGTACGTGGTAGCACAACCTGAACCGTTCTGGCGGTTCCGCATTAGACAGAATAGAGCGCGCATTGCCGATACGCAGCGCCCACACGGCCACTGATCCGTTCCGATCTTCGGCCTTGCAATTCAGCACGAGGTCGGCGTACGCGAAAAAAGCGGCTACAAACGGAGATGTCGTCCAGTCTAAGAGGGGGGTTTTGCCGCCATGTTGTTGGGCGAGCGCCCACATCTTCTCGTCTTCCAACGAAGCGGCAGTTTCGGTAAACGCCCCATAGCGCTGCTGAAAGGACTGCTTGGAACGTAGGCCGTTCCATTTTAGTTCGTCGGCGATGGCCCCTTGACTTGAGCGCATATCCGCCTCGAGATTATCCCTCGAAAGCCGGAGAAGGGAAGATTCCAGTTTCCACTTCGAGTCACGATGGCCGCGGAATATGATTCCGTGGGTATCGGCATGCTCGGAACCGATTTTCTCATAAAACGCAGCAAAAGACTCGCAAGGAATAGCCTCTACGGCCTTTTCGGGATCACCCGGCTGGAGGTCTTCCTTAGAGGGCATTAGTTTGACCCGGCCACGGCGACGCGCGAAGCAATCATGTACACCCGCCTACCCCTGCGCCGTAACCACCAGCGTATCCGACCACAGGGACGTGATCAAGTCGTCATCCAGATACGCGGCCTGGTAGCGGCGCTCCTCCGGCGTGTTGGCGACAAGCGGCGCGCGGGTGTCTACGTACGGCGACACGGTGTCCACGGCCAGGTCGGCCCGTTCCGCCGCCGGCGAACCCAAATCGTCTGCCATAGTCCCTTGATTCTGCCCGCAGACCGCGTGTTCCTGCCGCCTGAGGCCACCGGCCGGCACCTAGAGCACGTGTTCCAGCCCCTGGAGTACGCCCGCGAGCCGGTGGCGCACGGCGGAGGAGGCCTCACTCCCGGGCCTGGAAGACCTGCGCTGTCTATATCCGGTTCTGAGATTACGGGGTCAGAAACCCGGGCCACCCGCCCGAACGTGGAGGCATAGGTAGGATCATGAGCCGACGGACGAAAACCCCCAACCCGAAAGGCGGGTTGGGGGATGAAACAACATCGAGGGTCCTCCACCGTCTCCTGATATGGTCCGCAGGCAATTGGCCGGATTATTGCATCCCAGGTCTTTCGCCAGAGGAGGTTTCAAATGAACAGAACCAGAGGAGCAGTTTGTCGTTGCGTGTTACTGTGCGCCGCTTGTGTTGTGGCGACATCTGCTCGCGCAATGGTCACGTTCGATTTCACAGAATTAGTAACGGGTCAACCGCCCGGCGGCAGCGCGCCGTGGGCAACGCTTACCATTGAAAACGCCGGCACGGATACGGTGGACATGACCCTGGCGCACAATGCGACTTCCGCATCGGGTCAGTTCATCTCGCTCCTGCTCCTGAACATGGACCCTTATCCTGTTGACCCCGCTCTGATCGAAAGCAGCCCGAAAATCGTTGATTGGGATTTCGGACCGGATGCCTTCCCCAATGCCGGCGGAAGGTTCGACATGCAGGTCAAGTTCGCGACGTCCAACGCGGGCGGAGGCGTCAATCGCCTGAAGCCCGGAGAGTCCGTCTCATGGCAGGTAACCGGCGGCGGCCTCATCGAAACCGACTTCCAATCGCTTTCGACAGGCGGTCTAAACGTTTTCACGATGATTCACCTGCAAGGGATTGCAGGAGGCGGGTCCGCGAAACTTGCGCCGGTCCCCGAGCCGGCATCCCTACTCGTGTTGGTCGCAGGCTCGGCTCTTCTACTGATACGGCGACGCCGAAGCGCATAAAGAAACGAGACCCGACGGCAGCCTTCCCATCCCCCATCCCCCAACCCGCCTCTCGAACGGGGCGATGAAATGTGGACTCACTCACAGCACGCTTCGTCTGCACGCTCCAACGTGAGCTCATAAACCGCCGGGCGGCAGAAGACGCGCGCCATCGGGTGGCCCGTGCCGATGCCCCGGCTCACGAAGACCGGCGGCTTGCCGGGCGTCTCCACCCATCCGCTGCTGTAGCGCCTCTCCATGCGCGCGTGCGCGAACACCGGACGGCCGAACAGCCGCACGAGCCCTCCGTGCGTGTGCCCGCAAAGGACCAGGTCGAACGACTCGATGCCCTCTCGCTCGAAAACCTGCGGCGCGTGGGCCAGCAGCAGCCGGAATCCGGGCACCGGCGGCGCGGCGGCCGCAAGGTCGTCCCTGACCGTATATGGATCATCCACTCCGCACAGGAAAACCGGGTCGCCGTTGCGCTCCAGTCGGACAAACGAGTTGTTCAATAGCCGAACGCCCGACGACTCCAACGACTCCGCGATCTTAGCCGCCTCACCTCGCCGCTTGTATTCGATGTTGCCGAGGGTGGCGAAAACGCCGAGCCGGCTGCGCAGCGACAGAAGCGTCTCGACCGCTCTGGGAATGTGACGCGCGCGGACCGCGAAGTCGCCGGGAACCGCCACGAAGTCATACTCGCCGGCGAGCGCGCGCGGCACCCAGCGCCGGACGGACGCGATCATCGGCGCGTGAAGGTCTGAAATCAGGGCGATCCGCCCGCCGCGCCATCCGTCGGGCAGGCCGGGCACGTGCAGCGTCCGCCTAATCAACACCGGCAGGCGGGGCTCAACGACGTTCGCGTATATGAGGGCCGCCGCGCCGAGCCCGGCCGCTATCTGCAACTCCATCGGTTTACGGACGAGGCTTATCCCCAGGGGGTCGCGTCATTGTGTTCGATGTGCGCGGTTTGGGCGACTCTCGGCCGCACATATTGAAGCCAACTTCTTCCGGTCGAGTCACCCCTACACAGATTCTTACGGACGCGGCTTCTGCTTCAGAAACCGCTCAATCTCTTCCGGCCCGAGAACCCGGACCTGGGGCTTCGCCTCGGCGAGAAACGTATCGAAATCCCTGTCAACGAGGAGTCCTTCCGTAACGAACTCATCGAATATGGCCCGCAGCACGTCGCCTTCACTCGGCGGCGTCGGGAACACGTCCATCCAGAGGCCGGGGCCGTCGGGCGTTTGATACGCGACGGCGGCGATGTGGGCTTCGCCCGCGACACGGGCCAAATGCTCCAGCGACGCCTCGGTCACCCACACGCCGCGCATAGTCTTAAGCCCTTCCGCGCTGAGCGTCCGTTCCACGTCCTCCTCGCCGCCCTGAAAAAGGGTAACGATTTGCACGCCGGCAGAAGCGTTCACGTGAGTGAGATGAACCACGTCGCCGACCACCTTGCGCAGGACACATCCCTCTTCCGGCTCGCCGAAGCGGCGGACCGCCTCGACAAACTGGGCGAACTCCACAACCAGGGTCACGGGCGTAGTGTAGCCCACGCCGGAACGCGGCGGGAGGGGTAGCCTGTTCGCCTCATGAAAGAGGAAGGCCAGCCGGGCTGTCTGCTCGCCTTCGTCATGCCGGTCTTCGCGGTGACGGTCGCCGGCTGGCGCGTTGCCGAGACCCTCACGCCTTCCGCAGCGCGTCCCGGTTTCGCGCCGTCGTGGATGCCCTCGGCCGAAACCGCGCTCGGCTGGATCGGGACCTACGCCTGGATTCCGCTCATCGCCTGCCTCATACTCGGTTTGCAGATGGGACGCGGAGGACGGTACGGCGCTCTTCTGTTCGGCGGCGCCCTATGCCTGGCGGTGCAGGCGCTCGTCTCGCTTTTCCGCATGGCCGACGGCGGCGCGGACTCACGCGCCCTCGCGTTCGCTTTCGATTCGGCGAGATCGGTCGCCCCGGCGGCGGCGGCGTGGCTCGTCGGCCGGGCGCTGACACGGCGCGGCCAGGGCTGAGTCCCACGGCGCGGACGATCCCGTGCCGGGGACGGTTCTCTCGTCTGAGATAGAATCCCGCCATGAAGGCGGCGGACCCCATCATTGCGTTCGGTTCCAGCCCCCACGCTCGCGTCCGACCGCTTCCTCTCTCGGCGGTCCGCCTCGGAGACGGATTCTGGTCCGCGCGCCAAAGAGCGATTCATGAGAACGGCCTGTGGCACGGGCTGGAGCAACTGCGGAAGACGGGCTCCGTCGAGGCGTTCGACATCGCGGCGGGCCTCTCTTCCGCCGAAGCCCGCGGACTCGTTTATCGAGACAGCGACCTATACAAGTGGCTCGAAGCGGCTTCATACGCGCTCGGTTCCCGCGCATGCGAAGAGCTGCGGCCTGACGTGGACTCCATCATCGAAAAGATAGAAGGTACGCAAGACTCGGATGGGTATCTCAACACATGGTTTGTCGGAGAGCGGAAAAAGGACCGCTTCACCAATCTGGAATCGGACCATGAGATCTACTGCGCGGGCCACCTCATACAGGCCGCTATCGCACACCACCGCGCGACCGGGCAACGCCGGCTCCTAATCGTCGCCGAGAGGCTGGCTTCGCACCTTTACGAACAGTTCGGCCCGGACGGACGCTTTGCGACGGGGGGGCACCCGTGCGCAGAGATGGCGCTCGCGGAACTTTATCGGGAGACCGGAAATCGGCGCTGGCTGACTCTGAGCCAAAGGTTTTTGGACGCTCGTGGCCAAGACCCGCCGGTACTCGGCGGCAAGGAGTACCTTCTGGACCATCTGCCGGTCCGCGAGCAGCGCGCCGCGGCCGGACACGCGGTCAGGGCACTGTACCTGTATGCCGGAGCCGCGGATATCTACTTGGAAACCGGGGAGGACACCCTCCTCGACTCTCTGACTACCCTATGGGAAGACGTTCAGACCGGGAAAACGTACATAACCGGCGGAGTCGGCGCGCGCCATGAAGGGGAAGCGTTCGGCGAGCGATACGAACTGCCCAACGCGCGGGCATATGCCGAAACATGCGCGGCAACCGCCTCGGTGATGTGGAACTGGCGCATGTTCGCAATCACGGCGGACGCAAAGTATATCGACGTCATCGAGAACGCGCTTTATAACAGTTTCCTCAGCGGTGTTTCACTCGACGGAACGCGATACTTTTATGTGAATCCGCTCGAATGCGACGCAAGTCATGAACGCCGGCCCTGGTTCGACTGCGCGTGCTGTCCGCCGAACATATATCGCACGATCTGCTCGGTTCACGGCCTGTTCTTCGCAACGGACGATGACGGCGTGTTCGTTAACTTGTATGATAACGTTCAGTTGCGACACAGCGAGTTTGCGCTAAGGATGACGACGCGCTATCCGTGGGATGGAGACGTCTCGTTGGAGGTGCAATCGGAGGGCGAGTTCGAGTTGCGCCTTCGAATCCCGCGCTGGTGCGGCGCGGCAGTGGTGGAGACCCCGGAAGGCCGCCGAGAAGCGCAGCCCGGCGCATTCCACCGTGTGCGCAGGGCGTGGCGAAACGGAGACCGCGTCCTGCTGCGGATGCAGATGCCGGCGTTGCGCGTCGCGGCCAATCCTCGTATCCGCGAAAACCGCAACGCTGCCGCTTTCATTCGAGGTCCGATTGTCTACTGCTTCGAGTCGGCCGGCAACCCGGGAGTACCGGTCCGCGACGCTTGCGTGAACGCCGGGGCACATGTGGCGCATGATTGGCGGCCTGATCTGCTAAGCGGAGTGGAGGCGCTGACGACCGAAGGCCGCGTCCCTCGCTCCTGTTTCTCCGCGCAATCCGCCTATTTCGGGCCGGAACAAGCGGTCGAATCAGACAGAGCTGTCCGGCTCACTGCCGTGCCCTACTTCGCCCGGGCCAATCGGGAGCCGGGCGAAATGATTGTTTGGATGCCTATCGCCGAGAAATGAGACACCGCAACGTGCACCGATGCAATAGAGGTCTCGTTCAGAGGCAGGACGAGCCGCGAGCCCTCCGTAGGGGAGGGTTCGCGACGCTCAGTATCGCCCTGCTCATTATTCTTGCGGCTGCCGTCCCGGCGTTTTCCGAGGGGCCTGAGGCCGAGGCGGAGCAAGCGTATTGGGAAATACTGAGAGAGATTCAGCCGGAGCGAATCGAACGCACGATGCGAGCCTTCGGCCAGACGGGACGCCTGGGCGGCCCCCCCCGGCAATTGATCGAGCGCTTAAAGGGCCCGGAGGGCCTGGGCGTCTTAGGCCACGTCGTGGAAGAGCGCTTTACCGTGACAGTTCCGGACCCCAACGCGGTCGGAATCGTATCCACGCCGCAAGGGAGTATCGAGGTCTTCCCGCTTTGGCCGAACGGAGTGCGCACCTCGACATGCGACGTGTCGGGGCCGCTGATTTACGCGGGCGACGGCGCAATCGAACGATTCGACGGCCAGGATGTAAAAGGCTCTATCGTTCTGATGGAGTTCAACAGCGGCCAAAACTGGAGGAACGCCGCCCGGCTGGGCGCAGCCGCCGTGATCTTTCTGGAGCCGGTGCAGACCCAGAGGACGCAGGGCGAAGCCAAGTGGTCGAAACTGCCTCACAACTGTCCTCGGTTCTGGGCTTCGCGCGCCGAGGCCGGGCCGCTCCTTGCATCTTTGGGACAGACAGTTCGCCTCACATGCCGCCAGAAGTGGGTTGATCAGGAGGTTTCCAACCTTTATGTCGCTGTACCCGGCTCAGACCCTCTCATGCGTGACGAGTGGGTTCTGCTCTCCGCTTATACCGACTCCGTTTCGGTCGTCCCCGCGCTCTCGCCGGGCGCCGACCAGTTTTGCGGAGCGGCCGCGCTACTGGAATTGGCTCGCGTGTTCAAAGATCGCAGGCCGAGGCGAAGCGCGCTCTTTCTTCTCACCACCGCGCACTTTCAGGCGTTGCAAGGCGTGCGCGCGTTCATTGAGAAACGGTTTCAAGACGGCTGGGAGATCACCGGCGGGAAAACGCCGCAGTTCTCCATCTGCTTTGATTTGAGCAGCCGGAACGCCGGCGTTGTGGCATCGGCCCAGGGCTGGTGGGTGGATTACCGGCCGGAGAACATCGAGACGGAACGCGCCGTTGCGCGCGCGCTCGGAGATCGCATGGACAGCATCGGACGAGCATTGCGCATCTCCCGGGACCGCCTGTTTGCGGACGGCGTCAACAATCCTGACGGGAGACACTGGAAAAACCATGTGCCCGGCCGGTTTGCTTTGGAAGCGGAGATGTTCAACCTGGCCGGTATGAATGCCGTCACGTTCATGACCTCGCAGGACACCCGCAACATTCAAGACACCCCGTTCGATAGACTCGAAACGGTAAACCTCGGCAATGTCGTCACCCAAACGCGCGTTCTCGGCTGCCTGCTGCATCACATTCTGAACGATGCGCAAGATGTAGCCGGTGCATTCAGCATGCCGTATCGCGGAGGCAGCGCAATGAAGCGCATGTCTCTCATCGCAGGATTCGGCACAATATCCGGGCGCGTTCTCAGCTACGATCCGAGGCGCAGTTTCTTGCCGGACGTACCGATGAAGGGCGCTCTTGTCGTCCTCCGCCAGGGCTTTCAGAGTTACCTCGGCGTTCGAGGAGCCCTCATCGTGCGCGCAGGATACAACGATGGAAGGTATTCGCTTTACGGAGTCCCGCCCGTTACCTCCATGCTTGAGTCACTGCGAGGGCCGATTGCAGTCTGGGCCTTTGTGCTGGATGAGAATGACCGCATCTCACACACGCTCGATTTCCGAAGGCAGGATGACGGCACCTTCTCAACCGTGTTCATGATGAAGACGAGTTTTCGAGAGACGCCGGCAGTTGTTTTTGCGTGCGAAGTGATTGATTTCTATGGCGTCGTGGACCCGCATCTTTTGCGTTCATACAACTATGTGCAAGTGTTGGACGCGCGGAACAACGGCCCTCCTCGACGCTACGCATTCGACATTCCGGCCTGGGACCGGAGCTTTCACAGTTTCGTTGAAGACTCGATCGTTGTCTACGCCGTTCCTGGAACCCGCATAAAGGTCTTGGCGGGACTTGTTCCAGGGGAGGCGCGTCTGGCGCTGACGAACAGCACGCTCGACGACGTTGCGGGTGGAGGCTATCTCGTCGGCGGGGACGCCGGCGTCGCCAATTCTGAAGACGGGCGCCTGTCCGACCGCGCGCGCATTGCGTCTGCCGGTCTCTTCCCTCACCCGGCGCTGGAGTCGGCCCGCGACCTGTGGGCAATAAACGAAGGGCGCATTCGGAAACTGAAAACACACCGCATAATAAACGTCGGAATCAATGACCTGCAGCAGTCCGCACGCGACGAGATTGCGGCGGCCGACCAGGCCCTTAATGAAAAGGTCTATTCCGCCGCCGACCGGCATGCAAGAGCTGCATGGGGGTACGCTCTTCGCGCCCATCCTCAACTCCTCGCAACGACGAAGGACATCCTTAACGGACTGATCTTTTATCTGGCGCTGCTGCTGCCATTCAGTTATTTTATTGAACGACTTCTCTTTGCGTCCAAGAAAATGACGGGGCAATTGCTGGTCGCCGGGACTGTCTTCATCGTTGTCTTTCTTGCGCTACGCGTGTTGCACCCCGCGTTTGAACTTACCGGAAATACGCTCATGATATTTGTGGCGTTCATTATGGGTGCCCTGAGCCTCATCGTCATCACGTTTGTCGTAGGAAAGTTCGAATCGGGCATTCAAAAGTTGCAGCAACAGGTCGGGGGAGTGCATCAGGAGCAGGTCGGGAAGATAGGCATCGCCTTGACCGCTCTCAACATCGCAATCAGCAACATGAGACGGAGGCGCGCGCGCACTGTGCTTACATGCGCAACGCTGGTCATTGTCACGTTTATCGTCCTAAGTTTTACAAGCGTCGTAACCGAACTGAGGTTCAATGAAGTGCCCACCGAAGGAACGCCGAGGTATTCAGGCATCCTCTTGCGGGACCCAAGCTTGATGCCGTTGGAAGAGAACGCCTACCGTAGTTTGCGCACAGAGTTCTCCCGCCAGGGGACGGTCGGCCGCCGGGCATGGTTTTACGGTGCTGAAATCGGCGCGCAGAGCGTGTTGAGCGTAACCGGTCCATCCGGCGTCTTTGATGTCACCGCTATTCTCGGAATGGACCCGCAGGAGTCGAAGATCAGCCGCCCTCAGGATGCGCTTCTCCCTGGTGGCAGGTGGTTTCGGGAGGGCGACGTGTTCGCCGTCATCCTTCCGGCTTCCGTCGCCGAGCGTCTGAAGATTCGCCATGACGACGTGGGGAAAGCCGCCATCACCTTCGGAGGTTCTGAGTTTCGCGTCATCGGGATTGCAGACGACGCGAAACTGAAAGCGATCACTGACCTGGATAGAGAGAACATTATGCCGGCTGATTTCGGCGTTTCCCGGCAACTCCAAATGCAGGGCCGAGGCGGAGACCTCGCCTTTCGAAAATACATTCGCGTAGACCCGAGCACAATCATGCTTATACCGGCGGAGACGGCGGTGAACATGGGCGCCGACATCCGTTCGATTGCAGTCTCATTTCCGTCGATCGAAGACACGCAGTCGGCGATGAAAACGATAATGCCGCGCCTGGGCCTGAACCTATATGCCGCCGCAGCCGGCCCGGACGGTCCGGAGATCCGGCGCTTCAGCACGATTGCAGCGCCAAAAACGCGTGGGCTCGAATATGTGGCGATTCCCGTTATCCTTGCGGCCATCATCGTCCTGAACACAATGATCGCCAGCGTCCTCGAGCGAAGGCGCGAGATCGGCATCCTGAGCGCCGTCGGCCTCTCACCGAGGCACATCGCGGCCCTGTTCTTCGCCGAGTCTCTCGTCTACGCCGTAATTGGGGCGGTCTTCGGTTATCTCTTGGCGCAGACTGCGGCGAAGGTCGTTGTGGCAACCGACGCCTTCCCCGGCATCTACCTCAATTTCAGCAGCCTGTCCGCGATCATGGCGACGTTGGTGGTCGTTAGCGTAGTATTGCTCAGCACTATCTATCCTGCGTACGTCGCAGCGCGCGTCGCCACCCCGGCCGGCACGGAAGAATGGCGTGCCGCCCCCCCCGAGGGCGACCGCTGGCTCATCCCGTTGCCATTCACGGTTTCCCGGTCACACGCCGAGGGACTCTCTCGGTTCTACGAGGAATGGTTCGCCGGCCATGAAGAGTACAGCATCGGAGAGTTCGTAACCGAAAACGTTCGGGCCGGCAAAACGGACACTGAGCGTGGCGAAGGCTTCTACGCGGCGGCGCGTTGCTGGCTCACGCCTTACGACTTGGGCGTGCAGCAAGATTTTTCGCTGATCTTCAGCCCGACCGACATTCCGGACGTCTGCGATATCACCGCAGAGATCGTCCGAGTTGCCGGCGACCCCGAACACTGGGAGAACCTAAACAGAAGATTCCTTCGGAGTCTGCGCAAACAGTTTCTAATATGGCGGACGCTTCGCCCGGAAGAGAAGGCGTCCTATTTCGAACCGGTCTCCACCTGAGGCGCGTCAGACCCGGCCAAGAACATCGCCCGTGCTCTGCAGCGCCGCATTCGTCAATGGGCGCAGATTGGCCCTTCGCGTCGAATTCGTCCGATACGGAGGCGAATGCGTAACATGGCACAGTGCCCCCCTCTAAAACAGAAAACCTTACTCCGCATGACCCAGAAGCCGGTCGTAGAAGGCTACCAGAACACGCTTCCCGTAATCCCAGGCCAATTCAGTCTCCACACGCTCTCTTCCGATCCGGCCCATTCGCTCTCGCCTCTGCGGGTCTTCGATCAGTTCCTTTATTGACAAGCCCATTTTCTCTTCGTCGTCGCCGGTCACATACACAGCAGCATCTCCGGCGCTATGGCGGGATTCTTTCAAGTCGAAACTGACAATCGGCAGGTGCATGGCCATGTATTCGATGATCTTGTTCATGGTGCTCACGTCGTTCAGCGGTGTTTGGGGGTCCGGCGCAAGTGCCAACGCCGCCGTAGATAGATAGAGCGCGAGTTCATCGTCCGGAATGCGCCCGGTGAATGTGACGTGTTCTTCCAGTCTGAGCTCCTCTGAGAGCAAAACGAGATCATCGTAACTGTCCCCGCCGCCGATGAACGCGAAGGACGTGCTCTCCAAGCCCGCGTCAACGGCATACCTTACAGCGCGAAGCGCGTAATCCACGCCGTCCTGTGGACCCATAACGCCCAGGTACACCGCCAAGTGCCGCCGGCCTCGCTTCAATGATTCGTCGGGCGGAACACGGCGAAACCGCGAGAGCAGCGGCCCGCTTCGAACAACTACAACTTCTTCCGGCCGTTTTCCGCCGCGCCGTATGGCGACCTGTCTGTAACTTTCGTTCGTGGAAATAACGGCGTCCGCGGTATCAAACTGCTTCTTCTCCAACCAGTAAAGTCCCTTCAAGAAAACATCTTCGCGATTGAACTTCGAAATATACAACTCCGGGCACAGGTCATGATGATCGAAAACATACTTCACACCGTGCCGTTTGTAGCCCTTCGCTAACTTCCAGAACGTGTCCGGAGGGTTGCAGGAGTGAATGACATCGAACGGATCCGTGCGCCAGACCTCTCTCGCCAGGCGTCTCGTCTGGAAGTAACAATAAGAGAACTCTCGTATGAAACTGAGCGCACCCTGCGTCGGCTTCGGCGGAGGGTATCGGTAGACGTGGATTCCCTCGATCACTTTATCCGGCTCGTCCAGCTCCTCATTAGGGCAGGGCGAGATTACACTAACCTTGTAGCCTGCCTCGGTGAGCGCCAGCGACTCCATCCAGACGCGGCGGTCGAATGGAACAGGAAGGTTTTCAACCAGAATGAGAATGTGCCCTTTTCTCACCAGTAGAGCCCGTCGTAATGCCCTCTGAAATCGCCGCGATCCGCGATTCTCACAAGGTCGAGCACTTTGTGACGCTCCAAGACCTTGGGCACCAGTTCCCGATATGCCGGAGCATCGTGGCCAAAGATGAGTACGTCGGCGTGCGCAAGCGCCTCATCCGCGCCCACCAGTATTCGTTTCAAGTGGGGAAGCTCACGGTCAATGAACTCTTTGTTCGACCCGTAGAGCGAAGCATATTCAACGTTGGGATCGTAAATCTTCAAGTCGTATCCGCGCCCAATTAGGATTTCGGCGAGCGCAACAAGCGGGCTTTCCCTCAGATCGTCCGTTCCCTCCTTGAAACTTACCCCAAGCAACGCGACCTTCTTTGAGCCGACCGCCATGATCCTGTCCGCCGTTCGTTCAATCTGCATCCTGTTGCTGGCCATGACTGCCTCGAACACCGGCAGCGCAACATCTTCAGTGCGCGCCTTATGCGTGTAGGCGCGCAAGTCCTTCGGCAAACAGCTCCCACCGAATGCGAAACCCGGCCGCAGATACTTGTCAGAGATATTCAGTTTCTTGTCTTGGCAGATAATGTTGAGGACTTCATTGGAATCCACGCCCAACCGCTTGCACAGCATACCCATCTCGTTTGCGAAGGTGATCTTCAAGGCGTGAAAGATATTGCATCCATACTTGATTGCCTCGGCCGTCGAGATCCGGCAATGGATGAACTCTCCTGAAACACTGCCGTAGATAGAACTGATACGCTCAAACTCTTCTTGGGACTCGGTGCCGATAACCGTCATCGGAGGATTACCAAAGTCGCGAACTGAAACTCCTTCCCGCAGAAACTCAGGATTCATGCTAAGCCCAAACCCCTCGCCCTCTTTCTTGCCTGACTCCTCTTCGAGAATCGGCTTCAACAGACCCTCCGTCGTTCCGGGGAGCACTGTAGACCGGACGACCACTGAATGATGCTCAACTTTCTCCCGCAACGACCGCCCGATTTCTCGCGCCACATTCTCCAAGTAGTCTGTACGCAAGCTACCGTTGGGCAGAGACGGCGTCCCGACACAGATGAGCGACGCCTCGGTTTCTGCCACCGCCTTCAAGAAATCGTCCGTCGCACAAAAGCGCTCTGCAGCGACTCCTTCCGATATCAGTTCTTGCAGGCCTTCCTCAACTATCGGGCTCTTTCCCTGTCGTATGAATTCGATCTTGCGCCGGTCCGGGTCCACGCCAACGACGATATGACCGGCCTTCGCCAGACAGGCGCCAGTCACGGCGCCCACGTAACCTAAGCCAAAAATAGAGATGCGCATCCGAGTCCCCGGTCAGCGTCCACCGAGTATACCGGCGGGCGCTTCGCCCGGCCCCTACAGATATTCGGCATACCACCGCAGGATCTCTTTCAGCCTGTGCATCCGCAGGTCCGGGGGGCCGGAGCGAGACATCCCGTGGCTCGTGCTCGCGGGATAACGCACATACCGGGCCGGCACCCCGCGCATCGCCAACAGAGTGAACACTTGGTCGCCCTGCTCAACGTTGCAGCGCAGGTCTCCTTCGCTGTGAATCACCAGCGTCGGAGTCTTCACGTTCTTGAAATGCTTCACCGGGCTGTGCTCCCACAGGTGCTCCCAGCGGTCAAAGGCCGCGCCGGGCCAGACGCCGTCCGGCACGAACGTGTAATCGCTGTTGCCGCTTTTGCTCAGAAGGTTTGAAACGGACCGGTCGGTGATGGCGCACCGGTATTCGTCCGTATGGCCGATGGCCCAGTTCGCCATGAAGCCGCCGTAACTGCCGCCCATGATCGCCACCCGCCCGGCATCCACGTTGGGAAGGCCCTTCAAGAAGCGCGTCACGGCTTGCACGTCGGCCCAGTCCTTCACTCCCCAATCGCCCATGATGCTGCGGCCGAACGCCTCGCCGTATCCTGTGCTCCCGCGCGGGTTGCTGAACACAACCACGTATCCGTTCGCGGCCAACAGTTGCATCTCGAAGAAGAAGCACCACGTGTACAGGCCGTGAGGCCCGCCGTGGACCTCGAGGCACGCGGGGTAGCGCTTGCCCGGGTCAGACCCGGGCGGCCGGATCACCCAAGTCTGCACCTTCACGCCCGGCTCGCTCTCGACCCAATGCTCCTCCGGAACGCTCACCTCGACGTCGTCAAGGAATGAGCGGTTGAACTCCGAGCGCCAGATCGCCTGGACGCCGCCGTCAGTGGGCTCCAGCACAAGGATTTCCGGCGGCGAGTCTGCGGTGGGGTTCACCACTGCGAAGCGCGCCCCGTCGCGCGTCATGCTTCCAAGCGCATGTTCGCAGTTCCCTTCGGTGAGGAACTCCACGGTGGCCGACCCAAATTCCGATTTCGCGAGATCAACGCGGCAGACCTGCGTGCTCCCATGCCGCGAGACGTTGAAGTAGACGGCGTCGGAGTCTTCGTTCCAAAGCAGCTTTCCCTCGAACGAAGGCTCCTTCAGGTCGCTCAGCGTGAAGGTGAGGAGGTCCAGGTCCTGGTCACCCGTTATGTCCCTCCACTCCTGCTTCTCGGGGTCAAAGAGGCAGAGGACACTGTTCTTCACTCCGAATCGGTCCACGGTGCGATCCGTGTAAAGCAGCGCGACCCAGCGGCCGTCCGGCGACCAAGAGAAAGCGCCCTTATTCCCCAGCGGATACCCGGACACCTGGGCGAGTTCGCCCGACTCAACGTCCAAGATGAACAGGTCCTCCTGCCACGGCTCCATGGTCGGGCGATCCGACGTGTTGAAGCCCACAAGCAGGCGCCTTGAGTCCGGCGCCCAGGCGAAGGCGTATTCCCCGGCGAGGCCGCGCTCGCATACCATGCGGTCCTCACCCGTGGCGACGTCCAGCACATGCAACCTATAGCGGGCGGGGCCGAACACGCCGTCGCCGTCCAGCCGCCAGTGCAGCGACTCGATGACCCAAGGCGGGTCGCTTTCGCCGCGCTCTTTCCTCTGCTCCTTCGCCTTCTCGGTGCGTTCGCCGGACCGCTCCCGAAAGAGGAACGCGATCTTCGTTCCGTCCGGAGACCACTCGAACCGGCCGACCGAACCCTCGGGCAACCCAGTCAGCGGATGCGGCTCGCCGCCCCGCAGGTTCAGGCAGTAGATCTGCATCTTCGGCTTCTTGCGGTCACTGACGAACGCGATGACGGCGCCGTCCGGGCTCCAGCGAGGCTTCGCGTCAGAACACTGGCCGAAGGTCAACTGCCGCAGACCTTCCTCATCGTAGAGCCACAGGCGGCCGCAGACCTTGAGCTTGTCCCCGACCGAACTGCTCACGAAAACCATCTGTTTCCCGTCTGGAGAGAACTGGGGGTCGCTGGGAACTTGGATGCGGAGCAAATCTTCCGTCTCAATCGGTCGCTTAGGCATACGTGGAACATACCCGGTGTGCGGCCGGCGTCCCGAGGCGGAACCAACCCCCCGTGCGTCCGGTAATCTGTGACGGAGGAACAACGGCGTATCCCGGCGGGGGCTCATACGTCGGTACCTGTGGCGTGAATGCGCGTGGAGGAACTTAAGATGCAACATCGGATTTCGGTCATCGCGCTGGTCCTGGCGAGCGCCGGGGTCGCCGCGCAGGGCGGATGGAAACTCCCCGACACAGTCACCGCGACCATAACTGAACGGTACGCGGACCGGCCTGAGCGCACTATCCAGGTCATGAGCAAGGGCGGCGGCCTGCTCTTGCATACATACCAAGCCATCAACGGCCAACTGGAGGGCGTCCCACGTATGGAGGCGATATCCCGCGACGGCATTTTTACGTGGGTTGAAGGCAGCCCCGGCATCGCCTTGCAACTCTTTGCGCCGACTTCCTTCGTCGCCTTCGAGTACCTGGCGCGGCCCAGGTTCTCGCGCGCCGACCTGGAATTCAACCTCAAGGGCATCGAGAAGGCGCTCGGAAAGCGCGTGATGGTCGGCAAGTTCGAAGAGGTGGCCGGGCGGGAATGCCTTGTGCTTACAGTAATGGACCGCCCGGATTCGATGAGCACCGATTACCAAAAAGTGTGGATTGACCGAGAGACCGGCATTGCCATGCGCCAGCAGGATTACTTCGGCGGGAAACTGACCTACGAACGGGAGATCACCAGCATTGACTACCGTACAAGAGCGGCTACGGGCGCGTTCCGCCCGCAAGAGGGCGCAGTCGTCATCCGTGGGATCGTCTCGCCCCAAACGTTGTTGAGGCTCCCGAACGGCCGTCCGCACGCCGAGTTCAAGTCGGACATCGCCGGGGTGAACGCCCAGGCCGAAGGAAGAGCAACAATGTGGGCGTCCGCGTTCAACTCTTCGCGTCCGTTCCGCTACGCACAGACCTCTTACCGAAAGGTCCAGGGCAAGCCGATTCTGATCGCCGGATTCGAGGGTTCGTCGAACCGGCGAAGCAACCAGTTTGCCGACACAAGCCAGCAGTACATGATGCTCCTGAGCGAGCAGCCTACCCGCGTCATGGAATGGCGGACGGACGGCGACAGAACGATTCGGGGGCAAATAGCGATCTCCGCAAGCGGAGATCGCCGGGAATTCGTTGTCATTCGCGACGCAGAAGGCAACATACGGTTCCAGGGACCGCCGGGATCGGGCGCAGGCGGGACCGGCGCCGGCCAGGGCGGCGAGGGAACGACCTCGCTCGTGGCCAAGAGCGACTTCGTGGACCCGAAGAGCGGCGACACGCTGACCTTCGTCCAAGTCTACGGCGGGCCGGCGGAGATGGCCCTCGGTCCGATCGTGCTTGGGGCGCCGACTGTGGTGAAGGATCAACGGCTCTCCGGAGCGCTGGCATACCGCGTGACCCTGCCGTTCGAAATGAACGTGCTCATCTGGCGCAAGAACGAAGTTAGCTATGCGCTGATCTCGACCAGACTGTCACTGGAAGAATTGAAGAGCATCGCGGGGAGTATCAAGAAGTCGTAGGCTATCGTTGGCGGTTCAGCCATTGACCTCGTAATGCTCGCTGGCAACCTGCGTCAGCGTGCTGAAGTGTGAGCGTTGCTCCTTCAAATACCGAATGAGCGCATCGAGGTCCTCGATGCAGTCCACGTAGTCGCGCATGCCGATGCAGAAGTTGCCCTGGTCCGAACAAGCCTCCAGGACGGGCTTGATGTCCTCGAACCCATTGTCTAAGTAGGCGTACTTTCCGCCGGAGCATGTTATCGGCACCTCGAGCACCTTGCTGTCGCCCGGTTTTCTAAGGTCCTCGTAACTCGGATGGTACGGATCGTTCGGTCCTCCCGACCATTCCACGAACATCTTGTAGTCGCTGCCGCTCACAGAACTGGAGTCAACCAGAACACCGACGTCCTCCAGATACTTCAGGTCGGAAGCAATCAGTGCGAAACAGCCGGCCCGGAAACTCGTAGGTTTGATGCGGTGCGATTTCAAAACGTCCTTCGCAATTCGAATGATGTTGCCGCGCTCTTTCTCGTCCTCCACGTAGCCTCGGTCATTCTCAAAGTGAACATTCATCCCTACCTCGTGCCAACTCGGGATCTTGTGAAAGAACTCCCTATAATATAGGTTAGTATTCGCCGAAGGGTCCAGTTCTGATACATGAATCAGCCAAGTTATCGGAACGAAGTGCTTTTCCGACAGCTTTATCAGATCGCCGGTGTAGCAGCGGTCATGGTGGGCCGCTTTGCAGTCCACTGTCAGTACAACCGTTCGCATGCGCTATCCCTCTTCCTCGATTATGGAAACCGTTTCGTGTGTGGCCCGAATCGTGTACGTTCCTCCAGGCAGCCGCACGTTCCTGAAAGTAATGCTCTTCCATGCGGCGGGCAATTGAGGACGTACCGAAAGTTGGTATCCATCCTTCAACGGTTTCGACACCCCGGGCTCCGCTCCTGCGGCCTTTTCCACTCGGACACCCAAGAAACCGTAGATGACCGACTGTAGGCTGCCCGCCGCGCCGGTGGCGAAGTAGACCTGGTCGGGAACGCGGCGTTCGCTGAAGAGCATCTGTTCGGGCCGGATGAACGGCACCCAGGACTTTTTCCAGAACTCATACGCCTCCTCGGGGCGCCCCAACCGCGCGGCTATCACGGCGTGAACGCTGTCGCTCATCGCAGGCCCGGCGTCGCTCACCTTCCCCTTGTACCGGTCGAACATCCTCTCCCGCACCTCCCGCTCGAACGGCCACTCGAGCGGATACAGGGCCAGCAACGCCGCCGTCTGCTGATACGTCATCAGGTGGTCGTTGTCGTAAGTAGCTGGAAGCCCGTCCTCCGCAGTCGGGACCACCAGTTCCGTTCCGAACCGCCGAACCAGCCAGCGGCTCGGCACGGTCGGGCCGCCGGGCTGCCGCCAGCCTGTCTCGGCGGCGAACTTCGCCAGAAGGTTGGTGACCAGGTCGTTGTCCCGCCTCTTCCCTTCGTCCGGACCTATGACGCCGAGGAGCTCCGCCTTTCCTCCGCCACGGACCGCGCGGTAGTAAAAGTCGCGGGCGACGCCTGCCTGCACGAACTTGGCCTGCGCGGGCTCCACGAGGTCAAACGCCATCGCGCGCTCGAGCCACCAGCAGACCCATCCGGCTGCGTGCAGCGCATCCTGGAACTCCGGCGGTGTGAGGTCGGAGCCGTCGGCGCCGGTCTCCCACGGGATTCGTGCGTTCGGGTGATAGACGTCCAGCCGCCACTGCGTCGCCGAGCGGGCCACGCCGGTAGAGATGAGCGCGTAGACCGGAAGGGTCCACGCCTCGCCGTCCCAGAACCGGTGGCCCTTGTACTTATCGCTGCTGAGGGCCATCGGCGGCAGTTTCGCGTTGCCGCTCATGTACAGGTAGAAAAGGAACGACCGGATCGCCTGCTGGTCCTCCGTGGGGCCCTCGATTTCGATGTCGGTTTCCCAACGCCGCGCCCATTCCTCCTCGGCGCGTCGAGCGACTTCGTTGAAAGTGGGCAGGCGGCCCAGGGCTGAGCGCCCTTTCACCTCGCACAGCGCCACGCGCTCGAGCGTCACCGCCTCCTCGCCCACGGCCCCTCGGAACTCGTACCCGGCGTCGCGGCGCGTCCAGACCCCGTCCCACTCGCCTTCCGTCCGATGCGAGACCCGGATGACCGCGCCTTCGAACGGACCAAGACTCGCCTCCTCGCCCTCCGAAACACGGCTGCCCTCTGCCGCGACTGCGAACCGCTCGAAAGACGCTTCCCCGGTCAGCGCCGCGCCGCGCTCGCGAACTCCGGACCGAAGGGTGAGGCGAACCTTCCGGTCGGCGGAAACCATCAGACGCTGGGCCAGCACAGTGAGCTCCGGGTCCGCCACCGTCTCGACCCGCACCGTGACGGTCCGACCGCCGCGCACTGTCTCACGCCATCGGAGCGTCCATTTGCCCGTGCGGAAATCAAGCCGGCTCTCATAATCGGCCGCGCGCCCCGAACCCAGGCGCCGCCCGTTCGCGGCGAGTTCCAGTCCGGAAAGATTCGGAACCCGCACCAGCGACTGCCGGTCGAGCAGGAAGCAGGGCAGAGAAACGCCCTCGTTGTCCAGACCGAACCCGGAATGGCCCAGGCGGACACCGAAGCGGCCGTTTCCCAAATAAGCCGGAGGTCCGGTCGGCGCTCGGCTGACTGCCGCCCACGGGTCCGCCTCTACCTTTTGGCGGATCGGCGCTCGGGCCGGGAGGTCCGGACCGCAGCCGCTAAACACGAGTCCGCAAGCGGCCAGAGCGCAGACCGTCCGCATGACAATGAGTCTACCGCCGCGCCGAGACCCACTCCCCGCTTCGCGTCAGCGAAAGGGCATGGCGTCTCGCTTATCGCCTATCGGTTCCCAGCTGACGCGACCGTTCCACCGGTCGCGCCGCCTGCTGCGCCGGCCCGCTGGAAGGGTCGGCGCAGCAGGAATAGTCGTCCATCGCCTATCGTCAGTCGCCCTGCGGAGTACAATAGGGCGATGCCCAAAGTTACGGAACAGCACGTACTGGACGCTCTAAGGAAGGTGATTGACCCCGACCTCCACCGGGACATCGTTTCACTTAAGTTCGTAAAGGACGTGAAGATCAGCGACGGCGCCGTTGCCTTCATCGTTGAACTGACGACCCCCGCCTGCCCGGTCAAGGAGCAACTCCAGCAGCAGTGCCGCGACGTGGTGATGGCGCTCGACGGAGTTCAAGAGGTCAACGTCGAGATGACCGCCCGCGTCCGCAAATCAATGTCGGCTGCCGACATCATTCCGGACGTAAGGAACGTGATTGCCGTCGCCTCCGGCAAGGGCGGCGTCGGCAAGAGCACGGTCGCCGTCAACCTCGCGGTTGCGCTCTCGCAAACCGGCGCCCGCGTGGGGCTGATGGACGCCGACGTTTATGGGCCTACGGTTCCGCTGCTGATGGGATGCGGCGACGAGAAGCCGCTGACCGAAAGCGGGAAACTTATCCCTCTCGAGCGACACGGCATAAAGTTGATGTCGCTCGGGTTCCTTTTGGAGAAGGGTCAGGCGGTTCTATGGCGAGGCCCGCTGGTCGCCGGCACGGTGAAGCAACTGTTGGCCGACGTGCTCTGGGGAGAGCTCGACTACCTCGTCGTTGACCTGCCGCCGGGGACAGGCGACGCCCCGATGACGTTGGCCCAGTTGGTGCCGCTCACGGGCGTGGTGATCGTGGCTACTCCTCACGACGTCGCGGCCAACATCGCCGGCAAGTCCGTCGCTCTGTTCACCCGTCTCAACACGCCGATACTCGGAGTCGTCGAAAACATGTCCGGGTTCCTGTGTCCGCATTGCGGCGAGGAGACGCGGATTTTCGCCGGCCTGAGCGGCGAGGAACTGGCGAGGCAGTACGAGGTGCCGTTCCTCGGCTCGATACCGCTCGATCCGGCGATTAGCGCGTCCGGCGACCGGGGCATACCGAGTGTTTTGGCGCTTCCGGACTCGCTGCAGGCCGAGAGGTTCCGCCGCATCGCGGGCGCGGTGGCGGCGGAGGTCAGCAAGGCCGCGCTGATGGACAAGGAATTGACCGGAACGGCGGCCGGCGGCGAAGAGCGCCCGGGAACCGACCCGGAAAGTGGCTGAGCCGTGGCTTTGCCGGCCGACCGCACGGGTGCGGACCGCCACGCTCCCCGATATAATCAGTAAGGGATGGGCTTTCTCGACGACCTGAGGGAACGCGTTCTCATCGCCGACGGCGCGATGGGCACGCGGCTGAGCGAACTCGGCTTCGACCGGCTGCCGTACGGAGTCGCCAACCTGCACGCGCCGGACCTGGTGAGGCAGATCCACGAAGACAGTGTCCGGGCCGGGGCGGACGTCATCGAAACAAACACGTTCTGGGCGAACCGCTTCCGGCTGGCCGAGCATTTTCAGGACGAGGACCCCAGGGAGATCTGCGCAATCGGCGCTCGACTCGCGCGCGACGCGGCGGGAGACGCTTACGTCCTCGGCGCAATTGGCCCCTGCGGAAAACCGCTCGCGCCGCTCGGCACGGTCGCCATCGAAGAGGCGCGTGGCGAGTTTCGGATCGCGGCCGAGGCGCTGGCGGAGGGGGGGGTGGACGCCTTCATATTGGAGACCTTCTCCGACTTAGACGAGTTGGGTATTGCGATAGAGGTCGTGCGCTCGGTCGCCGACCTTCCCATCATCGCATGCAAGAGTTTCATCGAAGACGGCGAAACGCTGGCCGAGGGCTATCCGCTTCAAGCCGCGCAGAAGATGGTTGAGATGGGCGCCGACGTGGTGGGAGCGAACTGCGTCGTCGGCCCGCAACGCATGTACGACATCGTAAGGTGGATGTCGGAGGCGGGCGACATTCCCATCTGTGCCATGCCCACGCCGGGAATGCCCCAACTGGTGCGGCTCGAAACTGTTTATGACACCACGCCCGAATACTTCGGCCGGGCCGCCGCTCGCATTGCCGCAGCGGGGGCGAACATCATCGGCGGATGCTGCGGGGTAACGCCCGACATGATTCGCGCGCTTCGTGATTCTCTTCCAGACCGTACCCCGCGAAAGCGAGCGCACAAGCGCGCCGCCGAGAGGGCCGCCCGAAAGCCGCTTCCCGAAACTGAGCCGAGCGAACTGAGCCGGAAACTCGGCAAGAAATTCGTGATAACGGTTGAACTGGACCTGCCGCGAGGCCTCGGCACCTCGAAAGTTCTGGACGCTGCGGCGGCGCTAAAGAAGAAAGGCGCGGACCTGATTGACATCAGCGACGGCGCGCGCGCGCGGCTGCGGATGGTGCCGCTCGCAATCAGCCATATCATAAAGCGCGACGTCGGCATCGAAGTGATGATGCACGTGACCTGCCGCGACCGCAACCTGCTTGCGCTGCAAGCCGACCTATTGGGTGCGCACGCTTTGGGCATACGGAACGTTTTGCCGATCACCGGCGACCCGACGAACATCGGCGATTTCCCGAGCGCGACATCCGTTTTCGACATTGACTCCATCGGGCTCGTGAAGGTGCTTTCGCGGCTGAACGACGGCCTCGACATGGCGGGAAACAGCGTCGGAATCAGGTGCGCGTTCACAATCGGAGTGGCGTTCAATCCCGTGGCTCAAGACATAAAGCGCGAACTGGACCGCCTGCAGCGAAAGGCGGACGCGGGCGCACACGTGATTTACACACAGCCGCTGTTTGAGGAGCGGCACGCCGACTCCGCTGCCGAGAGCGCAGCGCGGGCCGGATTGCCGATCTTCATCGGTGTCATGCCGCTGCGCAGCCACCGGCACGCTGAGTTCATGCACAACGAGGTGCCGGGGATCATAGTGCCGGAGTGGCTGAGGAAAAAGATGGCCGACGCGCCGGAGGATTCGGCGCTGGATATCGGGATCGGAATAGCCCAAGAGTTGGCGGCGCGCTTGCCGGAGATGGCGCAGGGGCTGTATCTGATGCCGCCCGCCGGCAGCCACGTGATCGCTGAGAGGGTGATGGAGGCGGTTGAGGTCTGAAGTTCGTTGTTTGCGGTTTGTGGGAGGGATTTGGCGGCCAGATCCGGTATGTAGTCATGGGGCGCGACTGACGACCGGCGACGGGTGATGACATGAATGATGTGATTGCGAAAGCAGTCGAACTGCACGAGAGGGGCGAACAGTTCTGCCTCGCGGTCGTCATCGCCAAGAGCGGCAGCGCGCCGCAGGTTCCCGGCGCGAAGGGCCTCTTTCTGCGCGACGGTCGCATTCTGGGCACTATCGGCGGGGGGTGCTTGGAGATGGAGTCGCGGCGAATGGGGTTGCAAGCGATGCACACAGGCCGGTGTGTTCGCCGGGAGTTCCAGTTGGACGATGACTTCGGCTGGGACGACGGTCTCATCTGCGGAGGGCGTGTGCAAGTGCTGCTGCTTCCCAAATCGGAGCGATTCGCCGGGGCCTTTCGGCGTGCGCTCGAACCGCGCGCAAGAGGTGTGTTGATATACGATCTCAAGGAGGGCTCGGCTCGATTCGAAGAGGTGTCCGAAGCCGATACACACGCCGGCCCGAGGTCTGAAGCCCGTAATCCGAACGCTGAAAACGCCAGTCGCCGGTCGCCGGTCGCCAGTCGAGCCGTGACTTCCCGCCGCGAGGTCCTAACCGAAGACGAGTTCGCCGAGCCGGTGCTTCCGCCTGAGCGGCTCGTCATCTTCGGCGGCGGCCATATCGGCAAAGAACTGTCGCGGCTCGGAGCAACGCTCGGGTTTACCGTCAGCATCGTGGACGACCGCGCTGCCTTCGTTTCCGAAGAGCGCGTCCCTTGGGCGGACGACCGAGTGTGCGAACTGCCGCACCGTTTCGCTGCCGAACTGAAGACCGACGCGGACACTTTCATTTGCATCGTCACACGCGGGCATCGAAACGACGCGAAGGTCCTGCGGGAGTTGATTCAGAAGCCGCGCGCATATCTCGGCATGATCGGCAGCCGCAGAAAGCGCGAGGTTATCAAGAAAGAGATGGTCGCCGACGGCATTTGCACGGAAAAAGAGTTCGACCGCGTGCAGTGTCCCATGGGTGTAGTCATCGGCGCGGAGAGCGTCGAAGAGATATCGGTGAGCATAGCGGCGGAGTTAGTCCGCGTGCGGGCTGATCGGCGCGGTCCGATCCTTGCGCGGTGCGGACAAAAGCAGTTGGAAGACTCTTTCCGCAGTTAGCGTCGGTTGAACCCTTGCCCCTCCAGCCACTCCTTCTGCGTTTCGCGGCCGGTCATGTGGAAACCGTCCACGCGGCGGCCGGAGCGCATGGACCAAGTGACCGCGCCCTTCACTCCCTCAGAGACATAAAACGAGCGCATTCGCTCGTCGTACTCCTCAGTCTCCGCGTCGGCGTTGTACTCCTCACGAAACCAGATCGCATGCTGCCTCAGGCGCGGTCTTATCTCCGCCTCGGAGTCCTCCGCCGGATAGCCTATGCACAGGCCGAACACACCGAACACACCGTCCGGGAGTTTCAACAGTTCTTTTATCGCTTCCGGATCGTTGCGCAACGCGCCGATGTAGCAGATGCCCATACCCAAAAACTCGGCGGCGCAAACCATCCTTTCCGCGGCGAGCGCCGCGTCCACGACCGCCATCGTATAGAACTCCGTGTAATCGAGCCCCCCCGGGTCTTGGCCGGCGCCCTCAGCGGCTGTGCGCAGACGACAGTGATCAACCAAGAACGCAAAGAACCAGGCGGCATCGCGTATCTGGTCCTGGTCCGCGCACAGTTTCGCAATATTTTCCCGGCGTTCCGGCTCCTGCACGCTTACGATTGAATAGAGTTGCAGATTGCTGCTGGTTGCGGCGCTCTGGGCCGCCGCTATCAGCCCCTGCATCGTCTCTTCCGGCACGGGCCGGTCTGAGAACTTACGCACGCTGCGGTGTCTCAAAAGCGGCGCCAGCTCGGGAACTTCAACAGGCGGCCCATCACCATATCGAAGCCGCCAGGCCTGAGAAAAAGTCTCTTCAAACATCACGAATCGGTTGCAGCAGCGGTTGTACCTTCAAGAAAGCCTCGACCACCGCCGGGTCGAACTGGGCGCCGGCGCATCGCTTAAGTTCTTCGAGCGCCTCCTCTTCGGTACGGGCCTTGCGCCACGGCTGGTCCCAAGTCATCACGTCGAAGGCCGTCGCAACAAAGAGGATGCGGGAACCGAGCGGGATATTTTCGCCTTTCAAACCATGCTTCGACGAGCCGTCGAACCAGACGTATTGGCGGCCCATCAAGTCCGCCCACTGCCACCCCCTGTTTCGCTTCAACGCTCCGGCGCAGGCGAGCGGGAGCGCAACCGTATCCAAGCGCTCGGCGCCATCGAGCGGTCCGGCCTTCTCCAGAATCTCGCGTTTGACGGGCAGTTTCCACACGTCGTGCATCACGGACGCGTACCTTAGAGCGAGCAGTTCATGATCCCGAACCCCCATCTCGAAACCGGTCGCGACGGTGCTGCTGCTCACCCGCTCGGCATGCCCTATGCGAGACGGATTGTGAGACTCGATATCCCTGACCAAACCTCGGATCGTTTCGTTCAGGCGGTCGTGCTCGGCGTCCTCGCCGGTCACGACGCCTCCCAAGCGGCCACGACCGCATCCTCGATGAGCGGCACCTCTTCCGGCTCAACGGTCCGCATGTCGAGCCAGAATGCGTCCCGCTCGATGTAACCGATCACGGTGGGCGAGCCGAGGCGCAGTGTGCGGGCCAGCCGCTCAGCGCTCTTCACCTGGACCGAAACCCGGTGGCTGGGCAGCGTGACGCCCGGAAGCGACCCCCCGCCAGGTTCGCACGTTCCCTTATCGACAGAAGCGGGGACGCCACGGCCGCGAAGGCGGCTTCGCAAACGCCGCGCCAGCCGCTTCACCTCATCCAGCGGGCGCGCCAGATAGCGCAGCGTCGGTATCTCCAGCTCCCGCTCCTCCTCATAGAGCCGCAGCGTGGCCTCCAGACCCGCCGCCGTCAGTTTGCCGATCCGCACTGAGCGGGCCATCGGGTTACGGACGATGCGGGAGACCAGTTCCTTCCGGCCGAGGATGATCCCGGCTTGCGGCCCGCCCAGCAGTTTGTCTCCGCTGGCGGTCACGATGTCGGCCCCGGCGGCCAGCGATTCGGCGATCGTCGGTTCGTGGGGCAATCCGAACCGTTCGGTCTCGACCAGGCAGCCGCTGCCCACGTCGTCAATTAGATGCAGGCCCAGCCGGTGCGAGGTTTCGGCCAACTCCTTCGGGTCCGGCTCCTCCACAAAGCCGACCAACTTGAAGTTGCTCGGGTGGCAGCGGAGAATCGCGGCGGTCTCCTCATCGCAGGCGCCTTCGTAGTCGGACAGCCGCGTCCTGTTCGTGCAGCCGACGTCAATCAGCCTCCCGCCGGCGACGCGCACCACGTCCGGCATGCGGAAAGACCCGCCGATCTCCACGCTCTGGCCCCTCGACAGAAGCACCCCTTTCCCTGCCGCCAGCGTGTTGATTGTGAGCAGCACGGCGGCGGCGTTGTTGTTCACGACCAGGGCGCTCTCGGCCCCGGTCAGGCGGCACAGCAGGCGTCTCAGCCCCGTCTGCCGGTCGCCGCGCTTTCCTGTTTCCCGGTCGAACTCAAGGCTGATGTGCGACCCGGCGGCTGCTGCGACCGCATCGGCGGCCTCAGGCGCGAGTCGCGCCCGTCCAAGGCCCGTGTGAAGGATCGTGCCGCTCGCGTTGATGACCGGCCGGAAGGCCGGCGCAGCCAGGTCACGGGCAATAGCGACGGCGCGGGCTGCGATCTCGGCTTCCGGCGGCGTCTCCCCGTCCCGCGCGAGTTCGCGCGCGTCGGAGACCGCCTTGCGTGCGGCCGCGACCGAAATCGAGTGGGGGAAGGACGCGAACTCCGTCTTCTCGATCAGGCTGGCCACGCTGGGCAGGTTCTGCAGCTTCTTTCCGGCCATCGCGCCAGTTTAGCAAGTCTGGACAGGCAATCTGGTCCGAGCGCGGCCGGAGAGCGGTCGTGAGAGGACTGCCGGGAGCCTCGGCCGCCGGGATTCGGGCGCCGACGCTGTTCTTTCGCGGGCTGCGGGCGTATAATCAGGGGAATCCGCCAAAGGATACACGGAGAACCATGGAAACAATGTTCGCGTTCTTGCAGATGAATGAGGTCCTCGTCATCGGCATCGTCGTCCTGCTCCTCTTCGGAGGGAGCAAGATCCCGCAACTGATGCGCGGCCTGGGCCGGGGCATGGGCGAGTTCCAGAAGGGCATCGAAGAGGGCAAACGTGCCCTGGAGAAGGCCAAGATTGAAACGATGGCCGCCGGCGCCGAAGACGAGAAACCCGGCGAGGAACCGAAGCCGCAAGAGAATTAGGAGGTAGCCATACCGTTGCCCGAAGCCCGCTTTGCCTGGCAGGGCTTCTCGCTCCCACTTAGCGACGAGTGGCGCCCCGCCATACTTTCGGGCGGACACCGAGAGGGCTATGTCCGCCTGGAAGGCGAGCGCGAAGACGCCATTCAGGTTCGCTGGAAGGCGGGCCGCGCGCCCCGCCAACTGAATCAACGCGTCCTGAAGTACTTCGGCAACCTGGAGGGCGCCGCCCGCAGGCGAAAACTGGAGTTCAAGGGGGAACTGGACCCGAACGACGACGGCTCCGTGGAGTTCCGTTGGCGGGCGGGGCTCAAAGGCTATGGGCGTATGTGGCACGATGCCGGAACGAACCGAGTGATGCTCTTCGAAAGATCCGGCCGGGCAAAGGACTCCTTCAAACAGGAGGCCCGGGCCCTGTGGGAGGCGCTGGAAACTTTCGGGAGCGGGCTTTGGCCCTGGTCTGTAGTCGGCTTGAGCGTCCGAGTTCCGGCGCATTACCGCCTGGAATCCTGGAAACTGTTGAGCGGCCGCACGACGCTCGCCTTTCGCGGCCGAGGCGCGAAGGTGGCGGCGGACCGGTGGTGTTTCGCCTCTCAACTCATCGCCCGGCACGGCCTGACGGATTGGGCGAGGGCTGCGACCGGGCTCAGCGAACTGGTCGAGGAGCGCGACGGGGCGGTGCGCCTGTCGGGCCGGCCCGGACTTCTCTCGCGGGCTCGCCGATGGGAGGTCGTTGCTCTGGTGCGGCACGATCCGGCGCGAAACCATCTTATAGTCCTGCATTCGGAGCACGCGCCCGGCCTCGGACCGGAGTGGGAGTGGTTGTCGTGAGGTTGTTCACCCGCCGCCCACAGTTCACACGCCGGCAGATTCGAAAGGCGCGGCCGGTGCGCAATCCGAATCTGGAGTTTGAAGAGCAGGAGGACGGGAGCATTCTTTTGCGCGTGCCCATGGAAAGCCGCGGTGGGGTTTTCAGGGTGGTGAGCCGGTTCCTCCCGGCCCCCGGAGAGAAGGAGGTCGAACTGGAGCCGGTCGGCGCCTTCGTCTGGAGGCTATGCGACGGCAAGCACACATGTGCAGGTATAGCCGGCAAACTGGAGAAAGAGTTCAAGATCACAAAGTTGGAGGCGGAGGCGTCGCTGATGGCGTTCCTTGAGACTCTGGCCGGCCGCCGCTACGTCACGCTGGAGATACAGTCGAAGTGACCAAGATTCGAGCCCAACAAGACCCACCGCTGAGAGTGGCGTTCGCGCAGGCGGTCAAGAGCGTTCGTCTCCGGCTCTTGCGCCAGGCGGCGACCGCGCTGGGGGTGTTCTTGGGGATAGCATTCTATGCCAGCGTCCGCACGAGCCAAGCCCTCTCGCCCGTGGTCGAATCGGACCCGGAGTCGGTGCAGGCGTCCTATCGGCTACAGTGGCTCGTCTTTCTTTCGCTACTGATGTGTCTCGTGGGCATCACAAACTCAATGCTTATGAGCGTTACCGAACGATACAAAGAGATCGGTACTTTCAAGTGCCTCGGCGCTACCGACCGCTTCATCGTGAAGGTTTTTTTCTTAGAGGCGGCACTCATCGGATTAACGTCTTCGGTGGCGGGCGCGCTTGCGGGTATCGGGCTGATTGTAATCGTTAGGGGACTGGGTGAGGGCTTCGGGTCTTTGGAGCCCCTGCGGTCCGCCTGGACGCCGATCGCGGTTACGGCAGCGAGCCTGGGACTGCTCTTGACAATTGTGGCGGCCGTCTTGCCCGCGATCCAGGCCGCGCGCATGCCTGCGGCGACAGCGTTGAGAGTGGAGGTGTGAGAGAGCGGACTGACGACTGACGACTGGCGACTGGCGATAGACGATTGACGAAATGCATCCCCGCAATTACAGGCCCAGGCCGGCATAACCTCGAAAAATAATAGGACACGCATGATGGCGGAGGCAGCGATAAGGGCAGAGAGCGAACTGATCGTGCGAACGCGCGACCTGGTTAGGGTTTACCGGCTCGGCGACCACGAGGTGTACGCCCTGCACGGAGTGACCCTGGACGTATCGCGCGGCGAATACGTGAGCATCATGGGCCCCAGTGGCAGCGGAAAGAGCACGCTCTTCAACATGGTGGGAGGCTTGGACAAACCGACCCGCGGCAGCGTTTATATCAACGAAGTGGACATCGCACAACTCTCACCGGCAGAACTGGCATACCTGCGATGCCACACCATCGGATACATCTTTCAGACGTTCAATTTGATCCAGGTTCGGACCGCGCTCGAGAATGTCACGCTGCCCATGCTGTTCGCAGGCCTTGCCGCGGATGAAGCGGACGAAAAGGGAACCGGACTTCTGACGATGGTCGGCCTCGGCGACCGCCTACACCACCGGCCGAGCGAACTTTCGGGCGGCCAGCAGCAGCGTG
This sequence comes from Armatimonadota bacterium, assembly GCA_022567555.1. Lineage (GTDB taxonomy): Bacteria > Armatimonadota > Fimbriimonadia > Fimbriimonadales > ATM1 > JADFGT01. The sequence goes on along the minus strand of JADFGT010000006.1, from coordinate 7,823 downwards.
TGGCCATCGCCCGCGCACTTGCAAACGACCCGGCAATCATTCTGGCCGACGAGCCCACAGGCAACCTGGACCTGAAGACGGGCAAAGAGATCATTGACCTACTGCGCGACTTGAATGTCAACCGAGGCGTTACAATCATCTCTGCGACCCACGACCTAAAGATGCTTGATGTGAGCGACCGCATTGTGTATATTCGCGACGGGCGGATCGCCAAAATCGAAACGCGCGAGGAACTGAAGTTGCAAGTGGGTCAAGTCGAGGGAATCGGCGAGGAGACGTGGTAGTCGCGGGCGGTACAATCGGGACGGCATGGAGTGGGCGGCAAAGACGTCGGTCATCGGCGCGGGCAGTCTGCGGTGTGGAGCGGCGGTTCTGGCCGGAATATTCAACTGTCCCTGGCCGACGGATTCACACCTCGAATTATGTGACATCCACCCAGAAGCTCTGGATTTGTTCGAGCGCCTCGCCCGGTGCTTCGCCGGCGATACAAACGCTGCCCTAAGCATCTCGCCTCAAGATGACTTATCGGAGGCGATCGAGGGCGCCACCACCCTCGTGCTCTGCTTCGGCCTTGGAGATGAACTACGAGAACGGTGGCACGATTGGCTTCGGGAAGCCGGTGTGGAGGACCTTCTGGGCAGGACCGCAAGCCTCTCGCGCGCAGTTCTCCTGAACCCGACGTTCGAAGCCGTCAACGAACAGATTCATCGCCTGCGGGAAGGCGCAACAATTATCAATATGGTGCGGCCCATATCGGTAACCGCGATGCTTCTGGCTTCACCTGCCATTCACCTGGATTGGCCGGCAGCGATACCGAGCGACCGCCGCGTGCCCACCGCGCATCGGATTCTGCGCTTGGTTCGCGGCGACGAGTACACCAATGTTGAACTCCACCGCGAGGCTGCGAACCCTCTGGCCCAGGCGCTGACCCAGATCAGCCCGAAGATGAATAACCGGTTCAACGCCAAGGCGATGGCGGGGTGGCTTCGCGAGTTGGAGCGGGACGCCCCGAACCTTACGACACGGCTGCTACGGCCTTAGCGCCTGATCGTAACGGGCTTGGCTGTCCTGCCACTGCCGGTACGTGCGAAGGTCATAAAGAAATGACAGCGTGCAGAAGAGGATGGTCAGCCACGCTGTGATCCAGGCGAGTTTCAACGCCGCCTCGGCCCCCGCGATTTCCGGGAGGTCCGCCACCATTCGTGCAACCAGGCGCGAGATGAAGAGTATTTGCGCCAATGCTATCAAGACCAGCGCCGCGATGGAAGCGGTCGTCCAAAACGCGTACTCAACCGTGTTCGAGACGTAGAACAGCCCGCCCAACTGCTCGGGGAGCAAACGCAACTTAATCGGCAGGTAGATGGCCCAAAGGACGCCCGCGAGGTTCAGCAGCGTGAGGCCCCATCCCAATACAAAGAGAAGGTTGGCCTTGCGCCTCGCAGACGTGATCATGTTAGCCGTCCGGCCGTTTGAAGATGAGCGTGACGTTGTGTCCACCGAAGCCAAATGAGTTCTTCATCGCATACCGAAGCGGCATCTCACGCGCCTCGTTCGGCACATAGTCCAGGTCGCAATCCGGGTCCGGATGCTCATAGTTGATGGTTGGAGGAACGACTCCGTTCTGTAGGGCCTTCACGCAGACGATTGACTCGAGTGCCCCGCAGGCGCCCAACGTGTGGCCGATCATGGATTTCGTGCTGCTCACTGCGAGCCGGTCGGCATGCTCGCCGAACACGCGCCGTATCGCCACCGTTTCGATCCTGTCGTTGAACGGAGTGCTCGTACCGTGAGCGTTGATGTAGTCAATATGCTCCGGTTTCAGGCCTGCATACCGAATGGCCAGCGACATCGCGCGGGCCGCTCCATCCCCCTTGGGGTCAGGCTGAGTGATGTGAAAAGCGTCAGCGGTCTGCGCATAGCCCACGATTTCGGCCAGAATCTTCGCGTTCCGCGCCTTCGCATGTTCAATGGATTCGAGAATGAGCACGCCGCCGCCTTCGCCAATCAGAAACCCGTCGCGCTCCTTGTCGAACGGCCGGCTGGCCTTCTTCGGATCGTCGTTTCGTGTGGTCATGGCGCGCGCCGCACAGAACCCGGCGACACCGATGTCCGTGATAGCCGCGTCCACTCCGCCTGATACTATCACGTCGGCCTCTCCTCGCAGAATGACGTGCGCGGCGTCTCCAATCGCGTTCGCCCCGGTGCTGCAGGCGGTAACGACGCACGAGTTCGGCCCCTTCAGATTGTGGCGGATAGAGACATAGCCGCTGGCCATGTCCGGGATCATATACGGGACCAAGAACGGCGAGACACGGCCGGAGCCTGACTTCAACTGCTTCGCGTGCTGCTCGGACAAAATATCCAAGCCGCCGATTCCGGACCCGATGAGCACGCCGATCCGTTCGCGGTCCTCGGATTTCAGATCAAGACAGGCGTCCGCGATAGCCATGTCGGAAGCCGCCACTGCAAACTGCAGGAATCGTGAAAGGCGGCGCGCCTCCTTCGCGTCCATCCAAGACTCAGGATGGAAGTCCTTGACCTCCGCAGCAATGCGCGATGTGAAAGGGCTCCCGTCAATCAGGGTCATGGGGCCTGCGCCGTTCTTTCCGGCCACGGCGCCGCGCCAAAACGTCTCCATGTCATTACCGATCGGCGTGACAGCGCCCAGGCCGGTAATGACGACCCTGCCGGCGGAGAGGAGTTCTCGTGTCATTTCGACGCTGGGTTCCGCACGCTAATCCGCACTCATCCCGGCCTTCCAGACCATCGCGCAGGTTTCATCGTCCAACAGTATCCCTCCGGTCGGTGCCACCCAATCTATTGGGCCGCGCCCTCGCCGGCCTTGGACTTTATGTAGTCCACGGCATTCTGGACCGTCCGCATAGCTTCGACGTCCTCGTCCGGGATGTCAATGCCGAACTCGTCCTCCAGGGCCATTACTACTTGGACGACGTCGAGCGAATCGGCTCCGAGGTCCTCCGTGAATGACGAGGAAGGAGTGACCTCCTCCTCTTTCCGGCCGAGTTCAGCCTCAATGATCTTCTTCACTCGTGCAAGTATCTGCTCTTCATCCATTCTGTTCACCTCACTTTCCTCTCCAACATCGGTTTTTGTGCCGGCTTCATCTGCCGCGAACAAGTCCTCTACCTGAGCCATCTTCCGTCAACCTCCTATCACTATAGCGTTAGACCTCCGTCCACCACGAGTACCTGGCCGGTGATGTACGATGCATCATCGCCGGCCAGGAACAACGCCGCACCCGCGACATCGTCCGTGTGACCCAACCTCTGCAGCGGCGCGTTCTGAACAATCTGATTTCGCATCTCCTCCGACAAGTCCTCGGTCATATCGGTTTCAATGTATCCCGGCGCGATTGCGTTGCAAGTGATACCCCGGCCGCCGAACTCCTTTGCAACACTGCGCGTGAGCCCGATGAGGCCGGCCTTGCTCGCTGCATAGTTCGCTTGGCCCGCCTGCCCCGAGATTCCTACGACGCTCGCGATGTTTATGATCCGGCCGTACCGGGCCTTCATCATCGGCCGGGCCACCGCCTTGATCAGGTGGTAGGCGCCTTTCAGGTTCACGTGCATCACTTGTTCCCAGTCGTCGTCGGTCATGCGCAGAATCAGCCGGTCTCTTGCAATCCCGGCGTTATTCACCAGAATGTCCACCCTTCCGAACTCACGCAGAGTACCCTCCACCGCCGCCTTAACCTGTTCATACTGCACGACGTCGCAGGGGATACACAGCGCCTTGCGGCCCGCGGAGCGCACACCCTCGGCCGTCGCGTCCCTACCCGGCTCAGATGCTGAGCCGTATACCACGTCCGCGCAGGCCAAATCGGCGCCTGCCTCTGCGAACCGGAGGGCAATGGCCTTACCAATGCCTCGGCTTGCGCCGGTGACCAGCGCCACGCGACCGTCCAGACTCATGCCGGCACGCCTCCGACCGCAGACACCGCCTCAGCGACCGAGTCCGGGTCCTGCACAGCCAGAGACCGCACGCCGCTGTCTATACGCTTCAGAAGCCCGGAAAGCACCTCGCCCGGGCCGCATTCCATGAACAGTTCCGCACCCATCTCGATTGCCCGGCGCACCGACTGCTCCCACCGCACGGGGTAGAGCAGTTGCCGTTCCAGCAGGGCCGGCCATCCGTCCGGGTCCGAAACCGGCTCGGCGGCCACGTTGCTGATCACCGGCGTCGTTCCCGGCCGCGCATAAAACGATGTCCGGCGGAGCGCCTCTCCCATTGCGGCCGCCGCGTCGCCCATCAGAGGGCTGTGGAAAGCGCCGCTCACATTCAGAGGCATGCACCTTTTCGCGCCCGACTCTTTCAGACGCCCACACGCCTCGTCCACGGCCGCCCTGTCGCCGGAAATCACGAGTTGTCCCGGACAATTGTAGTTTGCAGTCACCACCTCATGGTCCTTGCGCGATACTTCAGCGCAGGCGCTCTCCACAACGGCGGCGTCCAGTCCGAGCACGGCCGCCATGCCGCCCGGCCTGAGAGCCCCGGCGCGCGCCATCAGGTCGCCTCGACGCCGGACGAGCCTCGCCCCGTCCTGCACGCTGAGGACGCCCGCGCAGGCGAGCGCCGAATACTCACCCACGCTGTGCCCGGCCATCGCGACGGGCCGGGGCGGCCCGTGTCCGGCCGCGTCCATCGCTTCTGCGAGGGCACGGTACATAGCCACGGAAACCGTGAACAGAGCGATCTGCGCGTTGTCAGTGCGGCGAAGGGTTTCGGCATTCGACTCAAAACAGAGGGCCGCGACGTCCATCTGAAGAGCTTCTTGGACCTCCGAGAACACCTGCCGCCCGAGTCCGCCGGCATCGAACACCTCCTTTCCCATGCCCGGTCTCTGAGAGCCCTGGCCTGGGAACGTGATCGCATATCGCCCCGAATTCACCGGGGAGCATTCTACACGCCGGGCGGCCCTCCTTTCGCGCAAGGGCTCTGCCGGACTGAGCAGCGCACGGTCTGCCGGGAGGTGCGGATGCCAGAATCAAGCCGTGCCCGAAGAACGCCCGCACGCGGAGCGGGTTCTGGAACTGCCCCTCGTTCTTGCGCTGGTCGCGGAGCGATGCCGCACGACGCTGGGGTCGGAAGCGGTGCTGGAACTGCGGCCCACGTTCGACCCGGCCCTGATAGAGCAGCGCGTGAGCCAAACGGCCGAAGCGACAGAAATCACCGCGAACGAGGAGCCGCCCGAATACGGTGCTACCCGAGACGTGCGGGAACCTGTCGCCGCCGCGGAGAAGGGCGCCCTGCTTTCCGGTGTGGACCTCTTTCGCGTGGCTGAAACACTCGGCGCAATGGCCCGCCTGCGCGCCTTCCTCGTCTCTGAGAGAGAGCGTGCCCCGGCGCTCTGGCGCGTAGGAGAGAACCTTGCCTACATCACCGAACTGCAGAAGGCGTTGAAGGAAGCGGTCGGTCCGGAAGGCGATGTACTAAGTTCGGCGAGCCCCAAGCTGCGCAGCCTCCGGAACCAATTGAGCACAAGGCAGCGGCGACTGGCGACCCGGCTGCAGTCCATGGTCGCGGGCCCGCTAAGGACCTATCTACAGGAACCGATCTACACTCTCAGAGAAGGCCGCTACGTGGTGCCGGTGAAAGCGCAGTATCGCGGCAAAGTGCCGGGGATCGTGCATGACACCAGCGGCTCCGGCCAGACGCTCTTCGTGGAGCCGGAGCAGATGGTGGCGGATGCAAACCGGCTGCGCGAGGTCGAGGCGGAGGAGAGAGAGGAGGTCGAGCGGGTTCTAAGGAAGTTGTCCGACAGCGTCGGCGAGCACACCCAAGAGATTCTGACGGGGATAGAGGCGCTCGCGGAACTCGACTGCATTTTTGCCCGCGCGCGCTACGCCTATGACCGGAAAGCCGAGGCGCCGAAACTGAAGAAGGGCGCCTACTTCTCGATTACCGACGGCCACCATCCCCTGATCCCGCGAGAGGAGTCCGTGCCGATCACGGTCGCCGTCGGGGGCCGCTTCCGTTCTCTCCTGCTGACCGGGCCGAACACCGGCGGCAAAACTGTGACACTGAAACTGCTCGGGCTTTACGCCCTGATGATCGGTTGCGGAATCTTCCCGCCGGCGAGAAGCGTCGAGTACGGACCTTTTTCCGGCGTTTGGGCGGACATCGGAGACGAACAGAGTTTGCAGCAGTCGCTCTCGACGTTCAGCGGACACCTCACGAACATCGCAGAGGTGTTCAAGGGAGCGAAGGTCGGCGACCTGGTGCTTTTGGATGAGATCGGGGCGGGGACCGACCCGCGCGAAGGCTCCGCGCTCGGCAGGGCGATCCTTGAATCGCTGACGGAGCGCGGCGCGGTCGTTGCGGCGACGACGCACTTCGGCGAACTGAAGAACTTCGCCCAGGCGAGCGAACGGTTCTCGTGCGCGGCCACCGAGTTCGACATGGAGACGCTCAGGCCGACCTATGTGTTGATTCCCGGCGCGTCCGGTGCGAGCCACGCGCTCGAGATCTCATTGCGCTACGGTTTGCCTGAGAACGTAGTGAAGGCGGCGGAGCGGCACCTCGGTGTAAGCGCCTCGGAAGAGCGCGACAAGTCGGCGGTTCTGGACGCGCTGATTGCAGGCGCGCGCGAGGACCGAAAGCAATCGGAAGAATCGAAGGCTGCCTTGAACGAGGAGCGCGCGGCGCTCGCGAAGGAGCGCGAAGCGTGGCAGGCGAAGATGAAGAAAACGCGGCAGAACGCGGAGGAACGCGTTCTGGAAGCGATACGTGAAGCCCGCGAACAGTACCGCTCTTTGTTGGAAGACCTGAAGAGCGTATCGCAGGAAGGCGGCGTCTCCGGCAGTGAGCGCGAGAAAATCTTAGAGCGCGCCCGAGGCATCGAACATAACCTGCGGGCCTCCCGCGACGAAGTCGCGGCCGCCGGGCGCGTAGGCCCGCCGCAGAGAATCGAGCGCGGCATGTCCGTGAAACTGCGCGACCACGGGCAGGTCGGCAGGGTTGTGGACGTTAAAACATCGGGGAAGGTCGTCGTCCGGATCGGAATAGTCAAGTTGACCGTCGCGCCTGAAGACCTCGAACCGGTGACCGAGGAGGAGCCTTCAAAGAAGAGCGGACGGCGGGGCGAGTCGCTGTCCGTTTCAAAGGCGCAGAACGCCGCAACTGAACTCCATTTGCGCAACATGCGCGTGGAGGAGGCCACAGAAGCGTTGGAAAGGTTCTTCGACGACGCTGCCCTCGCCGGCCTGCCTCGCGTTCGTCTTGTGCACGGAAAAGGAGAAGGAGTCCTGCGGTCGGTCGTTCGTCAGTTCTTATCTTCGCAGGACGACGTAGAAAGCGTGCGCGAGGGCGGCCCGGGAGAGGGCGGCTCCGGCGTGACGATCGTTTACTTCAAGCCATGAAGAAGCGGCTCATAAAGGCGGCATTGGATGCTCGTGCGAGGGCGTATGCGCCCTATTCACGCTACGCGGTCGGCGCTGCGGTTCTCGGCGGAGACGGCAAGATCTACTCCGGCTGCAACGTCGAAAACGTCTCATCCGGCCTTACAGTATGCGCCGAACGGAACGCGGTGGCTGCGATGGTTGCGGCGGGACTCCGCACTCTTTCGGCCTGCGCGATTGCAACTCTGGACGGCGCGCCGCCCTGCGGTGCGTGCCTGCAAGTGCTCGCTGAGTTCGCGCCGCAACCGAACGATTGCGCGGTTATCCGCGTTGACGAGGACGGCACGGTCGTTGAGACGACCTTGGGGCGGCTTCTTCCGGAGAGGTTCGGACGGGGGGGATAGGTTTTCAGTTTTCAGTTTTCGGCTTGCGCCGGTCGTCTGGACTGCACCCCCATCCTGCCCC
>JADFGT010000058.1 GCA_022567555.1 Armatimonadota bacterium | reverse complement strand
TTGATGTTGCTGACGCATTGCGTCTGCTTCGCCTTCTCTTTAGCCTGGGCAAACACCGGGAACAAGATAGCTGCCAGGATCGCGATGATCGCGATCACCACCAGCAGTTCGATGAGCGTGAACGCTCGTTTACGCATTTTATGGTTCCTCCTACAGAGAGTTGCAGGCAATCTATCGAGTACGCAGAATGCTCAGAGCGGAGCCCGGTGGCCCCGCCCGCAACCAGTCCGAACAGTATATCACAGATCGCGCCAAACAAGCAGCCCGGTGCGAACCCTGTTGGTTAAACCATTACGAACGGGGGACGGACCAGGTTCCCGGGGGGCTCCGCTCCCTACTCGTCGAAGGCGTAGTCCGGCCGAAACAGGTACGGATATCGGAAAGCGCCCGGCGTCAGCCACTGGGTCTGGCCGATGCCCCCTGCGTCGTAGGTCTCCCAGGGGTCCCGGAGCCGGTCCGTCGTCAGCGGCTGGACCTGGGCGCCCAGCCTCCGGAACTTCGCGCCCGTCCGGACAAACGTGAAGATCACGCCCTTGTTGTGTACCCACTGGGACCGCAGGTTCGGCATCAGCGTTCCGCCGGGCGCCGAACCCGGCACATAGAAGCAGACCGCGCCGAGGTCCGTGCAGTTGAGTTGGGGACTGGAGACGGCAAACCCCTCGACCCTCACCTTGCCCAGCCCCTCCCAGAAAAGGGGCAGGTCGTCGGGAGCGGCCACGCTCGAGGCCGGATAGGAATGGAGAAGGCCATTATAGGTGTAGGAGACGTATCGAGGCGGCACCAGGGGCGAACCGTAGTCAGGCACGCCCGGCAGCCGGTCGTCGGCGCCGCTGGGGCAGGCGTAGATGCCGTGGTTCTCTATGTAAGGATAAATGGCGCTGCTCCAGTGAGTGCGGTTCTCTGCGTGCCTCGCCCCGGTCTGCGAGGAGCGCCAAGCGTTCGGAAACTCGCTGAACTCGCCGGTCCGGTAGGTTCCGGCGGCCACATCCAACGTAACCGCCAGGGGAAACCGCTGGTCGTAATCGTCCAGATAAATCTGTACAGCGTGCGCCAACTGTTTCAGGTTATTGGAGCAGGCCGTGGTCTTTGCCCGTTCTTTCGCCTGCGTTAGCACGGGAAACAGAAGCGCGGCCAGAATCGCGATGATAGCGATGACAACCAGCATCTCTATCAAAGTGAATCCGCGTCTCACGCTCACATCAGTCTCCTCAGCACCCGCAGGGATGCGGGCAGGTTCCCGGCAGCCGGTGCGGCCGCCTCAAGGCCGTTCACACGATGGACGAGCGCCGGGAACGGAAAGTTCCCCGGCGCCGACTCGGCTTTCGACACGTGAATCAACCGGCGACGGCTGCCAGCCGCCGGTTCACGGCGTCCCAATCCACAGCCTGGAGGAAGGCGTCAATGTACTTCGCGCGGGCGGTGCCGAAGTCCAAGTAATAAGCGTGCTCGTACACGTCCAGGGCCAGGATCGGCGTGCAGTTCCACACCGGATAACTGTTCTGCGCGTCGCCGATATAGTTGAAGAGCGTCTTCTCCTCGTGGTCGTAGGCCAGCCAAGCCCAACCCCGTCCCCCCATACCGGTCGCTTTCAAGTCCGCCGCCCAGGCGTCGAGGCTGCCGAAGTCCCGTTCGATCAGGCTGCGGGCCTTACCTTTGCAGTCGCCGTCTCCACCCAGAATGTCGAAGTAGACCGTGTGGTTGATGAAGCCGCCATAGGCAAAAGTGTAGTCCACCTTCAGCGCCCTGATTAGGCTGTAGATCTGGTTCGCCTTCGAGGCGTCGGCCCCCAGCTCGGCCAGCGCCTTTCGTATCTCGTTCGTCTTGTTGGCGTAGCCCTGGTACAGTTTGAAGTGCTCTTCGTGGGTCCTGCGGCTTATGCCCACGCGCTCGGTGCTGAAAACCTTGTCGGCCAATGGTGTCGGCTCAACGAGCCTTGCTTCTATCACTGCGGCCATCTGAGTGTGCCTCCTTCGGTCAATGTTGGCATATTCCTACGGCCGGAAGATGTTTAGTGTCAGTACGCATACCGTCCTTCGCGCGGCCGCGGCGGCAGGCGGCCCGGTCAGTTTGCGGACTTGCGCCTGGGATGGGAATCGCCGGCGGCCGGGGCCCGACCCGTGGGGGACGCGAAGCCCCGTACTTGTGCCGGGCGGGGCGGGGGAGAGACCGAATCTCCGCTCGGTGGCCCGTTGTGCCTCGCTCGGGCGCGGGGGCGCAGGATGGGAGCGTAGGCGCGAGGGATCGGCTGGCCATGGCGTATTGGAACAAAACGGTCCCGGAGGGGGTCCAAGACCTGACAAGGGGTGCGAGCGACCGGACGGTAGCGGTGCGACCATGAGTGTAGGCTTGGGAAAGGTTCGGAAGTTCGGAGGTTCGGAGGTCCGGGAGAGCGGCTGCGGCAAGTGAGGCGGGCCTGGAGGGACAGGAGCGAAGCGTGACAAGATGAGACAGAGAAGGAGAATCTGGACGGCGTTGGCGATCGGGGCGGCAATCGCAGCCCCCGGCGGGGCGTTCGCGCAACTGCTCGGATTTAATATCGATCTCGATATTGGTTCCGGGTCGCCGGAGATAGGGAACGGCGCGCCGAGCGATGCGTTCCCAGGCGCCGCAGGCCAGCCGGGCAGGTGGAATCGCGTCGGCGGACCGGTCCGTCTACCCCAAAGCGGTTGTATGACCTGAGCGGACGGCTCACGGATGTGACGATTCTGGCCACCGGCGGAATCGGCTCGGGCGGCGGGTGGCGTTTCGAAGGGAACACGGGCGGATATATGCTGCTCTTGAATGACGCAGCAAACGTGGGCGAGCCGATCACTTATACGTTCAGCGGTCTTCCCACAGGACCGTATACCGTCTATACGTACGCCGTCAAACCGATCGGCGAGTGGGTCCCGGCCGAAGTGTTCGTCGCGGGTTCCACGAGTCAGAACCCGCAAGTCGTGACCGGTCCGATGCCCGGAAACCGCTTCGAGCACTTGATAACACACTCGATTCACGAAGTATCTGTCGGCGATGGGACGCTGGCCGTAACCGTTTCAGGCCCGTGGCCCGATACATTTGTGAACGGCATTCAAATCGTTCCCGTGCCCGAGCCGGGCACATTGACAGTTCTCGCCGTCGGCGCATCGGTATTGCTGCTGGTTCGGCGCCGTAGGCGATAGACCAGTCCGCGGGCGACGGCGCTCAGGTGCCCGACCTTGCAACCCGGTCGCGGTGTCGCGTTCGCCTCGCCCCGGGGAAGGGACGCGGGCGGCAAACGACTGCCTCTCCGGCCCGCTCAGGCCGCTCTGGGCGGAGGGTTCCCCACGGCACCGGCAGGTTTCTTGCCGCCGTCGAGCACCTCCAGCGCCGCCTTGATTGCCGATGCGTCGTTTGCTATGAGGGTTCTTTCGATGAGCACGTCCGGTTTCACACCTTCGCCCTCCAGGCGCCGGCCCCCATGTGTGACGTACTCCATCAGCGGCAGTTGCAGCGAGAACTTCTCCGGAAGGGGCATGAACGTCGAGGCGAGCACGGCGCCGGCGGTCTGCACGCCCACCAGTTTGCCCCGTTCCTGGTCCTGTATCATGGCGGCGAAGATCTCAGACGCACTCGCCGATCCACCGCTAATCAGGACGACCAGGTCGCCGCCGAACGTCTGGGCGTTCGAACCGCCCGTCGCGAAAATGGGGAAGCCGAACTCCGCCGCCACGTCCACCGGATCGTCGCCGCCTTCGGGATGCTCCTTCAGAAAATCGTCCGCGTGATTGCGCATGATGAACTTGCCCATGGGGGTTCCCGGCGCAACCACCTTGCCGGCCAGGTGAAACAGATTGAGGGTCTGGCCCCCCGAATTGGCGCGAAGATCGAGGATCATGCGGTCGGCCTTCACCGCGTCGCTGAACAACTCGTCAATCTGTTTCCGGTCGTAGCCCCTGGCAAACGAGTGCACCCGGATCATCACGGTCTTGTCGTCCAGCCACTTCATTTCGTCCGGCACCAGCGTGCTGAACGCTCGTCGCGTGATGGTGAGTTCGATCTTCGAGCCGTCCTGCCGTTCGAGCGAGAGCGTCACCTGTGTGCCCTTATCGCCGCGCAACCGCTCAGGGGACAGGACCGGTTCACCATCTTTGTGCGTGATCAGGTCCCCCGCCTTCAATCCCGCCTTGTCAGCCGGGCTGTCGGGCAGCACGAAAACGATGCGAACACCGCCCTCGTCGGCACGAGCGCGGATTCCGATGCCTACGCCCTGTCCGGTGCGCTGCACTCGCGAGGCATAAGGCGTGAGAAGGCGCAGGTGGGACAGGCCGAACTCGTCGAAAGCGCGGTTGACTGCAACAGCCAACTCTTCTTGCGTTTCGACCTCCGAGAAGTCTTCCCGATGCTCCGCTACGAGGTCGTCCCATTTCGCGAAGTCCACCCCGCTCGCATAGGCCCGGACCTTCACATGCCGGCCGATGGCGTCGAGGATGGCCTGCTTTGCGTCCTTGTCGAGCGGCTGGGCGGGCGCGAACGCCGCGGCGGCCGTGAGTCCAACGAGTATCCAGGCGAATCGTCTCATAAGCTCTCCGGTTCGTTTGACGGCTGACTCCCCCTCGCCGTTCTCAAACTATTCCAAATCCTCATAGGTTTATTCCCCATTTCGAGCGCGACGGCACAGGTTCAGAGTGCGGGAACCGGGCCGCCGGTGCCCGTAAGCCGTACGCTCGGCCCGGGCAAACCCGTTCCCCAGTGCCGAGCGCCGCCCCTAAGAGCCGCGGCGGCAGGCGAACGAGCGCCTCGAGTGCCCCCTCAACCGGACTGCGCCTCCTCCTTGCTCCGCAGAAGGAACCGGTAGAGGAGGGCTGCGGCCAGCGCCCCGAGGATCGGGCCCACTACATAGGTGGGCACTTGGGCGAGCAACTGGGGCTGCCCGCTGACGAGCGCCGTGCCGAGATGGCGGGCGGGATTGAGGGCCGCGCCGGTGTAGGGGCCTCCTATCAAGATACAGAAGAAAAGCGTGAGGCCGATGCACAGCCCGAACATCTGCTTCGCCCTGCGCGCCGGGTCCACAGCCGTCATCAGAACGGAGAACATGAGCAGGAACGTGAGCAGTGACTCGACGCCGATAGCCTTGACCATGCTCATCTTGTCGGCGTCATATTCCGGCGTGCCCAGATAGGGCATCATCTCTCGGAACCCGGGGAACATCGCCCACACGGCGATGCCCGCCGCCACGGCGCCACCCAGCTGCATGAAAACGTAGGTTGCGGCGCGGCGAAACTCCACTTTGCCGATAGCCAAAAGGCCTATCGTCACGGCCGGGTTGATGTGGCCCCCTGAGAGGCCCGCGGTCATGTAGACGGCGACCGTAAGCGCGAATCCGTGGGCGAAGGCGATGCCCAGGAGCCCCATGTACTGGACCACGCGAAGTGAGTCCCCACTAATGCTGAGGTCACGAATCTGGTACTCGTGCATGCAGATGGCCGATCCGCCGACAAACACGAGGAAGAAAACGCCCAGCGCCTCCGCAAGACCCGCTCTGAAAACCCCCCTTTCCATGTAGCCCTCCTCCAGTTACCCTCGGTTTCTGATGCCTATCCGTGCGAAAGGACGGATGCGCAGGGCAAAATGCTCTCCAGGGCATGATATAATGCGAGGGACTTGACTGCGGCGACGCAGCCGGTCTACCGCTTAAGGAATGGAGGAGAGATTGTCGTTTCAACCTAATCGTCTCGTTCTTGAATCAGGTCATCGTTTGGTCGTAGAGCACTTCTCGCGGCTTCCGGGTATGCGGCTGCTCCTGCGTCCCGCGCGGAAGCGACTGTTCGCCCAGGAGCCCAGAATTCCATCGCTTCAGGTCGAATTGAGCAAGCCCGCATTCGCCGTTCTGGTTGCGGAGGACGACGTCGACGCCCGGCCTGTGCTCATATTTGAGACCGACTCCATAAGCGCAGGGATCAGAGACCTGTACCGAAACGCCGACCTGCCGTGCGTGGAGGCCGATCAGATGGGCGGGCGCGGCATGCTGCGGTTCGAGCGGCCGGGCTTTTCGGCCAAGTTGCAGTTCGACGACCGAGGGGACACTCAGGCCGTGGAATCCGTCATCCGCTGGGCAGAGACGGCGCCCCTGGAGCCGAAGGGGAACCTCGTTCGGAACGAGGTCGAGCGGAGCGTCGCGGACGCGATCGGCGAATTCGCCGAGGAATTAGGCATCTGTGTGCACCACCAGGTTCCGTTCGGTTACGCCGCCGGCTACCGGCAAGACCTGCCGCGTCTCATCGCACGGCACACGATCGAACTATCCGTCTCGGTGCGGCCCGAGATTGACCCGGAGGCTCCCGTAGTTCTACCCATCCGGGTTGAACTTCGTCCCGAATCGGAGCGCGACCCGGAAGGCGTGGAGAAAGATCAGCACGTCGCGGATTTCGTCTGCTCCGTCGGCATGCCGATGGCGGCGATCCAGCCGGCCGAAGGGGATACGTTGCGGATCACCTATAGCCTGGACGGTCACGACGACATACTTGTGAGCCCGAACGACGCGGACGAGTGGAGGTCGGTCCTTAGGTCGCTGGCGGAGTCAGCGTTGGAGGCAACCGGCACCGCCGTTGCGAAAACCTGATAGGTAAACCGACACGATTCCGCACGCACGGAATCATAAGGAAGAGGAAGCATGCGGAGCGCGCTGATCGCTTTGCTGCCAGGGATGGCAATGTCAGCGGCAGCCGGCCAGGACGGGCCGGTTCCCGTGACGCTTTCCTACGCACATCGCCTGCCCGCGCTCGAAGCCCCGGCCCTACGCGTCGGCGACGAGTGCTTCCTGCCTGTCTCTGAAGCAGGGCGGATCGGCTGGACGGTGGAGTCCGACGGCGACGAGGCCCGAGTGTCGGTTCACGGATTAGTCGTAGAAACCTTCATCCGCGACCTGGACGGGCGGCCCTACCTGCCCCTGCGGACCGTGGTTGAGGCCGCCGGCGGCCTCTCGGAGTGGACGCAGGAGCAGCGTCTGCAGGTCTACTCGAAGATCACACGCATTACCGTAAAAGTGGACCGGATCGAGATTGAAGGGACGCTGCCGGTGACCCGCTCCTTCCTGGTCCTGGATGGCCCGAAGCGCGTGGCGTTCGATATCAAGGCGGCCCGCCTGGACCCAAACGACCCGCCGGAAGTGACCGGCGAAGTGCGTTACGCCCAGTTCGACCCGGTCACGGTGAGGGTCGTGGCCCAGGTGCAGGGAGAACCGAACGTGTCCCAGGTGGCCGGCGACCCGGCGCGGCCGATCCTTCGGTGGACCGGCGCCTCCACCGTGCCGATCGAGGCGATCGAGTTTCCTCCAAAGCCGGCCCCGCTGCTCCTGGGCGAACCGATCCTGGAGGTTGACACTGAAGAGAGGACTGTGATTCGCCTGCCGTTTCAGGGGCCGGCGCCCGGCAAACTCGCAGCCTACCGCGACCCGGACGGGGTTTTTTGGGTGGACCTGCCCAGCGGTGAGCGCTTGGAAGGATGGCAGCAGACATCTTTGCGCGGCCGCGTCGTGCTGTCAGCCGAGCTCGTGGAGCGCGGCGGCGGGGGCCTGCGGCTGCGGCTCGAACTGGAGCGGCCGATGGGAGTGCACGTGTCCGCTCGAGACTCGGAACTTGTGGTGCGCCTGGTCAGGGCGGAGCACGCCTACGGCTCGCTGGCCGAGAAAACAATCGTGGTGGACCCGGGCCACGGCGGGCGCGATGCCGGCGCGCAGCACAAGGAGGACGGCGAGAGGCTGGACGAGAAGGACCTGAATTTGGCGGTCGCCCGCATCGTGGCCGACCTGCTTTCTGAAAGCGGCAGCACCGTGGTGATGACCAGGAACGACGATTATCATGTCGGCGTCTATGACCGGCCGGAGATGGCGAACGCCAGCGAAGCGCACTTCTTCATCAGCATCCACTTCAACTCGAACCCGACGCCGAACAGCCGGTCGGGCACGTTCACCTACTACCACTCCGACGACACCGACTCGAAACTGCTGGCGGAGTGCATCTTGGGTGAAATCTCCAAAGTGAGCGGCCTGCCCAGCAACGGAGCGATGAGCGACTATACGGTCCATTGGAGAGGCGAGAAGAAAGGGTTCGCAGTGCTGCGCAGCATCGAGATGCCGGGGGTGCTCGTTGAGATCGCGTACCTGAACAATGACACGGACCGAAAGAGGCTGCTCGAACCGGAGTTCCAGCGCGCTGTGGCGGAAGCGATCGTCAAAGGGATTGAGGTGTACATCGGTAATGAAGCGTAGGAGAAACCGCAGCGGAAGGCCGGTTCTGTGGATGGCGGCGGGCGTCGCGCTGGCGCTCTTTTTCGGGCTGTTCATTTATGCGAAGACCGGCCCACCGTCTCGGCTGGAACCGGCGACGCCGGAAGTTCAGAAGCCCGACGAGAACGGCGTGCCCGCGCAACTCTTGACAGTGAAAGTGCCGCTCGTCTCCGTCGTGGGGGGGGAGACCCAGTGGTCGGTTGAGGACGTTGAAATCGCGCCCGGCGCCGACCCGGTGCTGGAGGCGGTGAACGGGTTCTTGCAGCGATCGAAGATTGCGCCGGACGCGCGGCTACTCGAGATCCGGCTGCGAACCGGCGGCGCGGAACTGGAGTTTCGAAACCTGTTCGAGCGGGGTTACGGCACCGACAACGACAGCACGATTTTGGAGGGCGTACTTCGCGCGGTTCGTGAGAACAGCGAGTTGGAAACCGTGATCTTTTGGCAGGACGGCGAACCGGCCCGGACGCTGGGCAACCTGGACGTCGGCGGGCCTCAGCCGGTGCGTTGAGCGCGCCGTCGCCGCAGGCGCACTATCGCGTCCCAGGTTTTCACTATCACCCACCCGCACACGAAGCCTCCCAGCCAACCGAGCGCAACTTGCGAAGGGTAATGAACTCCCACATAAACCCTTGAGAGCCCGGTAAGAAAGGCGACGAGTATCCACGGCAGCCCCCACCTCCCCAGCCGAAGCGTCATCACCGTTGCGACCGCCGCCATCGTCGCCGCGTGCGCTGACATGGTGCCGTAACTGGTCAACTCGGAGACCCTGAAGATGGCGTCCGCGTGAGGGCGCGCGGCCTGAAACCCGTGCTTGAAAACGTCCGCCAGTTCGTTCGCCAGCGGCCAGGCGAACATGGCCTGGATCGCGGCGGCCCGGGCGCGCCTCCGGATGAGCAGGAAGAGAAAGACGCCGGCCAAGCCGACCCGCACCCAGGTCTCTTTGATCCCCATGCTGAAGAACCAGAAGACCTGGTCCAGTAGCGGCGACGACCATCCCGCGTTGATCCACCGAAACAACGCCTGGTCCCATGGCCCGAGCATGTGTCGATTATACGGCCGAGCGGGCGTAGCCCGTAAGTGTGTCGGGAGTGGGGTTCGGAGCAGGGGCATGCGCGCCTGGTGTAAAGTGTTAGCGAGGCTAAGCGGGCGCTTGGCCTATTGCGCGGCATGTACGGTCTCGCGGGAGCGGGAGAGAATGGGAGGAATGAAATGAGATCAGGAACGATGAACCACAAGAAAGGGCTCGCGAAGAACACCGCCGGCATGGCTTGGGCGTTGATTGTGATGGGGTGTCTCTCGGCAGCGGACGCCGAAGCGCAGGATATTACCGGCCGTTGGAAGGACCCCAATGGCGAGGTTTTCACCTTCGAGATGCAAACCCTCGGCGCGATTGAACTAAGGGTGCCCAACAGCAAGGCGCGGGGCAGCATGACGTTCCGCGGTCAGTTCAAGGCGGAGGGTTTCGAAGTCCCCGCCCGGGTGACGTCCATCGCGCAGATCAGCGAGGTTTTCTCCCGCCAGGTCCGTCGCCAGCTGTTGCGGGAATATCCGGACATCACCTACTCGTACATGGTCAAGGTCGTCGACGAGTCCGAGATCACCCTAACGGTCCGGGTCCACGAGGTCACGGCCAATTCCGAGAACACGAAGCTCAAAGTGGTCCGGCTCAACCGGTGGGTATATGACGTCACGCTGACCCGGGACAAGAACCTCTGCGATCTCAGAGTGGAGAAACTGACGTGCAAACGAACGGAAAAGACCGTCGGGGGACGCAAGGTATACGAGTGGAGGATCGTGGCCCGAATCCGCAATGCCGGCGACGCGGATGTGCCCGGGAAGTGGTTCGCGCGCCTCATGTACGCAGACCCGGTGATCTCCCATCATCCCGGACCTCCCTGGCGCAAGGTCACGGACTCCCTGCTCGAGCAGGAACCGCTCGCGAAAGGAGAGACCGTGGAAGTGACGTGGGAGACGGACGTCAAGGCCCCGTCCGGAACGCCTCCCTTCCTCCCAAACAGCGCCCAGGTGCTGAAGGTCGTTGTCGATCCGGAGAAGAAGGTCGACGAGAGCATCGAAACCAACAACCACGCCATGCTGGAGAAGATCGTCTGTGCTCCCCCCGACATGGAGGAGGTCCCGAAGGAACACTCGCTGTGGTACGAAGTCCCCGACGGGGTCGATGTCACCACGGCGCCCAAGCCGGACTACTGGGACATCGTGGACCGGGTGTCGGACTCGGACAAGGCGAACGCCGTGCTGTGCTACATCCGGATGGAGGCGCAGCGGCGCGCCAAGGTCGGCGTGGGGAGCGTCGCGGGAACGAACTTTTTGAAAGGATTTAAGGATCACTTCCTCGCCGACTATCTGAAGCAACCGTCGGAGGCCAGCGCGAAGAAGGCGATCGCAAAGATCGGAAAGGCGTACGGATTCGAAGGCCTCCCGGTCCGGATCGCGGGCATACCGGTCGGCGCCATTGGCCTCTACGTTCCCAAGAGCATCCGGGCGAAATTCCCGGGCCTCCCCGAGTGGCTCTACGGGGCGACGTATTTCGCGGGGGAACACGGCCGCCTCATCAGGGTCATTGACGCGCCATTTCTCATCGGAGCGGACAATCTCTCCACAGAGATGGACAGCGACATCTTCGGGGGGGGGCGAAACTATACGCAGGTCATGCATTGGGCCACCGGGGTCAAGTACAGCCATCTGTCGCAGGACGCCTTGCGGACGCTCTTCATCGGCTACGAGTACCTGCACCTCGAAGGGTGGGAGGTGTTCGGGGAAGATGCAATCAACGACCTCATCGCCGAGGAGCAGGGTCGCATGCTGGGCGCGCGACTGGCCCGATTGGAGATGCGATCCGAAGCGGACCTCGTTCGAAAGATGGACGCGGACTTCATCCGTGCCCGGAAGTGGGTGGGCGCGATGCTCAAGATCCGGCGCGAGGAGCTGGACGAGTTGATTCTCAAGCCGAAGGTGCCCGAGGCAAATATATGGTGGAGCAAGTTGGCGTACGTGCCCCCCTGGGGAACAAAACTGACATCCGTGGATAGCATTCGCGAGCGGCTGGACGGGGGAAAGACGGTGAAGGAGGTCTGCCGATCGGGGCTGGTCGAGCAACTCATCCAGATCTACACGCTGATCTACGAGGCGTCCGGGCGTCCGGACGTCGGCGAAATGGTGGAGACGCTCCTCAAGGGCGGGTACGACGACATGTTCAAATCGATGAGCGACGAGGAAAGAGATTGGGGCGCGACGTGGGAGTGGGATCCAGGGACAACCTCCGCGTGGCGACCCGCGTCCATATTCTCCGGCCTCCAAGGAACCGCGTCCCATGCAAACGGCTCTGCTTCCGAGCCACTTGGTCTTTAGTAGAGATTTCAAGCCTCACCTCTGCGAGAGATGAGGGATCCAAAGATGCGCTCGACACTTGTGCGTAACTCCGCCCCGGCCCTGCGCGTCCGACGAGCAGGAGTCCCTGGAAACGGAGCCGCCGAACGCGGCTTTAGGCCGGAGTGCGATCGGTCAGAGGGGAGTGGGTGAACCGTATGTCACAGACAATGCAAAACGCACGAAGGGCAGGTCTTAACACGTCCCTGGCAGCGTCGATCGTTCTTCTCGTCATGCCGTGCCTCAGCACCGCGCAAGACGGCGTCTCGACCGCCTCGGCGGCACGGACCCGCTATCTGGGGTACTTGGGCGTGATCCCATCTTCGCAGGAGATCGCGGTCGAGGACTTCGTCAACTACCACCGCCACGAGATCGGCCGACCGAGGGCGGGAGAGGCGGTCGGGCTTGACGTCCGGTGGAGCAGCGACCCGATGTCCGAAGGGAGCGCTTTCCTGCAAGTGGGATTGAGCACCGCGCTCATAAACGACAGACAAGACCGGCGTTCAGTCAACCTCGCACTGGTCATTGACAAGAGCGGCTCGATGGCCGAGCTGAACAAGATGACCCGAGTGAAGGCGGCCCTGCTGACCCTCGTCTCTAAACTCAACGACACCGACGTGCTCTCGATCGTCGTCTTCGACTCGGAAGCGCAGGTCCTGTTGCCGGCGACGCGCTTGGCGAACAAGCAAATCGTCAACAGCGCGATCCGCAGCATTCAGCCCGGAGGCTACACGAACATCGACGCAGGGCTGTCGCTCGGATACCAGGAGGCGCTCAAGCAGTACCGGAAGGACGCGACCAACCGGGTCATTCTGCTGACCGACGGCATCGCGAATCGGGGAGTGACCGACCCGGACCAGATCGCTAACGGGTCCCTGACGTATAACGACCGCGGCATCGACCTCTCCACCATCGGAGTCGGTCAGGACTTGAACCACGTCCTCCTCAGCACTCTCGCAAAGAGCGGACGCGGACTGTTCCATTTCGTGGCCGACGCCCAAGACATCGAGAAGGTGTTTTCAAAAGAGGTCCAGAGCCTCCTGTCCCCGGTCGCTGTGGAGCCGAAAGTCGAGATCGAGTTCCCGCGCGGAGTCCGGATCGACCAGGTCTACGGATACGACCCGAAAGTCCACGGCAACAAGATAGAGATCAAGCTCGAGAACATGAACAGCGGCATGACCGAAGTCATCCTGGTCCGGTTCAGCCCAAGAGGCTCCTCGCGCGTACCGGTGAAGGTCAAGCTCACCTACTACGACCTAGACCAAAAGAAGCAGGTGACCAAGACAGAAAGGACGACCGTGTCATTCAAAGGCCGTGCGCTCGAAGACAGCTCGGTCGCAAAGAACGCCACGATCGCCGTCCTGGCGCAGGCGATCCGGGACATGGCAGCATCGTGTGAGGCTGGACGCACGCGTGAAGCGGAGCGCCTGATCAGCGCCGCGATCTCGGCCGCATACCACCGCTATCCGAACATGGAAGACCCGGACATCAAGCGCACCTTGGCGATCGCAGAAACGTACCAGCGCGCCTTGAGCGGATATGGCCGCGAGAGCGAGCCGTACGAGCGCTCTACCGTTCCAGCGCGCCCCACGAAGACTGCAATGAACCCCATGCCGACCGGTGACTTCTCAACTGGGAACGCGGGCTTCTCCTCCGGACTGAGATACACACCGCCGAGCAAGAACTGCCTCTGGCGAATGGGCTACACAGTCGCGCCCAAGTGGAACGACCCTCTCCTGCACAGGCTGTTCATCACTTCGGAGGAGTATCTCGCACCGAAGCGCCCGACAGGTAGGGAACAGGTGTTCTTCGCCAACGCGGGCGGTACCGACTCGCTCCTGCTGTGGACCGCAGTTGTGGCATGCAAGCCGAATACGACGTACAAGATCAGCTTCCAGAGCGTCAGCCTGAACGCGGGGCGCGAGTGGATCCCGACCTACGAGATACTGGTCGGCGGCGAGCGGAGCCAGCCACAGCCCGCGGGCTACGGGAAGTACGCCGAGATCAGCATGCTCTGGCACTCGGGCGCGACCTCCAGCACGACGGTCAGCATCGTGCGCATGCCGATCCCGCACGGCGGCGGCCTGATCGCCATTGCCAACATCGAGATGGTCGAAGTCGATTGACTGGGGGAGGGGCTGTGCGGGCGGGGTTTCTCATGCCTCGCCACTCGCAGTGGCGAGGCATTCAGTCGGGGCAGACAAGCCTCACCTCTGCGAGAGGTGAGGCATCCAGAACCAGAGCCTATTTGCCCGCTGGGCGGGGCGTTCTCGCATGCCTGAACCATAATGGCCGGTGTGGAAGCGGCACTGTTCGAGCGCGAGCCCGTTCTCGCAAAGGTACGGGCGGGCGTGTATGGCTGGCTGGCCGGAGCGACGCTCGGCGCTCCTCGCCGGGGCAAGAAGGGCTGGGCCGACCTCACGTTCTACACGCCGGTTCCCGATGGGATGGCGCAGACCTTCGGCGTCGACTTGGGCGCGCTCTATTTGCGGGCGCTGACGGACGGCTCGCTTTCAAGCCCGGTGGGAATTAACTCCCTCAACACGCCGCGTGTTGAGGGAGTTAAGAGTGTTGAGGGAGTTGAAATCGGGCGCCTCTGGACCGGTGGCGGCGTGGACGGCCCGGAGGCATGCCGGTTCGCGCGGGAGAACCTGCGCAGAGGGCTGCTGCCGCCGCTCTCCGGCGCGTTCCAAAACCCGTTTGCAGAAGACGCATCCGCCATTGGCCGCGCGCCGTTCTGGGGGCTGGCGTTTGCGGGCAGGCCGGCGCGGGCGGCGGCTTGGGCGTGGCACGACGCGGCGATAGACCACACCGGACCCGGCGTGTGGGCGGCCTGCTTCTGGGCCTCGGCGGTGGCGGCTGCGCCTTTCGAGGAGTCTGTTGCCGGGTGTCTCGCGGCTGGAGAAGCGGTGTTGCCTAAGGAATCCACGCTGCGCCTCGTCGCGCAGGCTGTCTTGCAGATGCACAGCGCGGGCAAGGAGTGGCACGAAGCCCGCGAGCGCGTGCTGGCGGTGAGCCACGCGCACCCGGAAGAGGCGGCCGCGGCGCACGGCTTCGCCATCATCGGGTGCGTTTACGGAGAGGGCGACTTCGCCCGCACGGCCTGCATCGCGGCAGGCTGCGGCGGCGCGGCGACCGAAGCCGCGGGGGCCGCCGCCGCGCTCGTTGCGGCGGGCGTGGGGGACCTGCCAGACGATTGGCGCAAGCCGTTAGGAGAGGCGTTGGCCGTCGGCGACGCCGGGGGCGCACAAGCGCCGGCGACGATCCAGGAGTTCGCCGATGGGGTCGTTGTACTGTTTCAATCGAACGCCGAGGGTGCGTCGTTTCGACTGGTCGAAGAGCTGACTCCGCCTGTGCCGGTACAGGAACCCGCCGAGGGTGAAGGCGGGACGGAGCCGGCCGCGCAGCCCGAGGCACCTGAACCAGACTTAGGTTTCCTCCGCGACCCCGCCGAAATCGAGGCCCTGCACAGGCGGAGCATGGAAGAGGGGCGGACTTCGCTCGGCCGTCTCTGGGCCTCCCACTCTTATCCGAAAGGTCCGACGGCGATCCCGGGCCGCACGGTCCCGGTCGTCTTTCGAGTCGGCAACCCGACGGATGCGCCCATCGAAGTTTCGCCCAAGATAAGAGGGCCGGAGGGATGGGAAACTGCGCACCGGGCCAAGCGCGTTCGGATCGAACCGGGTGCGGACGCCGCCTTCGCCGCTGTCACGAAACCGCCCGAGGACGAGGAACTAACCGCGTCCGAACTGGTTATGAAAGTGGAGGCGGGCGAACTTCGCGCGCCACTGTTGCCGCCGCAGGTGTGGTGGACAATCGGCCCGTTCCCCAATCGCGAGCAGATGGGCTACGACCGCGCCTATGCCCCCGAGAAGGAGCATGACCCGGACGCTGCCTTCAACGGCCGCTCCGACCTGCTTGTGCGATGGGTGCGCCGCTTCTATTCCGGCTGCATATTCGACCTGGAACCGCTGTTCGAAGTAGGTCCGGGCGTCGTTTATCTCACTACTGAAGTGTTCTTTGATAAGCCTGGGGATTATCAACTCGTGCTGGCCTCGCCGGTCGGACAGATCGTCTGGATTGACGGGGAGAAACGGTCTTGGTATCAAGACACGCACCGCCCATTCCCGAAGGCAGCGGCGCCTTATGTGACCGATTTCCAAACAGAGGGATGGACGCGCTTTTTTATCAAGTCGCTTCGCAACGAGTATCCGATCTCGCCGACGTTTCTTTACTTCCTGGCGCCGGACGGCGGCCTTCTTTATCCGGAGCGCTTCCGCCAACCGGGCCGCGCCGAGGAACCGGCGGGGTAAAACAGCGAACGGGTGGGCGAATAGCTCAGCGGTAGAGCGCCTCCCTTACAAGGAGGATGCCGGGGGTTCAAATCCCTCTTCGCCCACCATAATTTTTCAAACTCCCTCAACACGCCGCGCGTTGAGGGAGATAAACCGGGGTTCGCTGGTGGGCGGTACTGGATTTGAACCAGTGACCCCTTCGGTGTGAACGAAGTGCTCTACCGCTGAGCACGTTTGAACCTAAAAGTGACCTTCACACCCTCTAAAAAGCAGTATACCAAAGCGGCCAACTTATTGCAACCGTTGGCATATTGCATCTGTTTGTGCGGGTGATGACGTCGTTTTCGGGACGTTGACGGCACATGTGGCTGATGGTGTAGACCTCATACGCCGGTGCGATAGACGGCCGGTTCGGACGTTAGGTGAAGGCCGACCGCACCCCCCCCGGCCGGGTGTCCGATACGAGGGAGACGCGCCGACTATGCCTACATCTTTCCTGTGTTAGTTGCCGACCCCTCTTTGAAAGGCGGGGGGTAAGGATCCCCTACTTCGGAGTCCCCCCACGGACTCGATCCCTCGCGGGAGAGGAGTCCCGTTTCCCTGGACATAGACCGACGAATAGGGGTCCCAATTTTGTATTAGAGTTTTGAAAACGGCCTTCGGTTGTGTTAGTAAACAGGAGTCCCATTTCTGAAATATATGAATAGACGCGGGAGGCTCCTCTCTCTGATCTCTCAGAGTAGGCGTAAACACCCTAAGCAGAGGCCAAACTGGACCTCAAACGGCTGAGGTGGCGTCTGATACCCCTCGGCCTGAAAACGCCGTAGAATATCGCTCTCGTCATATTAGCGGACCCTTCCAGCGGTCGCTGTGCAGCCGCCTGTTAGGTGTCTTCTTTTGAAAGGAGTGGTCTTGGCATAACGACGCTCGCTCTCTTTACGTTTGACGGTGACTCGGCCAAGTAGAAAAAGCAAGGAAGAACAATATTACGATGTTGACCATCGGCACCACGATAAGGAGGCTCAACCACTTAGAAAACCCCGCCTTCGAAAAGATGAACCAAAACGGCGGGATCAGCAAAACCGCCATAATCAACCATATGTTCATTGCCAAAGTCCACATACGCATTGGCGTGTCAATGATCAAATCTTGCACAGCGTCTGGAATGTCAACGATCATATAGTGCATGGAATTGCTCCTTAGAATAGGCTGCTTTAGACACTGAGCGAGCGATTCTCTCACAGTATGCCGGAATGATAGCAGAATGGAGGCGAAAGCCAAGCGAAGGGGAGATTAGCATTCGGAGATTGGTGTGTTATCCTCTGAGAGACCCCCGCCACCATCCCCCAGGGGAGTGGGGGGTTCACTCAAAGGATAGCGACTTGGAGGCCGATTCGGGGTTTCCGCACACGTAGGGGATTCGCCGGTCATGCGCCGACGGAAACCGCCGTTTCGCGCATACGTAGACCGGGAAAGTACGGCGGCTTTACGGCCGTGGGATTGAACCTGGGTTGCGGTCCCCCATACGGCTGTTTTCACGGCCGTGAGTTTGATGCTGAAACACGGTGTTTATGAGAGGCGGTGTTTGCACAAAGCGAGGGGTTTGCATGAGAGGTCTTACGTGGGAAACAGGGGGGTTGCATCTGACCGGGTTAGACCGATGTTTAGCCTGACGTGGCGGGTTACCCCGATATAGGGGTTACGTCGGAAACAAAGGGTTAGACCGATACAGCACCCTACAACCCACGGACTGGCCTCGCGCGCGTGAGAATCCGTGCTCCCAGATCAGGGAGGCTTAGGGGAAGCAAGTAATGAATATTTATTACTTGCTTCCTTTCCCACAGTCCATCTCCTCGTGTACCAGGCAGGATACGACCCCCTCCGCAACGAATGAGGTCATGTGCCACAAGAGCCTGACGACGCGAGCGTTCCACGAGCGGAAACCGACAGTTCCAGCAGTTCGGCTGCTTCCAAGGTTAGTGTGGACACACTCCCGGTGCCGCCGAACCTACCTTCTGAACTGGCGCTGTTGCGAGCACTCGACACCGACTACGACGGCCTCGGAAACCCGCTGGAGGAGACCTATCGGTGGGCTGAAAGTGCGAATGTACCGGCTGTGGCGGCCATAATACGGAGGCTCGCGAAGGGGAGTGAAGACTCCCGCAATGACGTTGACTCGCCGGTGATCGGAACCTTGGCGT
Source organism: Armatimonadota bacterium (assembly GCA_022567555.1). Lineage (GTDB taxonomy): Bacteria > Armatimonadota > Fimbriimonadia > Fimbriimonadales > ATM1 > JADFGT01. The sequence goes on along the minus strand of JADFGT010000058.1, from coordinate 2,358 downwards.
TTATCGGCCTTACCCGCATATGTGCGAAGATCGGGTTCAAACCATCCCCCTATATGGAATTCGCATTCACTTCTCATGGCAATGCGCATTACCGACACGGAACCGGAGCCTTCGCACAGGGTGTGTTACACGAGCACTACCTCGGTGATAGATCGTTCACATCCCTGGACGAAGCGGAGAAGGTGCTGACCGGGTTCTTGAGACTGTCGAAGGGTCAGCATTCGCCTTTCGAAGTGGCAGTCGCATATTCGAAGGCGCAGTTGGCGACTGTGGCAGGACTTGCGTGGCCGGTTGGGCCTGAGTTCACGACGCAGTCAGTACGCCGTCTGCGAAAAGGGACCGGCCATACCCTTATGTGGAACGTGCTGAACGCTGTCCTCAGCAGGGTGGAGGACGCGGAGAACGAGGCCAGGTCAATTGCGGACAAGGCGGAACAAAACCCTGTGCCTACCGTTAGGCCGAAGCCGAGAGCACCGTATTTGCGGCTCGCTCTTGCCGCAGTCCTGAGGAAACACTATGGTCTTAGTCAGAACAAGGCCGTTTCCGGTTCATACGCTTTAGTAGGGATGGATACACCAGGCACGCAGCGCAAGTTACGCGACCTCCTACGCGGAAAGGAGTTCGAAGGCGAAGTAGGCGAATTCTGGAAGCGTGTATTCGACGCTTCCTGACACACACCTGCGATAGGGGGTGGCAACAGGTTACTGCACATGCCACCATTCACCATCCTCCACCATGTCGTCTAATGCAATGTGAGAACGCAAGTGCGCTGGCGCATGCATTCCACGTTGACTATGGAGGTTATGAGTTGAAGAATAGTTCCTATTCGGAATCTCAACAAGAGAGCAGAACACGGCAACGGACGTTTCCAGAGGACACAAGTTGGAGTAAGTACCTGTACAAGCACCCTCTGCTCACGTCCTGGAAGATCAGTCTGTACCACACAGACATTGACGGGTGCTTCTGGCGCTACCGCGCCGGGGTCATGTTCTTGGTCGAGAAAAAGATATACGGAGGGATGCTTCGGCCGGAGCAGGAGGAGTGCCTGAAGATACTGGACGCGGCTCTGCGCATGGCCGACGGCAAGAAGTTCTGGACTATGCGCGGAGAGCGAAAGGTGCGCTTCGCGGGGGTTTTCACCCTGCATTTTTCCGGAACGTGTCCGTCTAATAGTGCCGAGATACGATTTGCAAGGGTTGGATGCAAGCCGCTCCCTATCACCGAAGGAGAACTACTCCGAATTGTCGGTGGCGGTACTGGTGATCCAATAGACCCAGGGGTTTGGTACGACGAGCGTAGCGTCGGGAGCGATAACGAGCAGTGAGTAATTCACCGTCTCCGGACCGAATCGGCGAACTGACCTCAATTGCGGATAGAGGTTGGAAACTCGTTCCCATGAAGCCGGGAACGAAGCATCCGTACACGGAACTACTAACGAACGGCAGTTGGACCGCACGGCGAAGCAAGCCAACAAGAGAGCGTGAAATAAGGGACTGGTTCTCCAGGGACCCGAACTGCGGGGTCGCGGTCATTACCGGAAAGGCATCGGGGAATCTTGTCGCGGTGGACGTGGATTACCCGGAGTATTTCTCCCTTCCAGTGCCTCCCTCGCCACAGGTCGTTACCCCACGTGGGTTCCGCTCGTTCTACAAGGTCTCCGGCACGGAGCGAGTCAGGGTCAAGAAGTACGATTGGGGGGACTTGCTGTACGGTCAACTGGCGATACTTCCACCGAGTATCCATCCGAATGGGGAACGATACACGTGGAGCGACTTCCTAACACCTTGGCAGGTTGAGATAGAAGACTTGCCGCCTGCCTATCTCCCCGATTTGGGGTCCGGTAGCAGTGATACATGGACGCGGAAGCAAGTAATAGATATTCATTTACTTGCTTCCCGATCCGGAGTATCCGACACAGCATCCATAACAGGCGACAGCCTACGCTCCCTCTACAGCACAGAGGAAATCGTGTGGAGGGTCGCGCCTGTTCTCGGAATATCGGAACGCAGGCTCGGTCACTCATTCTGCTGCGTTCTCCCCGGCCATCAGGAAAAGAATCCCTCGGCGAGTCTCTATCGCGGCGATAATGGCGTGATCGTTTACCATGACTTTCACCGACGCGAAGGAGTGGAGTTCTATACGCTGCCGGAGGTGAGAGCGGCGCAAGCGTATGGACACGCCGTCCCCTTACTCGACCGAAAGCCTGAGTTGGCAGTCTGGGGGATTTTGCTACTGGTGGAGGGAGGCGTTCTACCGCTTGCTCCCGTGCTGGAGGTTTACCTTCCTGCGGATGCGCCGTGGTCAGCGCGTGCGCTGTGTGAGGGGTTCCGACTCCTGCTCGGCTGCCGGTGGCTATAC
>JADFGT010000126.1 GCA_022567555.1 Armatimonadota bacterium | reverse complement strand
CACGACCTTCGCGTGGGCTACATCCCAGCCGGTTACGATCTGGAAGCCGCGGCGGTTCTCAGAGAAGCAGATCCGGCCGCCTACGATGAGGCCGTCCTCGATTCCATGCAGGCGCACATCCGGGCCATGCTCGATATGCAAACCGCCGGGGCCGTCACGTTTGACTACGGCAACAACCTGCGCGGGCAGGTCGCCGACCGGCGTGGCATGACCGAGGCGTTCGACTTCAGCGGCTTCGTACCGATGTTCATCCGCCCACTGTTTTGCAGAGGCTCCGGCCCCTTCCGCTGGGTCGCGCTCTCGGGTAACCCCGCCGACATCGCGGTGACGGACGACGCCATCCTCGAACTCTTCCCCCAAAAAGAAGCGCTGAACCGCTGGATCCGGATGGCCCGCGAAAAAGTACACTTTCAAGGCCTCCCGGCGCGGATTTGCTGGCTGGAGTACGGCGAGCGCGCCGAGGCGGGCGAGAAGTTCAACTGGCTCGTCAAGACCGGAAAGGTGGAAGCCCCGCTCGTCATCGGGCGCGACCACCTCGACACCGGCTCCGTCGCTTCGCCGAACCGCGAGACGGAGGGCATGATGGACGGCTCGGACGCCATCGCCGACTGGCCGCTTCTCAATGCGCTCCTCAATACGGCGTGCGGCGCAAGCTGGGTGAGCATCCACCACGGCGGCGGCGTGGGAATTGGGTATTCCATCCATAGCGGGATGGTGTGCGTCGCCGATGGCACCGCGATGGCCGACAGACGACTCCGGCGCGTCCTCACCGCCGATCCGGGCTCCGGCGTCATGCGTCACGCGGATGCCGGCTACGATGTCGCTATAGAGACCGCCAAAGAGCGCGGCGTCGATTTGCCAATGCATGAAAAATCAGCATGAGCCGATCCTTTCTCCTGCTACTCCTTCTGGCTTGGTCGTCGCTTGCCGCGTCTGGTCAGCCCGTTATTGACGTAGAGCAGGAAGCGGCGCACCTGCTGGCGCAGGCCGTCGAGAACAGCCGGGCCGCAGTCCAGAATATCAACCTCTATGCTGAGTTGGCCGCCGGGCGCGACCCCGACGACCAGGAGACGCGCCTTTCGATGCTTACACTGGCTGTGGCCTCGGCCTCCCGCGCTACGGCTTTTTTTGAGATCTATGACGGATTGCTCGCGCGCTCCGGTGTACAGCCTCCTGTCGAAATAGCCGACGCCATCGCCGCGCTGGAACAAGCTATGGTCATCGTTCCCGAAGCCGCCGGCGAAGCCCTCTCCGCGGAAACTGCCGGCGACCTGCCGGTAGCCGAGATCCGCGAGCGTGTCAGGCAGATGGATGAAGAACTGAGCCCGCACCTCGACGCGCTCTCAAACCTGGCCGGTTCCGTTTCAGCGCCAACGGGCAGTCTGGTTGCCGAGCTTACCCGCTGGCGCAGCGACCTGCAAGATCACCTCGAGGGCGACGCCGATGAACTGGCCATGCTATTTGCAGACGTCACAAACAGTATAGAGGTACGCGAGAAGGAGATCACTGAACTCGGCTACGAAGCCGGGCGGCTGGAAGCGTCAGCAGCGGCGCTTCTGATCGTGGAAGAGACGCTCGGACAGGAAGACGAAACTCGCGAAGATGCGCTGGAGGAGTTCGTGCACGCGCTGCACGAGCTTGGCACCGAGGTCGTGGAGGACCTTGTCGGGCTCACGGACGCTGAGCGGCGAGAGGTGGTGGCCGACAACGCGGACGGGGTATTGGAGATCCTCGGGATGCTTCGCGCGGGCGCGTGGCGGACGGATCGGTAGGGTGGTTTGATGGAAAGGTCGGCTTCTTCGGAGCACACGCTACGCCTCGCCTCACTGGATGATGACCTCCGGCGGCGCCTGGATGGGCTACGGTCGAATCGCGGGCCCGTTATAGCGTCGCGCCGGTTAGTTGAAGCATCACTTGAAGACGGCGAGGCACATTATGGCATCAACACGGGGTTCGGCGCCCTGAAGCACCAGATGGTTGAGCCGGGGGATGTGGAGCAATTGCAACTGAACCTGATTCGCTCGCACGCCGTCGGGGTTGGGCAATCCGTTCCGAAGGCCATATCGCGGCGAATGCTGCAGCTGAAAATCCACGCGCTGGGGTTGGGTTATTCAGGCGTATCGGAAGAGGTGTTTGAGCGACTGCTTTTGATGGAGGAACTGGATCTCATTCCGGTGATTCCCACAAGAGGCAGCCTCGGAGCCTCCGGCGACCTCGCGCCGCTCGCGCACATGGCGCTGCCGCTGATCGGGGAGGGGCAGATCTGGACGGACGATGGTCCGGCGCCTGCCTCCAGCGCGCTCGGCCGGCAGAACCTGAAGCCCGCCACGCTGCACGCCAAGGACGGCCTCGCGCTGATCAATGGAACGCAGTTCATGGCTGCTTACGCCTGCGAGATTATCCTCAAAGCACAGAACCTGGCCAAGACCGCCGACATAGTGGCCGCGATGAGCCTGGATGCGTGCCGAGGCTCCATCCTGCCTTTCGACGCCCGGGTTCAAGCCATTCGGCCCCATCCGGGGCACGGCGTGGTGGCGGAGAACATTCGCAACCTGCTGGAGGGCTCGGAAATCCTGCCATCCCACGAGGACTGCGGGAAGGTGCAGGATCCGTACTCGCTGCGTTGCGCACCGCAGGTTCATGGCGCGAGCCGGGATGCCATCGGGCACGCTGCTCTGGTTGTTGAGACGGAGATCAACAGCGTGACGGACAACCCGCTTGTCTTCGAGGACGCGGACGGCAAGCCCGATCTCATCTCCGCAGGCAACTTCCACGGCCAGCCGCTCGCGCTTGTCCTCGATTACGCAGCCATCGCGCTCGCCGAATGGGCATCCATCTCCGAGCGCCGCACGTACCTCCTCATCGATGGCTACGACGACCTTCCACCGTTTCTCGTCGCTGAATCGGGCCTGCAATCGGGGTTTATGATTCCGCAGTACACGGCGGCGGCGCTGGTGTCGGAGAACAAGACCCTGGCTCATCCCGCGAGCGTGGATACGATTCCCTCCAGCAGAGGACAGGAGGATCACGTTTCGATGGGTGCGTGGGGGGCGCTGAAGGGCCTGCAAGTCGTAGAGAACGCCGAGCAGGTGCTCGCCATCGAGTTGCTCTGCACCGCGCAGGCGCTGGACCACCGGCGGCCGTTCAAGTCGGGGCCGGGCGTGGAGGCCGCCCACGCTGCCGTACGTGCTCGCGTGCCTTTCCGCGAAGCGGACACTTCGTTCACTGCCGACATCACCGCATGTACGGAGTTGGTGCGATCGGGGGGCCTGATCGCGGCTGTCGAGATGGAGATAGGCGTACTTCGGTAACGCCGTCGCTCGACACACGACCTCCCAAAAAAAAGCCCCGTCAGCCTTACGGGGCGGACGGGGCGCGTGTGTGGCGGGGCCGGAACAAGCCGGCCACACGCATCTCACTTACGGCCTTAACGTCGTTAACCGACGAAACGTGCCTGCATCGATGGGCTTTTGCACCAGGGTCTGTTAACACTAAGCGTGTTGAGATCGGTTCGAGGACAGTCTGTGGCCGATACAAGGCGCGCGAGGAGGTCGGGGCACCGGTCAAGAACGACGAGTGCAGCGCCGAAGCGGCCCAGAATGGCCCGAAACGGTTCGTCATGATTTAGTGTTCACAGGCCCTAGTCTCAATTCACGAGCGAAGAATCCATCACCGGCGTTTCCTCAGATTCGGCTAAAGATTCGGCTGAATCGAACGTCCAGTTGATGTGGTCGCCGGGAGCGAGGCCGTAGCGGTCTACAAACCCGGCCGGAGTCTCGACGACGAACTGAGCAGGGCCATCCGAGATCACGTTGTCGAGCGAATTCGGCATGGTGTATTTGGCCGCGTTGATAAGCGTGGAGTCGGCGGCGAAGTACATGATGTCCAGCGAGCGCGGTGTGTTGGCCATGTAGAAGGCCTGGCTGCGTTCTTCCGGGAAGACAAACAGCATTCCCCAGTCATCCGGGAAGCACTTGCGGGCCATCAGCCCTCGCCCGCGTGTCGAGTCCGTATCGACCACTTCAATGGCAATCTCCTTGATCTCCGTGCTGTCGGCGCGGAAGAACGTCAACTGCCCGTCCGTGCGGTAGGCGATACCCGGCGTTTCTTCGCAATCGCCGTTCGATGTGGGCGCATCGTTGCCGCAGGCGGCGAAGAGCAAAGCGGGCAGAACGAAAAATACTCGGCGCATAGACACTCAACGGGTGAAGCGGCGCGAAAGGTACGTTTGTTCGGCCCGTGTGGTGGTGTGCCTGGGAGTCTGTCGGACTTAGAGGTTCGTGACGAGGCAGACGGGAAATCGAGAGCAGTTTTTCGATCTTTTGAGTTGCATAGTGGTGCTACGTGACGATAAAGATCGGAAAAATGGGCCGATTTGCTGCTGCCGCAGTAGAATCATCCTAAGTCCGACAGCCTCCTAGACAGCGAGACCACTGACAGCAGACCTCCTGAAAGGGAAAAGGGTAAAGGGTGAAGCCGGGTTGCGGCTGATGGCCGGTGCGCCCCGTGCGCGCCATACGGCGGGATGTCCTCTTGCCGGGCACCCAGCTAGTTTACCCCCTTCCCGCCATGCGGGGGGATGTCCCCCTTGCCAAGGGGACAAATCGTAGTCTCCCCTCCAGGGGAGTACCCCCGCCGAATGGCGGGGGGGAGGGGTGTTGCAACGTACAGCTCACATCGCTCCTCGCCAATCCGACATCCCCCGCCCTCGTTCCTCGGGCACCCCCTTGGAAGGGCAGTAATATACTTGACACACCAAGTACTTGGGGGATATTTTGAGTAACGCAATTCAGGCGCGGCCCGTACCTTCGGTGCCTCGCTACAATGAACGGAGATCACGTCTGATGTTTGATTCGGTCACCATAAAGAACTTCCGCGGTTTCGAGTCGGTTGTTGCGGACGGGTTAGGTCTTGTGAACGTGATCGTCGGCGACAACGCAGTTGGTAAGACTACGTTCTTGGAGGCGCTTTACTTGCTGTCGAGCCAAAGTCCCGAGAAGGTGTTTTCCATTCGTGCGTGGCGGGACATGGATCCAAACTTAAGCTCGGAGACTTTTGAGTCAGGAGAGATTTGGGAGGACGTATTCTACAGGTTCCGCGAAGATGTTGACATTTTCATTGACGGAAAAGGTTCGCATAATCGATCTTTGCGCATTGGCCGGTTGCGCGAGCGGGCGGTAAGCCTCGTGGAGGGTGTTCATTACGCCAATATCATGTTTACTTGGACAGTTGCCGACGGAAAGGAATACGAATGCATACCTGAGAAACATGACAAGCAGATCCGTTTCCCAAATCTTCCGCCCGACGCAGTCTCGGGCGCGCTGCTCACTGCCAACATATTAACACAGAATTTAGCGGACCAGTTCTCGAAACTGGATGCAGCCAATGAGGCGGGCGACTTAATTCGGATGATATGTGAACATTGGGAGGACGTTCAGGACTTGAAAATTCTCACAAAAGGTGAAGGCAAGGGGACCCTTTGTGCCTCGCTCAAATCTCTAGATCGCAAGGTCCCGTTGGGGTTGGCGTCATATGGGTTAAATCGACTGCTTTATGTGCTAGTGACGATTGCCTCGTTTCCAGATGGTGTCGTTTACATAGATGAGATCGATACCGGGCTTTACTACGAGCGCTTACCAGACGTATGGGGGTTGATTTATAAGCTGGCGAGCAGTACTCGGACACAAATATTCGCAACTACGCATAGTGGAGATGCGGTAGACGCCCTTCTTCCGGTGATACGGGATCATGAAGCGGATTTCAGACTCTTACGGATCACGAAAGAGCTGGATACGCCGACGATTCACGTTGTCAAAGGGAAGGCCCTTGCGGCGGCCATTGCAAGCCACGGTGAAGTAAGGTAGCAGCGAGATGTCAGCGGAAGGAAAGTGTCCAGAGTGCGGCCGCGACCTCGTCA
>JADFGT010000057.1 GCA_022567555.1 Armatimonadota bacterium | reverse complement strand
GCCGCATATTGTGGAATCGGGCTAATCTTCAAGAGTATTTGGAAGGACAGATAGCCGGGGGCCACGGTTTGCAAGATAAACCGTGGTCCTATCCACCGGCCCGCCCTTCGGGTCGGTGGTCTGTCGCTCGGAAGCACGCCATGCATAACCCACAACCCGAGAGGACGGAGTGGGAGAAAAAAACCCTCACCGGTGCGACCGGTGAGGGTCAATGCACGCAGCCGGAGCCGTTATCGGCCCGTCTCTGCGAACTTGAACTTCTTGCCCTGCATCGTCCCCCACTTCTTCTTCTGAGACGAGTTTAGGACAGCGAGGATCTTCTTGCCGGTATTCGCGCGAATCTTCTCCATCCGCTCGCGCATCGCTTGCATGTCTCCTCCGCGACCGCTGCCCTGGAACATGTCCCTCATGCTCTGGCGGGCGTCGTTCTGAATGTTCCCAATCTTGGTTCGTTGCTGCTGCGAAAGCCCGACCTCGTCGGCAACGGGCTTCTGGGCGAGCGCTTCCGCGCCGCCCCGCTGGTATAGCAACTCCTTGTACCGCTTGTACTGGCTGGCGTTCAGGATGCCCTTGATCGTTTTGTCCATCTCGGCGGCCCGGGCCGCCATCGCGTCGGGGTCGAAGCCGCCACGGCCTCCGCCACCGCCGCCGCCGCCGCGGCCGCCGCGCGTCGAGCCGAGCTTCTCCTGAATCTCAGACTTCTGTTTACCGGTCAGTTTCAGTTCTTTCTGGACGTCGGCCCGCTGCAGCAGCCCTGCGCCCGCCATCGCGCCGCGCTGGAACCCCATTCCGCCGCGCTGCATCCGGCCGCCGCCGCCCTGGGCGAAGGCGAGCGAGCCCGCGAGCGCGAGAACAGACAGAACAGCCACGATTCTTGCGTTCATCATCAGGTTTTCCTCCTGGCGCGTTTCTCTGTTCGCGCCCGAACGATAATACGTAAGCAAAGCCCGGATCGTCACCAGAGAAGCCGCGGTTTCCCAACTCCCTCAACACGTCGCGTATTGAGGGAGGATATACGCAAACTGTGCCGGGAATCTCACCAGGCAAACGGCGGTTTTTCGCACTTTTTGCGATTCCTGCGCCCCTGCTCGGAGGATCCCCTAACCGACCAGCCTGCCCAGTTGGTTGATGCCGACAGCGGCCAGATAGGCCAGCGCTGTCATGTAAGCGAACATGAACAGGGGCCACTTCCAACTGTTGGTCTCGCGCCTCACCGTCGCCAGCGTGCCCATGCACTGACAGCAGAGCGCGAAGAACACCATCAGCCCGACCGCCGTCCAAGGTGTGACGAGAGGCCGCCCGTCGGGCCAGGTCGCCTCGGAGAGCGCCTGGCGAAGGTCGCCTGAGTGCTGGTCCACGTCCCCTCCCAGACTGAAGATGATTCCGAGGGAGGGCACTACGACCTCGCGGGCGGGGAAGGCCGCCAGGATTGCCGTGGACAGCCGCCAATCGAACCCTGCGGGGCGAAACACGGGCTCGATCGTTTTGCCGAAACGGCCCAGGTAGGAGTTCTCAATCTGCCGTCTCTGTACGAAGTTCTCCTGCGTCACCTTCTCTCTCGCTTCCGCCGGCAGGGTCGCGTATTGCGACTCGTATATCGCGGTCTCGCCGGCAGGCCGAGGGAAATAGAGCAGAGCCCATATGAGGATTGACATCGCCACGATGATCGTGCCCGCTATCTTCACGAAGACCTTGCCTCGCAAAAACATCGTCCGCCACACGTCGCGCCACTTCGGCCACTGAAAGGGCGGCAGCTCCAACACGAACGGCAGGCTCTTGCCCCGTATCAGACCTCGGTTCAGCACAAACACAATCGGAATCGCCACCAGCAAGCCGAGGAGGTGCATCGCAAACAGCGCGAAACCCGCCCAAGCCGCGCCGAATTGCGGCTCGACGAACGCACCAATCAGCAACAGATAGATCGGAAGCCTCGCGCTACAACTCATGAGGGGCGCAATGAGGATCGTCGCGAGCCTGCTCTTCGGGTCGGGGATGACTCGCGCGGCCATGACGCCGGGAATCGCGCAGGCAAAACTGGACAGAAGCGGAATGAACGCCCGCCCGTTCAGCCCGCACCAGCCGAGCAGGCGGTCCATCAAGAACGCCGCGCGCGCCAGATAGCCCGTGCCTTCCAAGAGCGTGATGAAAAAGAACAGGATGAGAATCTGGGGCAAAAAGATCATCATCGCGCTGAGGCCGGCAATCAGGCCGTCCACCACAGCCGATTGAATGACCGGCGACCCTGCAAGGGCCGGCGAAACGAGGTCGCTCAGGCGGCCGAACGTCCATTGGACCGCGTCCATGACCGGCAACGCGAACGTGTAAATGGACTGGAACACCAAGTACATAATCGCGAGAAATACCGCCAGCCCGAAGACGCGGTGAGTGAGAATCCAATCGAGACGGTCGGTCGGTGAGAGGCGCTTCGGCGGGCGCGTCCGGCGGACGACCGCCTTTTGCACCATCGCGGCCCAATCGTAGCGGGTACCCGCTTCCAGGCCCGGCCTCAGCGGGCCCTCCGTCTCCAGGTCGGCCTTCGCCGCTTCGAACGCTTCCCTCAACCTCGGCATCTCTTCCACGCGGCGAATCACGTCGGACCGTCCGCCCAGCAGCGCCTGCCGAACCTCCGATGTCGGGTAATCGAGGCCGGCGAGCGCAAGTTGCTCGCACAGCTCCTCAACCCTCTTTTCGAGCGCGACCGGGAAGCCGAAGTCACGCTCCGCGCGCTTTGGGCTTTTCAGGTTGCGGTCAATCGCCTCTCTGAGTTGCCGGACTCCTCGGCCTCTGTGGCCGACTATGGGCACTACGTCCACACCGAGCATGTCGGACATCCGCCGAGTGTCTACCCTCGCCCCCTCGCTCTCCAGCATGTCCGTCATGGTGAGCGCGACGACCAGCGGGTATCTCGCTTCCGCCAGGTGAGTGAAAAGATAGAGGTTGCGCTCGAGATTGGACGCGTCCATCACGTACACAAGCAGGTCGGGGCTGCGCATATCCCGAACGCGGCCTTCGATTACATCCAGAGCCACGCGCTCGTCCTCGGAGGCCGCTTCCAAACTGTACAGGCCCGGAACGTCTATGAGGGCTACTTTGTGGCCGCCGATATCGGCCGCGCCCGTGACCTTTTCCACCGTGACGCCCGGGTAGTTGCCGACCTTCTGGAACGAGCCGGTCAAACTGTTGAAGACGGTGGTTTTGCCCGCGTTCGGGTTGCCGACAAGCCCGACGAGGGCCGTTTCCGACGACTCCTCAACCGTCGCGGGGTGGCAGTGGCTCACCGCGCCGCCTCGACCTGTTCGATCTCGATGCCGGCGACTTCTCCCTTGCGGAGGCAGAGGCGGTAGCCGCGCACCTCGATCTCGACCGGGTCGCCCAAGGGTGCGACTTTCACAACGCGGAACTCCGTGCCCTCAGTCAGGCCCATCTCCACCAGCCGCCGGACGTCGGGGCAATGGGCGCAAACGCTGACCACCCGGGCGCGCATTCCCTGGCGGAGCCCCGAGAACTTCAGGCCGTCTGTTCTATGGTTGTCCATCGTCTGTCAGGCTTGCGAATCGGATGAGGTTGGCGTCTCCGGCCCTCTTCACCCCATCCGGGGGGCGGCGGCGTGAGCGGGGCCGGCCCGAGTAGAATCTGTGGCGTTCGGGCCGATGGCGCGGCCCGGTGAGGGTGTCGGAGAAACCTGGAAGGCTGATGCCATGTGGGTACATTATAGCCCCGGACCCGCCCGTTTTTCGACGCGTCGTGGAAATATCTTTGATTAGGCTAAGGATTTTGTTGCCGGGAGCCATTGAATGAGGCACGGCAAAGACTACAAACGTATCTGGCCCGCACGGAGAAAGAGCCTGGGACCGATACGGGGCCCGGGCCGGGAGCGGGTCCGCGCGCTGGAGGAGAGGCTCGCAGACGCCGAGCGACAGGTACGCGAGAAGGAAGCGCTGGCCAGGGCGCTCGAACGCATCGGCCGCGCCCTGGACCAAAAGAGGCCGGGCCCGGAGGCGCTCTTCGAGATAGCCGAGATCGCCCGCGCCGTCACGGACACAGACGCGGCGCAGATACTCCTGCTGGAACCCGGCACCAAGACCCTGACGCTGGCGGCCGACACCAACGAACCTGAGAAAGTCAGGCGGGTTTCGATCAAGCTCGGCCAGGGGCTCACGGGCTGGGCCGCCGAACACCGCCGGCCGGTCGCTATCAGGCGGGAGCCCTGGAACGACCCGCGGTTCTTGGACTACCCCGGACTGGACGAGCGCAGTTTTCAGAGCCTACTGTGCGTTCCGCTCATCTCGAACGGCGAACTGCTGGGCGTTGTGAACGTAAGGACGCGCCGCCCCTACGGCTACACGGACAGCGAGGCGAACGTTCTCAGCCAGATCGCCGAGCAGGTCGCCCGCGCCATACGCCACCAGTCGCAGGTCGCTTCGCTGAAGACGGAGGCGGCACGGTATGCGGCGGTGAGCGAAGTCGGCGGGTTGATTGCCGGATCTCCATACTTAGAGGAGATACTTCAACTCCTTGTCAGTTTCACCGCGGAGCGGCTCAACTATAAGGTGGTGACCGTCCGGCTCCTCGACGAGGCTCGGCAGGAACTCGTGATCCGGGCGACGCAGTCAAAGAACTTGGCCTATCGCCGCAAGCGGAGCATTCGCGTCGGCGAAAGTTTCGCAGGTCGCGCGGTCGTCGAGAAGCGGATCCTGACCACGGCTGACGTTACCAAGTCGCCCGAATACATCGGCGCAGACCTCGCCGTGGAGCAGGGCCTTCGCTCTATGGCGAGCGTGCCTCTTCTCATCCGCGACAAAGCCATAGGCGTGATGACCTGCTACACGGACCGCGTGGGCGAGTTCAGCCGCGTGGAACTTAAGGCGCTCGAGGCCCTCGCCAAGCAGGCCGCAGTCGCCATCGAGCACGCGAAACTGCAGGTGCGCACCACGCTCATGCAAGAGATGCACCACCGTGTCAAGAACAACCTGCAGCAGATCGTCAGCCTTCTTCGACTGCAACAGGCCGAAGCGAGGCATGAGACTCTGGAGGAGGCGTTGAACGACAGCCTGAATCGCATCCTCGCAATCGCCAGGGTTCACGACCTGTTGTCACGCGAGGACTTGGATCGCGTGGGCATTCGTTCCGTGGCCGAAACTCTGGTGCAACACCAGCAGCAGGCGCTCCTCCCTCCAGGGAAACAGATCGCGTTCAGCGTCGAAGGCGACGACGTGCCGCTCGGCATGACGCAAGCGACGCAGGTGGCCCTCATTCTTAATGAATTGCTGCAGAACGCGGTGGAGCACGGCTTCCGAACGACCGAAGAGGGACAGGTGCACGTATGCATCGCAGTGAAAGGCGACGAGGTGTGCCTCTGGGTCTCAAACTCCGGCGAGCGCATTCCCGCCGATTTCGATATGCAGTTGGACAGCCACCTGGGCCTGAAGATAGTGCGCCGCCTCGCCGAAGCGATAGGCGGGCATTTCAGCCTGCGGACCGCCTATAACTGGGTGGTGGCCGAAATCCGCTTCCCGCTCGAGCAAGCGGAGGAAGGTTAGCGGCGTTCCCGCGCCGTCTTGAATCCTTCAACAATCTCATTCTTGAAGGTAACAGCCGCCGGAACCTCTCCGCATAGGGAAGCGGCTCGGCTGCGAATGCTGATATAATTCAGACATGGCGATCTACGAAAAGCCGGTCCGCCTCCTAATGCGGGATATGTTAGTTGAGTTGGCTCCAGACGCTACTGATTCGTTCACAAGCCGGCAAGCGCACTCATGGTTTGAGAGTCAGTATCCCAAGATCAAGCGCGGGACCGTCCAGGCGCATCTGGTCCGCCTATCAACCAATCACCCGACTCGTGTGCACTACTCTCCTCGTCCCGATGGTTCGGACGACGTCTTCTTTCAGATAGATCGCGGCCGTTTTCGCCGGTATGACCCCGAACGGGACCCGCCGCCCATCACCAGAGCGGATCCCGATCCCTTGGGCATGGACGAGTCTGATCAGGAGCAGGACGAAACGGAAATAGGAGTCTCGGCAAGCGAGTTTGCGTATGAGAGCGACTTGCGGGACTTCCTCGCACGGAACCTCGACGTCATCGAACCCGGGCTACGCCTTTACGAAGAAGACGGCCAGCAGGGCGTGGAGTATCCGGCAGGAGGCAGGTTTATTGACATTCTCTCACTCGACAGGGAAGGGAGGTTTGTGATCGTCGATCTTAAAGTTTCGAAAGGCTATGACAGAGTCGTCGGGCAACTTCTGCGCTATGTCGGGTGGGTCCGGCAGAATCTGGCAGACCCCGGTCAGGAAGTGCGCGGGCTGGTGATCGCGCGGGAGATATCGGATGACCTGAGGTTGGCCTGTTCGGTTGCTCCAAACATCGAGCTCTTCGCATACGAACTCGAACTGCGTCTGAAAAGGGTGGGCTGACAGGATTGGGCACCCCTCGCGCGTCAACAGTGAAGACGGTCTCGATTAGAAGATGGTTTTGCGCGGACAAGGTCGCTGCGAAGATGGATGCTCCCTCAACGTCTTCACGCGACCATGTCGGCGGCACCCGTGCGCCCGGTGAACTAGGTCATCGAGGTCTGCGACCCCTTCCATGTAGCAGTTGCACGTCGCCGTACTTCTTGAGTGCACGAGAGTACGTCTTCACTATCAGCCTTTTCATGCGGAGAATCGCTTCACGGAAATAGTCTTCGTCCAAGAGTAGCGTTTCGCCAGGTTGCGCCCGTGCTAGTTCACCCGCCTTCTCAACGTAGAGTGAATTGGCGACTCCTGCGCTGTGAACAACGACATCCCGGCTGGCTTTGACCTCCGAATACTGCCACTTCAGATCGTTCGGAATGTGAATTTCTAAGATTCTCTCAACGTACTCTAGGTAGCGAATAGGCCTTTCATACATGGCGGCCCTTATCCTTCTTTCAACTAGCTCTTGCATCAAGCAGCTCAAGTCCGATGCGTTCAAAACGTCATCCAAAGAGATATGTGGCTCTCCCTCGCCGCCCCTCATGCCTATTTTGAGTCTTTGTGGAAAGGAGGTTATCATAATCCGTAGGTAGCTCTCCAGAAAGGCTTCGACATGAGCGACAGTAGTAATCAGTGCGCCTCTGTATAAACCGGTGTCCAGACTCTCCTGCAGCAATTGGAGAATCTTAGATTTCCGCTTCAGCACCAAGGCGTCTTCGTCAGTGACGGTCGGAACTATGAACTCTATCCTGCCAGCCTCCTCTCTTGCGATCTCTTCTTGCATCCGCCACAACCCGTCCTGGGCAAGCTGAGTCAATATGTAGAGACTGTTTAGACTTTTTATAGCGCGGGTGCGTGGCTTTCGAAAGGTGAGCTTATTCTTTGGACGGTCGGACATCGTGGCACGAGGAGCCTTTCTGGTCCCACCTTGGTCGACATTCCTATCACGCGTTCGGGTCGGTTTCATTCCGGGCCTCTGATCGCATCCTGCCGCAGCGCATGGTCAATCAGCACCAGAGCCGCCATCGCCTCGACCACAGGCACCGCGCGTGGCAGCACGCACGGGTCGTGGCGGCCGCGGCCGGTGTAGGTGGTCTCTTCGCCCGAAGTCGTGACCGTCTTCTGGTCGCGCATCACTGTCGAGGTCGGCTTGAACGCCGCCCGGAAATAGATCGTCATGCCGTTGCTTATGCCGCCCTGCACGCCGCCGCTGAAGTTCGTCCGCGTCCGGACGCGCCCCCCCTCATCCACAAAATACTCGTCGTTATGTTCCAGGCCGGTCATGTCGGTTCCGGCGAAGCCTGAGCCTATCTCGAACCCTTTGCACGCCCCTATGCTGAGTATCGCCTTCGCAAGGTCCGCTTCCAGCTTATCGAAAACCGGTTCGCCCCATCCCGGCGGGCATCCCCGCGCCGCGCATGTGACCACCCCCCCCAGCGAGTTGCCCTCCTTCCGGACTCGTTCAATCTCCGCTATCATCTTTTCCGCAACATGCGGGTCGGGACAGCGCACCGGCGTCGCTTCCACGTCTTCGAGGCTCACTGTTTCCACGTCGCACTCCGCAACGATGCGGCCCACCTTCGAGACCCAGCCCACAATCTCCACCCCATACGGTTCGCGCAGCAGTTTCTTCGCAATCGCGGCCGCCGCCACGCGGCCCACGGTCTCGCGCGCGCTGCTCCGCCCACCCCCCCGGTGGTCCCTAATCCCGTATTTCGTCTCATACGTGTAATCCGCGTGGCTCGGCCGATACTTCTCCTTGACCTCTTGATAATGCTCCGGTTTCGGGTCAACATTGCGAACAATCATGGAGATCGGAGTGCCGAGCGTTTTGCCCTCGAAAACGCCGCTCAGAATCTGGACGGAGTCAGTCTCTTTGCGCTGCGTGACGAGGCTGCTTTGGCCCGGGCGACGGCGGTCCAAATCCGGCTGAATGTCCTCTTCGCTCAATTCCAGCAGAGGCGGACAGCCGTCAACGACCACGCCCACTGCGCCACCGTGCGATTCGCCCCAGCTGGTTACGCGAAACAGATGTCCGAAAGTGTTGGCCACGGGAGGATGATACTTCGCTGAGCAGGGCCGCGGTGAGGGGGGATAGGTTACAGGGGATAGGGATTAGTGGCAGAGGCCTGACGGCCCGAACCTCACCGAACGGTCTCAAACGATATCAGACGCCAAACGACAAACGTCCCTACCCTTCCCTCGGACGCACGACCGTGCGTATCGTCCGATCCACGGAGTCGAAACTGGTCGCGAACCATATCATCAGGTCGCCGTGATAGTCGCCGGGCTCGAGCGCCTGCGCCCGGAACCTCACCCAAAGCCCTTCGGCGACCGGGATCTCCTGCCCAAACTCGTATGATGTGCTGTCGAAGAACAGGTCGGAGGACGCATACGGCGGGTCGGAAGAACGAATGGCGATCCCTTCCATGTACTCTGGGCCGAAATCTATGCTGTGCAGTTCCAGGCGATCGAAGTTCCGTGGCTTGATGTGCACGGCGATCTCGAACTCCTCGCCTACGATGACCTCTGCGGGCACCTCCACATTCACGGCCACATCAACGTCGGCCATCTCTCCCATGATCCTCCAGACAAACAGCCCCACGCCGATGACGAGGAGCGCCACCACACCCAGGCATCCAAGGATGACCGGCAGCCAGGGAAACCCCGATCTCTGCCGCTGTTGGTAGACCATGACTTAGTATCCGCCGGCGCCGACGAAACGATTTCACACGTCGCCGCGAGAACCCGTCCGGCGCCGCCGGGCAGCCGACTGTCCTTACAATATACACATTCAGCGCCCTTCCGGACGGATTGCGGGGAAGAACAGTGTGATGGTCGTGCCTGCGCCCTGCTCGCTCTTCATACTGACTCCGCCGGAATGCGACCGGACAATCTGGAGTACAACCGCGAGCCCGAGGCCCCGCCCTTCCGGCCTGGTTGTGAAGGAAGGTTCGAAGATGCGCGAGAGTGTCTCAGGGGCCACACCCGGTCCATCGTCCTCCACCTCGAGCGTCACGTACCGGCCCGGCGGCAGGCCGGCCGGCGACTCGGTCTCCCGGCGCCTCGTCCGCACGATAACGCGGCCGGCGCGTTCGCCGATGGCGTCCGCCGCGTTCATCGTGAGATTCAGCACCGCTTGCAGGATCTGAGTCGGATCGGCCTCTATCTCCGGCAAGTCGGGCTCAAGGTCCAGCTCGAGCGTGGTCCGTGGGCCGAGAGGCGACTGCAATAGGCGGAGGCCGTCGAGGACGAGGGCGTTCAGTTCCACGGGCTCCAGGCTGCTGTCCTGAGGCGTGGCAAGCGCGAGCAGGCCCTCGCTGAGCGCCGCGGTTTGCTCCGCCGCCGCCCGGATCTTTTCGAGGGCCGCCTGAGCTGGCCCGGCCCCCTCTGCGCTCCGTCCCGCGGCCTCGGCCTGAAACATGATTGCCCCTGCGAGGTTTCGCAGGTCGTGCGCAAGACCTGCGGCGGTCGCCTGCACAATCTCCAGTTTCTGCGCCTCACGGAGCGCCTCTTCCGCCTGGCGCCTGCGCTGGGACTCCGCAGCCAATGCCGCGAGGTCGCCGAGGGACGCCGCGAAGTTCTGCTCGTCATAGGCCCACTTCCGTTCGCCGCCGGAATGCTGAAACTTGACGTATCCGATCAGCCTTCCGTCAAGACGCGCAGGGGCCGCCATTGCCGCTCCCGCGTAGGGAGCGGGTTCCTCCGCCGCCAGCAGCCCGCGCGAGCCCGAATCCGTCCGCTCGGCGACGCTGACCAGAACCCGGCTCCCGGCAAGGGTCCGAAGCATGGCCTGATGTTTTCCAGTGGGTTCCGGCTCGCCCGAGGTGTGCAGGCGGTCTGCCCGGTCGTAGCGTGCGACGCATCGGATCTCCGTCCGCTGGGAGTTGAGCAGCCAAGCCTCCGTGCTTTCTGCAGACAACGTCTCGCAGGCGGTCTCGGCTAAAAGGGCCGTGGCGGCAGGTAGGTCTCCGGAGGTCAGAACGTCGCTTGATGCGAGCCGTACGAGCGCGCGATTCTGCCTTCGCACACGGTCGCGACTCACGCGCAGGGATCGCTCTCGGCGCTTTCGCTTCACCGGCAGCCTGACGACGGCCTCTTCGTACTGGGTCTTCTTCTCCACCTCGCGAACAGTCCAAATTGCCACGGCCGACCGGGCGGGCGCACCGTCGTAGCGAGCGGGTATGCAGCGGGCAATCAGGAGGATGCCGGTCGGTCCCCGTGCCCATGAATAGGAAACGCAAGGGCCGTTCGTTGATGAAGTATCGGAGCGCACAAAGGGGAGGGGTTCAGTCCTGGGCGCCGGTGCCATATACCGGTGTGAAGGGCGGCCCGTCTCCGGCCGAGCGCCCGCGGACGTAGAACCGGTGCTCTCCCTCTCGTGGGCTCGAACGGGGTGTACGCAGGCGGTGTTCATAAAGGGGATAATATCATACTAAAACCTGATAAATCTACGGCGACGAGGGTCGCGGCCTGGGGTCCCATCTGTGCGAAGAGGGACGGGCTCCGGCGCTCTGCCACGAGCCGCGCCCCAGGTATGCTCCTCACCCTCCCATGAAACTTCACGAGTATCAGTCCAAGGAACTCTTGGCGTCGTTCGGTGTGCCCGTGCCGGGGGGCGACGTAGCCGATAACAGCCGTGACGCCGAGAAGATTGCTGAACTTTACGGGGGCCGTGTAGTTGTGAAGGCGCAGGTGCTGATGGGCGGCCGGGGCAAGGCAGGCGGCGTAAAGATATTCGATGATGCCGGGGAGGCCGGCCGCTTCACGCGCGAACTGATCGGGAAGCGCCTCGTATCGCCCCAAAACCCGGCCGGCATCGTGGTGGAAAAGGTCCTCGTTGCCGAGCGGGTGGAGATCGAGAAGGAGTTCTACGTCGCCGCGCTGCTGGATCGGGCACAGCAGAAAGAGGTGATCATGATCAGCGCCAAGGGGGGGGTGGATATCGAACAGGTCGCCGCAGAAACGCCTGACGCTATCGTGAGACTCTATGTGAACACGAAATGGGGCCTGTGCGACTATGAGATCAGAGACGCCGTCGAGAGGGCTGAGATTGACCGGCGGGCCGCCAGGCAGATGGTCCTTCTCATTCAGAGAATCTACCACGCATATCTGTCCTCGGACGCCACGCTGGTGGAGATCAATCCTTGCGTTCTCACGGCGGACGGCCGTGTCATAGCGGTGGACGCGAAGGTGACGCTGGACGACAATGCGCTGTTCCGCCACGCCGAATTCGCGCAGGCGAGCGACGAGAGCGCTGAGGACCCGATCGAGGCTGAGGCCGCCAAGCGCGGCATAGCGTATGTGAAACTGGACGGCGATGTAGGAGTGATTGGAAACGGCGCCGGGCTTGTGATGCTCACTCTCGACGAGGTCGCCCGCGCCGGACGAAAGGCGGCGAACTTTCTGGATGTGGGCGGCGGCGCGCAGGCTGAGCGTGTGAAACAGTGCGTGGAACTGGTGCTGATGGACACGAACGTGAAGTCGCTTCTCATCAACATATTCGGCGGCATAACGCGCGGCGACGAAGTCGCCAATGGCGTGGTGAACGCGCTTGAGGAGCTCGACGTAAAGCTCCCGATCGTCGCCCGCATCGAGGGCACGAACGCTGAGGAGGCGAAGCGCATCCTGGCCGGCGCCAACTTGATTCCCGCCGACACAGTGCAAGAGGCTGCTGCGAAGATCGCGGAACTGTCTGCGTAACGCATACGCCGTTGACTCGCGGACTACAAGTCTCCGGCGCCCTGATACTCGAAAGCGGACGGGCCGGCAGCGGTCTCGAAGAAAGACGCAGCCGGCGCGGTCCCCGGAAAGGCGTCGCGATAGCGCGCGGCCCAAGCCTGCAAGAATGAATCCGCTTCAGCTACCCTTACGAGCGCCCAAACGCTCCCGCCGAACCCTGCGCCGAAGGCGGAAGCGGCACTCGCGCCCATATCGCGCGCGCAGCGCGCAAGGAGTATTGTCTCCGGTATCTGGTTTCCCAATAGCCGTTCAGTCTCCGCCTGCGACTTGTCTACAAGACTCCCGAACGCTTGGATGTTGCCGGCAGCCAGCGCATCGGCGGCCTCGGGCACGATCTGCTCGCTCTCAATCACGAAATGCTCGAAGCGGTCGAGCAGTTCCTGCGGAGTGTATCCTTCGCGCCGCGTGGATTGCAGAGCGGCGCGCATGCGGTCGGCGGCGTCGCCTGCGGACGCGAGGGCGTCCGCGATGCGCTCCTCTTTTCCTCCGGTTTCTTGACGCCAGGCCTCAGCGACCGCCGCCGCCAATTGAGACGCGCGGTTGTACGGCTCCCTCGCATCTCCCGTCTTCCGGGCGCTGATGCCGCTGAAGGCGACGGCAAAGACGTGGCCTTCGGGCAGCGGGATGTGGCGCTCCAACCGGACGGGACAGTAAGAATAAACGCTGACTGCGCCTCGACGGCAGCAGAGCATGGCGACATGGTCCTCGCTTCCGCCCTGTGTCCCCACACCGCGGTCACCGGAAAGATTGCTGAAGCCCTGCCCATTCTCGACTGCCGAAAGATAGGCGGCCAAGTCTTCGCGGCTGGCGATGTTCGCCGTGTACTGCGTGTTGTTAGTGAGGTCGTTGACAGCCGCGAGCGCGAAGAATGTCGCGATGACAAGTGCGCTTGAACTGCTCATGCCGGCCGCCTGCGGTAGGTCGCTGGCGAATGCGAGATCTGCTCCGATTCGGGCGCCCGGAAAGTTTTTTGCGATTCTGCGGGCAACGGTCATGGAGTAGTTGCGCCAGGATTCCCGTGGTGGGCGGATGTCAGCGGAAAGAGGGAACTCGGCGCGCTCATGTGAAAGGGCATCTGTAACATGCACGTCGGCGTCCTGTCGTGGAGCGGCGACAATGCAGATTCCTCTTTCAGTGGCGGCGACGATGCTGCGGCCGCCGGCGTAGTCGGTGTGCTTTCCGAGAACCTCGATGCGGCCCGGGATGAAGAACGCGCGGACATTGTCGCTTCTGCCGTGGCCCGCGTCCAGCATCGAGTTTGAGCACGTTAGTAACAGAGACGACTTGGCCGATGCCGCAGGCGGGCTAAGGCCTCCTGATGCGAGTTGTTCTTCTACATTCGCGCGGTCGAGCAGGTCAGAAAGCGTAATAGGATTCGCGCGAGAAGCGCCTGATGGCAGTTTCATGAATGGCCGTGTTTCATTTCGTTAATCTGTGGCTGGCCGGCGATCAATTGCCCGATTCGGAAGAGAAGTCCATCCCGCCGTCGAATGAACCGTGCGCGGTCTATGTCCCGAAGGCCCACCGGAGCGCCGTCCAGCTCCCATTTCGGATCAATCCTGACGCCTAAGAAGGTGAGGGCCGTGACGGCGATGTCAACCTGGTTGGGCGCGGGCTCGATCGCGCCCCGCGCGGCGGATGCGCCGCTGACGATGAACGGAATCGTGCGCTGCTCGGGCAGGCCGCCGCCGTGGCCCGTTCCGATTCCTCCGTGGTCCGAACTGACGAGAATCATCCAGTTTTCCTTCGCGTATGCCTGCCGGCTCTTCAGGGCGGTGAGAATCTCTCCGATCTGCGCGTCTACCTGCTCGATTTCAGCGACGTACTCCGAAACGGACGGGTGAAACCCGTAAGTGTGGCCGGCGACGTCAACGTCCGCGAAGTAGACGAAAATGGCGTCAGGGTCGTGGTTCCTGAGCCGGTCTGCGGCTGCCTCGACGACCCTCACGTCGCCGTTGTCTTCATAGTCGTGCGTAAACTCATAATCGGCCCTCGAGACGATGAGGTCGTTGATCGGGACCCACGAAACCAGGGACTCGGTCTGGAGTTCCGGCCTGAATCGTTCAAGGCGCGTGAAGAAGTCCGGGTATTGGCCATAGTTCCTACCGTTGAAACTGTTGTCGGTCACCCCATGTTTCTGTTCCCAAACACCGGTCAGCAGGTTAGACCAGCCGGGCCCGCTCACGGTAAACCGACCGCCCTGCGCCTTATCGCTGTATGCGCCGTTAGCGATCAAGGCGTTCAGGTTCGGGGTATTCGCGGCCCTCATCGCGTCCGGGCGCAGGCCGTCTATACCAATGACCAACACCTTGTTTCGGACGTCCTGAGTCGAGTGCGCCGAGACACCTGAGAAGAAAAGTGGCAGGGTACCGAGGTAACAGATGAATATGCGTGCGGTCATCGTAACTCTCCTCGTCACTTCTTGTGAAACAGGACTGACGACGGGACAGTCTGCTTAGCGAAGCCGGGACCTGCGTGGCTGACAACCAAACGAAGGTCGCCACCGGCTTGAAACATTGTTACCCTTATCGGGTGCGCGCCCGCCTTTAGTGCGATCTGTCCGCGCCGCTCTCGAGGCGCATGGAGCCCGTCATTTTGCACTACGAGTGTGGACCCGATGTACAGCCTGCTGCCGTCGTCCGAATCCGTGTAAAACGTGTAAATGCCGTCGGCCGGCACCCCTATGTGGCCCGTGAACTCCATCGCAAACCCCTCGTCCCGCTCGCGGAGCGCGATGCCGAGCGTTTCGGCGGTGCCCGTCGTTGAGGGCTGCATGTCCTCTAAGTGCGGCAGTTCAGTCCAATGTCCTTCGAAATACCTATACTTAAGGCCGGGCGCCAGGTCGCCGGCCGGATCCGGGGGCCGCAACGTCTGTTTCAGGAAATCCATTCGGATAGGCTCGCTCATTCGCCCGCCTTCTCGCACGAGTACGGCCGTCACTGTCGCAGACTCGTTGAGACGGAACGGACCGGTATAAAGTAAAGATGCGCGCGTCGGGTCGCTTCCGTCAAGCGTGTAGCGTATTTCGGCGCTCGGTCCTGCGTCTTCGAACAGTACTGTTGCCTCGTCAAGAAATACGTTGTCGAGTGAGAGTACTGTTGGAGGGGGGATGAAATAGTTGACGCCAAGAGAGTTCAGTCGGCGATAGTGAGTTTTCATCCGTCTCGAGAAGTCAGACCAGTTGCGCAGTTCGGCAGGTGACCAGAGCGCTTCCGCAAGGCCACACAAGCGCGGGAACACTTGGCGGTCAACTCTCTCCTGCGGCGCATGTTCGGTCCACATGTTGCCCTCGCCGCCGAGGATGTGTTTTGCTTGTTCAGGGGTCAGTTCGGGCGGTGTCGGGTCGAAGGAGTAGATCTTTTCGAGGCTGATGCTGTCATGGCTGTAGTCCAGATAGCAGTGGCTTGTTGGCGACGATATGACGTCATGTCCCATCGTGGCGGCCTCAATGGCGCCGCTCATGCCACGCCACGACTGAACTGTCGCAGAGGGGGCCAGGCCGCCTTCCAGAATCTCGTCCCAGCCGATGAGCGTGCGGTTCTTTCTCTTCAGGATGCCCTCAATCCGCTTGATAAAGTAACTTTGAAGTTCATGTTCGTCTGCAAGGTCATCTTCGCGAATCCGTGCCTGGCATTTCTCGCACTCTTCCCATCTCGACTTCGGGCATTCGTCGCCGCCTATGTGTATATATTGGGCTGGAAACAGCGCAACCACTTCTGAAAGCACGCCCTCCAGGAACTCGAACACCTTTTCATTGCCTGCGCAATAAACATCGCTGTAGACTCCCCATCTCGTACCGACTTCAAACGGACCACCCGTGCATGACAAGTCAGGATACGCGGCGAGCGCAGCCTGCGAGTGGCCCGGCATCTCGATCTCCGGAACGACCATGATGTGGCGGCTCTGCGCGTACGCGACCACCTCCTTGATGTCTTCTTGTGAGTAGAAGCCGCCGTAGCGCGCGTCGCCTTCGCCCCGCCATGCCCCAATCTCCGTGAGTTTCGGATACCTCTTGATTTCGATTCGCCAGCCCTGGTCCTCGGTCAAGTGCCAGTGGAGGACGTTCATCTTGTGGTAGGCGAGCAGATCAATATAACGTTTTATGAATTCCTTGGTCATAAAGTGCCGGCAAGTGTCCAGCAGCAGGCCGCGCCATCGGTAGCGGGGTTTGTCCTTCACATAGAGGCACGGCAGGCGCCATTCATTTCTGGCCTCACCGGCTTCAAACTCGGGGGGAAGCAGTTGTCGAATCGTCTGAACGCCTCGGAACAGACCCGTAGCCGTCGGCGCCCGGAGCGTTACGGATTCTTTGGTGACCGTCAGTTCATATCCCTCGTCGCCCAGGTCGGGGTCCGCTCCAGCAGTCGTGAGCAGAATCGCTCGTCTCACACCCTCCCGCGACGGCGTACCCCGAACCGGCAGATTGCGGTTCAGCGCGACGGCCAACCGTTCGGAAAGGTAGTAGCCGACAGCGCGCACGTCGCCCTCTCCGATCTCGACCAGTATCAGGGTTTCCAGCCCGAGGATGAACGTGCCGCGCGAGACCTTCATTACCATCGGCCGGGGGATGACGGCCGGCTTCGCGGCCCGGCTATCGGAGTTCAGCGTGTCGGCGGGCATTGCGGCGAGTAGGGGGAGCATTAGGGCCAGAATCAAGGTTCTCATAGTTTAGGGTCTCCGGATAATACTCTTCGCGCCGCGCGCGGGGATACCTGTCGCGTGAAGGGAAGGGAACCGCCCGCCGAACGGCGAACATCTCCAGATAGAGCGGGGCATACGTAACCAATGCAACTACAGACCGTTGACTGGCTCATCCTCGGGTCCTTTCTCTTCATTTGGCTCGCCATCGGACTGATCGTAGCCCGGCGCGCGGGTTCCAGTTCACAAGAGTTCTTTCTGTCCGGCCGCAGCATGCCGTGGTGGCTGCTGGGCGTCTCGATGGTGGCGACGACCTTCTCGACCGACACCCCAAACTTGGTAACCGGATTTGTTCGCAAAAACGGCGTCGCCGGGAACTGGGAGTGGTGGGCGTTTTTGCTCACGGGGATGTTGACCGTTTTCGTTTATTCTCGACTGTGGAGAAAGGCCGGCTTTACTACTGATATTGAATTCTACGAACTCCGGTACTCGGGCAAGATGGCCGCGTTTCTCCGGGGATTTCGCGCTCTCTACCTCGGCGTTTTCTTCAACGTTTTCATAATGGCCACCGTAACGCTCGCGGCAATTAAGATCGGCGGCGTGCTCTTCGGCGTGTCACCGACAACGGTACTACTCATCGTTGTCCCGGTAACTGCTATCTATTCGATGTTGGGCGGCCTCACGGGCGTGCTCATCACCGACGTGATCCAGTTCACGATTGCGATGATAGGCTCGATTGCGGCGGCGGTGTACGCTCTCGGCAGACCTGAAGTCGGGGGGCTTTCCGGGCTGCTTTCCCACCCGAACGTAGTGGACAAACTTTCATTGTTCCCGGACTTCTCTTCACAAGGTGACCTGAGCGTGGTCGTCGGCATTTTCATCGTTCCCCTGGCCGTGCAATGGTGGAGCGTTTGGTATCCGGGTGCGGAACCGGGGGGGGGCGGCTACATCGCGCAGCGGATGCTGGCCGCTAAGGATGAATCGGGCGCGCAAAAGGCAGCGCTATTGTTCAACGTCGCCCACTATGCCTTGAGGCCCTGGCCCTGGATACTGGTCGCCCTCGCCTCCCTTGCCGTTTTCCCGGACTTGAACGCCTTAAGAGAGGCGTTTCCTCATGTGCCCGAAGGCGTGCTGAAGGACGACCTTGGTTATCCTGCGATGCTGACCTTCCTTCCGGTCGGCCTAATGGGCCTTGTGGTCGCATCCCTCACGGCAGCGTACATGTCCACAATCTCGACGCACCTCAACTGGGGCTCATCCTACGTCGTGAACGATTTCTATAAGCGGTTCCTGCGGCCGCAAGCGCGCGAAAGGGAGTTGGTCGCCATTGCCCGCGTCTCGACCGTCGTGCTAATGGTGTTGGCCGCCGCGATGTCGCCTTATCTTCAGAGCGCGGACAGGGCGTTTCATATCATGATCCAAGTGGGGGCTGGAAGCGGACTTCTCTTCATCCTCAGGTGGTTCTGGTGGCGCGTCAACCCGATTAGCGAAATCGTGGCGATGGCAGTGCCTGTCGTCGTGGCATTGGTGTTTCTCGGAGTCGAGAGAGCCCATGGCTATCCGGAGCCCACCGTCATCGCCCAGTGGATCAAGCTCGTCGCCAATGTCGGCATTACGACGGTCGCATGGATTGCCGTCACTTATCTGACCAGACCCTGCGACCACGAGACGCTTCGCCATTTCAATGAAGTTATCCGCCCGGGTGGACGCGGATGGCGCCCGGTCATCGAAAGGGCGAAGGCCGAGGGAAATCCGCTGCCCGACGAAAAGCCGACGGTGAACATACCGATCGGTTTACTCGCTATGATGTTTGGGTGCTTGGGCGTCTATTCCGCCCTGTTCTCGACCGGAATGTTCCTGTATGGGCGGTCCGGACCTGCGTTGGGCCTGGCCGCCGTCGCAGTGGCGTCTGCGTACATCATCTATCGTCTGTGGCCGCGCCTGCAGGGCGACTGATGAAACCGAGGCATATGCCGGCGCGCGCCGCACCTCAGATGGTCCACTCGTCGTTGATGATTCCAACCAGATACCACGTCCCTTCAAACTCCTCGAACACCAGCCGCAAACTTTGCCAGTCCATGCCCTCATATTCTTCCTCGAATCCGGAGAAGTGGTACTCGACATAGTTCCCGTCCGGATAGACGTCGGAGATGTTGTTGATTGTATTTCCATTGCCCAGCTGCTCGTTGAAGCCAACTTCCTCGGCCTCGGCGTAGTCGTGTGGGTAAACGAACGCATGAAAGTATTGCGCGGACGTCCATTCGATCGGATCGCCGGAGCCGTCAAACGCTCCCCAAGTATAAGTCTCCGGATCGTCGAGCAGTCCGGCTACCTCTTCGGATGTAAAGGTAAGGTCCGTTTCGACATCAACGTATGCGTACGGCGAGAACCGGACGCCTTTTTCCGGGTGGACCAATGACGCCAGCCGTCCAATGTCCTTCGCCTCGAGGGCGGACACAACTTCATCGGCGCGCCCCATGATAACGGTCCCTAGATCGGCTGCGGTCGGTTCTTCGCCCGCACCGACCGGCGATTCAGAGTTCCCATTCGCTCCGCCGCCACCGCAGCCCGCGAGCATCAGCCCGAGAACTGCATTCAGAATCAGGAATACACGCATCTTCTCCTCCTGCAATCTGCGACCGCCCTGCCTACGGCGGGGGCGCCCGCCTCGATAGCCTGATTATACGCCACCCGAGCCATCGGCGTAGGTATCCTTGTATCAGTCGGAGTTGCGTTGCGCGCTCGATTCCGGCGTGCCTTCAGCGCCGAAGGGGGGACCGTGTGAGACACTCGGGAAGACTTCGTGCGGGAGCGATTCGGTCTGTGGCTGCATTGACGGCAGCTGCAGCGCTTTCCGCCGCCGCGCTCGGAGCGGACAGGGACTTCACCCTGAACGCAGACCCCGTTTTCACCGGTCTCCAGCCGACACGCGGCTGTTTCCCGATCGCGGTGACGGTATCCAACCGAGGGGACCACACACGGGGCGTTGTCCGCGTCACCGCCGGCGCGTTCGAGATGGACTACCCCATCGAGGTTCCTCGCGGGGCCGAGAAGCGGCTCATCGTTTATCCGAAGGCGGAAGGCGTGTATTCCCATCCTGACGGTGTCCGAATCGAACTCCGCACACCTCTCGGCGGCCGGGTGATTCGATACTCTCCGGGTGTCGACACGAGTTTCGGTTGGGGATCGGACGCCGACTATTATTTCGTTTTGGTAGGCGACACGGCCGGTGAAATGACCTTCTTGCGAACGCCGCCCCGCGAGGTTGACAGCGTCATCTACCGTTTAAACGCGCCCGACGCCTACGCCAAGCCGGGAGAACTGCCTGACCGGCCATACGGGTACTCCGCGCTGGCCGCCGTCGTAATGGGCGGGGGGTCCGAGCGCATGACCGATGCCGAGGTACGGGCGATTAAGTCCTGGCTCCTATCCGGAGGCAACGTCATCTTCATTGGGGGCGCTTCCGCCCCGGTGCTCGCCGACGCGAGGTGGAAGGGCTTGCTGCCGGTGAGCAACTTGCGTCCCAAGACGATTCTGGCACCGAAGGAATTGCAGGATCTGGGCGGCAGCCCGCCCCCTGCGGTTCCGATGTCGCTCATGGTCGGCGATCCTCGGCCCGGCGCGAGGACGTTCTCGGTGAGGGGCACGCCGCTCATAGTTTGGGGGCGCGTCGGACTCGGGCAGGTCGTGTACCTGGCGTTCGACCCGTTTGAACCGCCGATCAACGTTTGGAAGGGCCGGCGAAAGCTGTTCCGGAACGGCC
>JADFGT010000056.1 GCA_022567555.1 Armatimonadota bacterium | reverse complement strand
AGGGGAATCGCAGAATCACTGGGGCGCTCGGACCGGTGGGCTGCCGGGGGGCGGCCGGGGTGGTAAACTTCTCCGGGTCCGGACGCTCGCCGGGGCGATACTGCTTGCGGCCCTGGACTATGTCCGGGTCGCTCAGCGAGCCGCGGCCGGTGCCGCGTCCCTGGCGGCCTCCGAATCCGCCGAAGCCTCTGAATCTGCCGAAGCCGCCCCCGAGCGAAAGCAGCGGACCTCGGCTGAAGTAGACGCCGAACTCGCTGTCGTACCCATCCAGCAGAACGCTGTCCTCTGCCGCAGCCACAGCGCGGAACACGCCGCCCAGCGCCTGCAATTCGTCAGGCTCGACGATGCTCACACCGGAAACGATCCCATACTCAATCGGCACCGCACACGTCGCACCGACGCAGATCAACATGCCGCCGCTTTCAAGGAACTTCTGCAAGTGGAGCATGCCGATCAGTTCTATTCCGCCCCGAATGTTGTCCGTTGTGTCAGGGCCTCCGAGATGCGGGAAGCCTTCCAGCGGTTTCCACGGTATCGGCTCGCCGAATTTGCTTACGCCGTTCACGATGCTTTGCGCTGACCCGCGCGTAGGCGCTAAAATGATGACGTCATACTCGTCGCGCAGATTCGGGTTGTCGCGTATCTCATGCACCGAGATATAGTGATACGGGATCTCCAGGTAATCGAATGCCAAGCGGAACCAGCCCTCGTTCTGCGTACGCTGCCAAGTGTGAAGAATCGCGATGCGTGCCGCCGAAAGAGAGCGCGTCTTGACATCAGGAGCTTCCGGCGCCACGTCGCCGAACAGGCCGACGTCCTCGAGCGCACTCCGTATCGCCGCGAGCCCGCCGTTGCCGGTGTCAACGCTGAGTATCAGCGTGCCGGCCGGGTACTCAGCCGACCCGTAAGTGAACGTCTCTTTGGCGGCTTCAATGCGCGCGTCCGGAATCTTGTACCGCAGCTGCGCAACTTGCAGGTCGCCGTTGTGGCGCACGATGACCGCCTTGCCGTCCGGCGGTCCGCGAAGACCGCCCGGGGCTGAGACATTGCCGTTCACCAAGTTCATTCTCGCGTCCAGAATTGCAATGTCCTTGCACCGCACGGTCGTGACGTTGAAAAGCGGCCCGAGCGTCCAGCCGGTGTCGTCATATGGCCGAGGGTCGTCCGGGCTGTAATACTGGGTATCGAGAAGCATGTCGGCCATCCGGCTGTACGGCTGGTCCATCCGAACCACGAACGACCCCGCCGCGAACTCCCCGTCTTCCGTCTCCACGGGCTCGGCCAGCGTGTGAACCTCCACGCGCTGCCGCTTCAGCAGGTTAAGAAGTTCGGCCTGCTGTCCCTTACGCGAATCATCGGAAGGAAACACATAAGCGGCCGGCCCCTCATTGTGCGCCTTCTCAACGCTGCGCTTTGACTTCAGATAATAGTTGCGCATGAAGCGCTCTTTGTCTCTGGCGATGAAGTTCAGTCCCAAGAGAAGGGCGCTCTGTTGCATATTGATGTTGTTGCGGAAACTCCACCAGACGCGTGGAAACGCGGGGTTCGGACGATACCATTCACGGCTGGTCGCCCCCCCGCCCGACCGGATTCCCGTGTCCGCGCCGTAGCCGCCGAACGTCTCATAAAAGCGGCCGATGGCATTGTGGCCGTTCGCTGCGTAGAAGGCATAATTGGGCGCCCAGCCGTCATAAAACTGGTGTGTCCAGACGCCGGGCACGCCGCGCAGCGTCATCTCGTTTATCTCGTTGTACGCCATGATATGCCATTCGTCAATTACCATCGGGTCGAGCCACGCGTTGTAAGGTCCCGTGCCGGTGGATATGTACAAGTATGTGCCCGATTCGTGCAAGTCGTGCAACACTTGCGGGTGATACTCGAACCATTTTGCCATCAGGTTCTTCGAGAGCGCCAGCGTAATCGCCATTCCGTCACGATTGTTGTCATGCGCCACATAATGCCCCCAATATATCAGCGGGATCGGCGGTTTATCCGGGTTCTTTTTCCGCCACATATAGGTGTCCACGTACCGGTCCCGTCCGTCCGTCTCCAGCACGGGTGTTAGCAAGACGATTGAGTTCTTTCGAATCTCTTGGATGAACGGTGTTTCCTCCACGGCCAGCCGGTAAGCGAGTTCCATCAGCATTTCAGGGCTGCCTGATTCCGGCGAGTGCATTCCGCCGGTCGCGTAATACATCGGCAGCGCCTCGGAAATCAGCCGCTTCGCTTCAGCGTCGCTGTTTATCGTTCTCGGGTCGCCCAGACGCGCATTGATCTCCTTATAGCGGCCGAGGTTCCGAATGTTCTCGGCGTCCGAGATCACCACCAGCAGCATCTCGCGGCCCTCTTCGCTCTTGCCCATTGACTCAACGAGCACGCGCGGCGACGCCTCACCGAGCGCACGCATGTATTCGTTGATTTTCGCAGTGTGCGTGAGGACGTTCGGCGTGCCGACGATGTAGCCGAGAACGGACTCAGGCGTCGGCACCGTGTCGCTCGCCGGCAGATGGTCCACCAGTTCCGTCAGGAAGAACGGCTCGGTGGTGTATTCGAGGATCTTCGCCGTGTAGCCCTCGTCGTTCGGCGTGTCCCCGGCGGCGGCCGCGGACAGACAGAAGAGGAGACCGGCGATGAAGATGGACGACCTCGCGGTTTTCATGGGTTCAGTTTCGCCGCGGAGGCGGGCTTTCCTGCCTCGCCCCCGG
This sequence comes from Armatimonadota bacterium, assembly GCA_022567555.1. GTDB lineage: Bacteria > Armatimonadota > Fimbriimonadia > Fimbriimonadales > ATM1 > JADFGT01. The sequence goes on along the minus strand of JADFGT010000056.1, from coordinate 18,104 downwards.
CACTCGCGAGGCCGGGTTTCCCACGGACAGAGCCCCGCCAAGCTCGGGCCTTAGGACAAGGAATCCGTACCTGGTCTCTGTCCCCCCGCGATAGGAACCACCAAGAGAGCGAAGGTTCTGAGACGGGTACTCAACGCCTTTCGATCAGCCGTATGGCGTCCTCAACAAACTTCCTGAGGCTCGGATCACCTTCTCTCAAAAAGTCCTTCAGGGCGGGTAGTGCAACTTTGTCCCTCAACCGTGTCAGGGCTCTTACGGCGCTCATTCCCGCCCCGATCGGATTGCGATCGCGAAGAGCGTTGGTCAGCGGGACAGTGGCTCGTTTGTCGCCAAGGAGCCCGAGCGCTTCTGCAGCGCTGGAGCGGACAAAGGGTTCTGCATCGCTAAGAGTCCGGATCAACGGGACTACCGCACGCTCATCACCCAGAATTCCGAGGGCCCTGGCCGCGTGGTTCCGAACGCTCTCCGCCTCGTCCGTTAGAGCCGTAATCAGCGGCCCTACGGCCCGGAGATCACCGCAGAAGCCGAGTCCAATCGCCGCATCCGGTCGCCCGAGTGATTGGGGGTCAGCGAGCACTTCTATCAGAGCAGTTACTACCCTTCCGTCGCGGATGCCTGCGAGAGCCGCGGCGGCACCAATAAACGGCCGGCGACTCTTCAATTCCCGCAGGCGTTTCTCAATGTGGGCCCTTAGGTCAGCATTGTAGGGATCAAGCCGACTAATGGCGGCGAAGCATATTCCTTCGAGCCTGGCAATGACCATGTCACTATTCCATTTGGTAGACCGCTCATCCGGCCCCTCATAGTCGATTTGAATTTGCCGCTTGGATACGTTGAGGAGCGCGGGTACCGCGCTGCTGTCACCAAGGCGGCCTAAGGCCATGCTGATCTCCTGAATTGGGTCGAATACCCATGGTGTTCCCATGTTCTTAACCGGGGCAATCTCGATTCGTTCGAGAGCAGTAACCAGTAGGGGGACGGCGCGCTTCTCGGCAAGCTGGCCGAGTAGCCTAGCCAGGGGGCCTGCCTGGCCTAGAAGAAGTCTACGAGAATCCTGCCCCTCCCGCGTTATCAGTCCCAGTCTGGCCAAGAGCACGTCTGCGGCCTGATCCCCAGCCGACAGGAGTTCAATCTCAGCACTTAGGGTCGAATCCCACCAGAGCTGGCTAACGAGATCCTGGAGACGCGAGACGGGGAGTCTGGCTCCGATCGCATAGCCGTTGTTCCGGGCGAGAACATCCTTGATCGCATGCGCAAAGATAGCGAAGTTCAGGGACTGACCCTCGCTGATCGTGCTCACAATCATGCCAACAGCTTCCCCGTTCTTCGTCAGCACCGGGCTTCCTGAGCTACCGGGACTCACAGGGGCAGTGACCTGCAGAAGGGCCCGACCCTCAGTGGTCCGAGTGCCGCTAACGATGCCTTCACTCACACTTTGAGTTAAGAAACCCAGCGGTGTTCCGATGACAAACACCTTCGTTCCGGGTTGCAGGGCCTCAATCGTTGAAAGCTTTATTCGAACGGGCAATGCTGGGCTGACCTTGAGGATCGCTATGTCCCGCTCCGCGTCGAATGAATGTACGGAATGCACCGCAACTCCATCGATCTTTATCCGGACGTATGACGCACCATCGATCACATGGTAGCAAGTGGCAATGAGTGTCCCGTCGCCAATCGCAAATCCGGAACCTATGTCGGCGTCCGTTTCGACCGTAACGACCGCGTCCTTGGCCGCTGCGAAGACTACAGCCGCCTCGTCTTGTTTCTCCTGCGTGACAGAAGAGTACGTTCCGAAAAGCCCCACGCCAAGGGCGCAGAAAGCTGACGCGCCTATTGAGATAGCCATGTCAATTCCCCTCCGGGAGTGTACCCCTCGCGGCATGAGAACGGCCCTTCTGAGGGATCGCGCGTCTGCCCCGTGCACGCAGCGCACCTAGCGCACCCGGCGAAGAGGAAAGGGCGGGTGGCCACCGAGAGGTGTGCATGGACAATCGTGTGCCACATCCGAGTGGAACGGGTGCGGCGCCAAACGCCCGAATGCGGCTCACACGGAGGTTCGCTCTCCGCCAGATCGGCGCCTAACCCCCGCCGCCTTCTGCGGCCAACTCCTTCCTCAGTTGCTCGCGCTGCCAGCCCCAGTCAATCTCTGGATGGAACTTCTCCGGGTGCTCGACCAGCCATATCTGCTTCCGGATAACGTAGTTCTTGGAGTCCAGTTTCAGCGCTTTCCGCAACTGCGCAACGCCCGCCTTCTTGTCGCCCTTCGCCAGCAGGCAGGAGCCGAGCGCGAACTGCGCTTCGGGCGACTTCGCCATAGATGCGGCCGCGTCCTTCAGGAGCGGCATCGCGGCGTCCGGTTTGCCCTGGCGAAGATAGACCTTGCCCAGTTGCAGTTTCGCCTCCGCATTGCCGGGCTCGCCTGAAAGCGTCTTCTTCAACTGACTGATCCGTTCGGAGTCGCTCGGCGCCTTCGGCGCAGGGGCGCCCGCCTTCACCGGCGCGCGGGCGAGGAAATCTTCGACAGCGGTCATAGAGCGCTGCCTCTTGACGTCGAAACCCCCGACCTGCATGAACTGCAAGACTCCGGCTTCGTCAATCAGGAACCCGTTGGGGATGACCTTGAATCCGAGCGCATCGCTGAGGGCGTTCTGCGGGTCAACGAGCGTCACGTAGGTCGCCTTCGCGTCGGCGTAATGCGGTTTTGCCGCCGGGATGCCGCTCGCGTCCATCGCGACGGCGAGGAACACATAGTCGTCGCCCTTATTCAGCTCGGTAAATGCCTGCCAGCCTGGCAGTTGCGCGCGGCAGCCTCACCAGGAAGCCCAGGTGAAAAGGATGACCTTTTTGCCTCGGAACTCACTCAGCCTGACCGCCTTCCCATCCATGTCCGTCAGCGTCACGTCCGGAACCATTTGACCCACCTCAATCGGTCCCGAAGCCAGGACCGCAGTTAGCGCCAGCAAAGGTGTCATGCCACAGTCTACCGCGCCGCTCCTTATCGGGGTTCCCTGGGCACGCCCTTCGTGTAGCGGCGACCCGTCGCCGGCCCCGGCCGTCGCCCGCCGCATCAGAGGGTCGCCTCACACCGGCCGATTGCGGTCCGTGCGTTTGGCGACCCTCTGTGGAGAAACACCACTGCCGGGCATTGCGACGGGTCGCCGCTACAGATTGCGTCGCGTTCAGGTTGACGCCTGACTACTTGAACGGCCGGGGTATAATTCGCGTCCGCGATGCGGGGTGGAGCAGTCTGGTAGCTCGTCGGGCTCATAACCCGGAGGTCGTGGGTTCAAATCCCACCCCCGCTCCCAATCTCCTTGCCGTCGCCATTCCGTCTGTTAGCAGGCCCGCGCCTATTTGTGGATCCCCGCCACGATGTCGCCTGTCTCACCCTCCACAACCACCATTCTGCCCAGACGGCCGGTCGGCCTTCCGCCGTCGTCAACCCCGTCCGGTCCTACACTGTAGAGCACGTACTCTTCCCCATTTAGTTTGTAACGAAGAGGCCCGCTTATTCCGAACGAATCGGCCGGAAGCTTTGTCAGGTATCGCGGGACGAGATCGTACAGTGAATCAGGATAGGAACCGTTATCCATCCGGAATGCCCGAAGGGCCAGCGTTGTCAGCAGCAGGCCGTTCTGCACTTCACTATGCGTGAATGAGAACGAACGGGCCTCAATCCGCACAAACTCCAACACGAGCTCATTCAGCGCATCGGTCGGCGGCTCGGGAGGATTCGTTCTCGACGTGTACGGCTGCTTCGCCGCTTCGAGCCACTCATCGAAGAACTCCGCGCAGTCCCTCAAGGCCTTCCGTTTGCTCATGAGGATCAGCCGCGCCTTCAGGCGAACCGATTCAAGGCCCTTGACACTGGCCACATCCTGTATCACAAAGTCATGCCAATCGGGGTCCTCGAATAAGTCCAGGTAGCTCGCCAGAGTCGCCCATTTCTCCTCCTGCACCAATTCATGGAACGGAACCCGGCCCTCCATCAAGCCCTCAAGGCGAACGGCTGCCTGCCGGGCCGTCTCGGCGTCGAGGTCGCGGATTGTGTCCCAAACGGCGTTATGAGCAATCCTCTGCAGGAAGTCGCCGTATAGCTGGTCGAATAGTAGTCCACCCCGCTGTGAATCGAATGCAACGTGAATCGCGTCCAGATAAGCATCCATCGCCCCCCCCATGTCGCCGTCATGGACCTTCGCTTTGCTTTCCAGCAACAGCAAGGACACGAGGCTCCTGATTGCGAAATGGTGGTGCGGAGCGCTGAACGAACGCGCCGGTGGGCACCGGTACTGTTGGCGCAAACCCGCCCTCACGATCCTAAGCGCGTCCTCATTGTCCTCCAATACGCTACGCACGGCGGCCGGATCGAGGACTTCTTCACGCGATACCTTGCGAAGCTTATCGCTATCAGGAATGGCGGCCACCGCTTCGATCATAGTGTCATACGCGTTGGGCGACGGCATTTCGGGTCTCGGGATCTCCAGGTCCGGCATGACGTTCAGAGCGCCCAGATAGAAGAAGCCGAAGACGAACACACCGCCGAGAACGCCCGCCATGATCGCCGTCCGCCTAATAAATCTCTTGGGTGCCATGCCTGATTCCGCCCTAAGATAGTACGCTACGGAGCCGTACCTCGTTGCTGAGACCGCATGCAGCGCCGAGCCGCCCATCGCAATGCAGCGCAGGAACGCGACCTCATCGCGCGGCGTAGGCCATCATGGACGCGCGCCGACACCAACACGCATGATCGAACTGATTGTTCATATTCACATCTCTCAACACTCTCAATGTTGAGAGATTCGGACGCAGCATCGGACCACACATTGTGACGGCCGTTACCTTCAACAATGAGATTGTTGAAGGATTCAAGCTGAGATTGTTGAAGGATTCGAATCCCACCCCCGCTCCCAAATCTCCTTGCCGTCGCCCTTCCGTATGTTAGCAGGCCCGTGCCTATTTGTGGATTCCCGCCACGATGTCGCCTGTCTCACCCTCCACAACCACGATTCTGCCCGGCCGGCCGGTCGGCCTTCCGCCGTCGTCAACCCCGTCCGGCCCAACACTATAGAGCACGTACTCGTCCCCATTTAGTTTGTAACGAAGAGGCCCGCTTATTCCGAACGGGTCGGACGGAATTCTTGCCAAGTATCGCGGGACGAGATCATACAGTGAATCAGGATACAGGCCCTCATCTATCCGGAACGCCCGAAGGGCCAGCGTTGTCAGCAGCAGTCCGTTCTGCACTTCACTTCGCGTGTATGAGAACGCACGGTGCTCAATCCGCACATATTTCAACACGCGTTCACTCAGCGGATCGGTCGGCGGCTCGGGAAGACTCGTTCTCGACGCGTACGGGTGCTTCGCCGCTTCGAGCCACTCATCGAAGAACTCGGCGCAGTCCCTCAAGGCCTTCCGTTTGCTGGTGAGGATCAGCCGCGCCTTCAGGTGAACCGAGTCAAGGCCCTTGACACTGGCCACGTCCTGCATCACAAAGTCATGCCAGTCGGGGTCCTCGAATAGATCGAGGTAGCTCGCCAGAGTCGCCCATTTCTCCTCCTGCACCAATTCGTGAAACGGAACCCGGCCCTCCATCAGGCCCTCAAGGCGACCGGCGGCCTGCCGGGCCGTCTCGGCGTCGAGGCCGCGGATCGTGTCCCAAAGGGCGTAACGAGCAATCCTCTGATTGATTTCGCCCACCATATGGTGAAGTAGTGATCCACCTCGCTGCAGGTCTAACGCAAGTTGAATCGCGTCCAGATAGGCATCCATGGCCCCCGGCATGTCGCCGTCATAGACGTTCGCTTTGCCTTCCAAAACCAGCAACTGCACGAGGCCGTCAATATCGTAGACGGGGTCGCGCGATGCGTAGAACGAACGGACCAGTGGGTTCCGGTACTCTTGTCGCAAACCTTCCCTCACGATCCTAAGCGCGTCCTCATTCTCCTGCAACACGCTGCGCACTTCGGCCGGATCGGGGACTTCATCACCGGTTATGTGGAGAAGCCTGCGGTCATCAGGAATGGCGGCCGCCGCTTCGATCAAGGTGTCATATGCGTTGGGCGACGGCATGTCGGGGTTCGGGATTTCGAGTTCCGGCATGACGTTCAGAGAGCGCAGATAGAAGAAGCCTAAGACGAACACCGCGCCGAGAACGCCCGCCATCATCATCCCCCACCCATATGCGCGGCTGTTCTTGATCCAGTCGAGGACGCCTGCGAGGAACATCACCAGGACATAGATGGCGCCGACGGCGGCGAAGGCGTCGAGGCCGAAGATGATGTATGTCGGTGCAAGCAGGACGCCCCCCATAACCAAGGCGCCCAAGAGCCAGAGATACTTGAGAACAACCGCCTCACGATCAATGCGTTGGATCGCCTGGGGTGACTCGGTCTGACCGCGGATCGCAGAGAATAGCCCGTCTATCTCCAGTGTCCAGAATGCTCTATCTTTGGCGGACACGATGTTCCCAAAAGTAGGAATGTCAAGGGTGACCGTAATCTTCAAACGGCCGTCTTCCTCCACGGTCCTCATGTTGACGCGCATACCCCACGACTTCGGAGAGAACACGAAGCCAGTGGCGAATTTGTTGCTGCGCCGAAAGGTGAGAAACGGCATCTCTCCTATCATGCGAAATCCGCGGTCAGTCATGTATGCAATCGCTCGCTGCTGGGCTGCGTCCTCAGGGACCTCAACCTCCGTGGTGCGTTCGATAATCATCTCAGACCTGCCTGGCTTGCAGAATACTCCGTACTGAAGGTCGGCGTGCCGAGCAGAGGAAGCCAATCCGCAGAAACGCCCATCCCATTGCAAGCGCAGGAACGCGACCTCATCGCGCGGCGTAGGCCATCATGGACGCGCGCCGACACTAACACGCATGATCGAACTGATTGTCTACCGCTTCGCCGGATGGCAGGGGCTGTTCAAGATTCCGGAACGATGGTGTCCCGAGTGCGACCTGCTGATCCGGGCATCGCAAAAGGCCATTGAACAGTCCGGCGCACCGGACCGAGTGAAACTGATAGTCCGTCCCTGGTTCCTCTGGTTCTGGAAGCCGCTGCTGCGCGGAGCGTGGCACGCTCCGATCCTCACCGTCTCGGGCCGCGTGGTTTCGCAGGGAATCGTGCCGCCTGTCGAGAAGATAGCCGGGGAGATCGAGAAGGAGCGCGTGGGGATTGAGAAAAGCGACCCAGTGGATTAGGAAAAGGTGGATGCTCTTCGGCATCACGCTGGCGCGGTGGGCCGCCCCCCTAAAGAAATGGAAGATGGCGGTCGGCGACAACATGGTGCTCTCCTGCCTACTCACGACGCCTAAGCAGTTCGACGGCAGCGACTGGCCCGGCGGCAAACCGCCGCTGCTGGCGATGTTCCGCCCGCCCAAGGGCGCCGGCCGATGGGAACTCTTGGCCGCCGAACCAACGCCCGAAAACCCCAACCCGAAAAAACAGGACTTCAAGAAACTGGACCTGGAAGCGATGCCGCTCTTCGGCGGGAAGGCGTACATTTTCGTGACGGACAACTACGACCGGCCCACGCGTTACATCGTTAGGTGTCACAAGGGCGGCCGGGTTGAAGACTCGGACATCATGCTGAGCAAGATTGACAAGGGCCCGACGCCGTTTTCCCAAGAGTTCGTTTCCGTTGACCCGGGGGCACCCGTCGAGTTCACGTGGCCCGACCCTCCGAACAAAGACCACTGGATTCACTTTCTGGTCGTCGCCGAGGGAGAGGAGCTGCTGACAGGTGTCTACACGCGCCGAACGGCGTGGCAATACCCGCGTGTCTCCGACCTACCCTATTACATTCATGACCCGATGAAGGCGCCGAAGATGCGGAAAGGGAAGACCTATTACATGATGTATCACGCGGTGGACAGTGACGCGTGGGTAACGCAACTGTGCGAGCGGACGTTCACGTGCCGGTAGGAGATATCACATCTCTCAACATTCTCAATGTTGAGAGATTCGGGCGCAGCATCGGACTCCACATTTCGGCGCCCGTTACCTTCAACAATGAGATTGTTGAAGGATTCAATCTGAGATTGTTGAAGGATTCAGACGGGCTGCGTCTAATCCGGAGCGAGAAGAATGAGAATCCGATTGATAACGCCGGCGCCGAAAGGTTCGCGGCAGGGGAACCGCGTAACGGCGCTGCGGTGGGCTCGCATCTTCCGGAAACTCGGTCATCGCGTAGTCATAGAAAACGAGTACTCGGGCTCCCTATGCGACCTGCTTGTGGCCCTTCACGCGCGCAGGTCCTTTCCATCGGTAAAGCGCTTCAGAACCGAGGGTCCGGAGAAGCCGCTTGTTGTCGCCCTAACCGGAACGGACGTCTATCGAGACCTGAAAACCACGGGAGAGACCCGGCAGTCATTGGACTGGGCCACCATAATCGTCACGCTGCAGCCGCTGGCCGCCGAGGAACTCCCGAAGCGCCTTCGCCGCAGGGTCCGTTCCATCTACCAGTCCGCAACGCGCCCTGCGAACTGTCCGGCGCCGCTGAAGACCGTCTTCGAGGTGTGCGTCATGAGTCATCTGCGCGACGTGAAGGACCCGTTCTTGGCCGCCGAGGCGGCGAGGCTGCTGCCCTCGTCTTCTCGGATCCGCATAACCCACATCGGTGAGGCACTCGAGAGCGGCATGGATAGGCGCGCAAGAAAGGAGATGTCAATGAACCCGCGCTACCGTTGGGTCGGCGGGAGGCCGCGCTGGGAAGCGCTTCGGCTCCTAGCCCGCTCGCGGCTGCTCGTCCTCACTTCCAAGTTGGAAGGCGGCGCGAACGTCGTTTCGGAAGCGATCGCATGCTCGGTACCGGTCCTCAGTTCGCGGGTCCAGGGCTCAGTCGGCATGTTGGGCAAGAGTTATCCGGGCTATTTCCCGGTCGGCGATGCGCATGCGCTCTCCGCCCTGCTTCGGAGGGCGGAAGGCGACACCGCCTTTTATAAGGAGTTGAAGATGCGCTGCGAGCGCCTCAAACCGCTGGTAGATCCCGCCCGCGAAATGGAATCTTGGGCGTGCCTGCTGAACGAGATAACGATTGAGTAGCGCAGGTAGCGCGAGGGCCCGTTAGAACGCAACCGCGTGCGCGCCGCCCTCGTTACCTCTCCTGTTCCGCTGCCGCATAGGATCAGAGGCCCTGCACTTTTCGACGCTCAGAACGGCAGCGCATTCGGGCCGAAGTTCGCCGTGTAATAGTCGCTCACGTGCGAACCGGGAGCGATGATTTTGTCAATGCGCTTCAGCACGGCCGGACTTAGCTCAAGTTCCGTCGCCTTCACAAGGTCGCCGAACTGATTGAGTTTCCGCGCGCCGGTTATCACAGAGGTGACGCCAGGCTGGTTCAGCACCCACCCGAGCGACAACGTGGTCAGCGATACGCCGAGGCTATCCGCAACCTTTTGGAGCCGCTTGACAACGCGCGTCGTCTGCGGAGTAATCTTCATGTTCGGGTCCGACTTTGAGTACCTGCCGTCCCGCGTCCGGCGCAGGTATTTGCCGGTCAATTGGCCGCCGGCCAGGGGCGACCACGGAATAACGGCATAGTTGTAAGTCCGGCAGAACGGCAGGAGTTCCCTTTCAACGCGGCGGTCCAGAAGGTTATAGGGCGGCTGCTCGCTCACAAACCGATTCAGGCCGAGTTCGCGTGCAATGTAGTGCGCTTCGCAGACCTGCCAAGCGGCATACGTGCTCGTACCGATGTAGCGCACCTTGCCCTGCCGTATCAGATCGTCCAGGGCACGCAAGGTCTCATCAATCGGAATCGAGGGCTGCGGACGATGGATTTGGTAAAGGTCAATCCAGTCGGTCTTCAGTCGCCGGAGGGAAGCTTCGCACTGCTCCATGATGTGGCGGCGCGAGTTCCCACGGTCGTTAGGGTCGTCACCCATTGGGGCGTGCGCCTTAGTGGCCAGCACGATTCGGTGGCGGACTCCTTTCAGCAGTTCACCCGTGATCTTCTCGCCGACGCCGCGCGCGTAGACGTTCGCAGTGTCGAAGAAGTTGATGCCCACGTCGAGCGCTTTCTTGCCGATCTTCAGCGCCTGCGGCTTCGTGCTGCCCCAGTCGTCCGGTTCCCATCCGAATGTCATTGTGCCCATGCACAGGCGGCTCACCATCACGCCGGTGCGTCCCAGCGGTACGTACTTCATCTTCTCCTCCTCAACTTGACTGTTGCGATTCCCAACCTGAGGTTACCCGCGCCCTTAGGCGGTATAACCGGGCCGTGGTCTGGCTCCAGACACTACCGGCCTTCGGCCTGTGGCTCATCTACATCTTCGCCAGGCGGCGATGGATGGAATCGAGCCGGCAGCGCTATGCCGCCCGTACGCGCCTCTGGCGCATCGGCGCGATGCTGGGCACGCTGTTCGGCTCGCTCGCCGCCATTCTGGCGGGCGCATGGGCCATCGGGCGGTTGGGGTGGATGACGGAAGCGGGCCTGACGGCCGCCGGCATGGCTGCGGTGGCCGCCATCGGACTGGTTTTTGTACACTTGCAGATGTCGGCCACAGCGCTCACGCTCTCCCTGGCGTTAGAGCGCGAAACCGCAGCGGCGGTTCCAACGTCCAATTCAGGGCTCCAAGCGAAAGAAAGCGAAGGAGGGCAATCATGAGAGCGATTCTTACGATCTTGACAGCGGTCATGCTAATGGCTCCGGCCACGGTGCAGATCAGCAGCAGCGACCCGTACGGCGTTGACCCGGTCTACGACAAATTGGCCGAGATTGACGCCGCTAACCGCATCCTTCCACTGATCCTCACGAAGGACCAGATCGGCAGACTTCTCCCGGTGATCGAAACGTGCCGCCAAAACGTGCGCAATCAGGAGAAGAAAGAGGCCACGCAGATGAAGGGCATGCAAGAGGAAGTGGACAAGGTTCACGCAGACGCGTTGAAGGGCATCGTTCCGTCCCAGCAGTTCTTAGACAAAGTGAGCAAGATGTTCGTAGGGTTTGAGAACGAGAGAAGGGGCGTGAAGACTGCGAACGGCCTGATCCTGCGTGACGCCATCAAGAGCACCCTGAACGAGGGCCAGCGCAAGGCGATGATCGGAGTTGTGGACCAGGTATTCAACGAGCAATCCCAAGAGTGGGAGGACGCGTCGGACGAAGCGAAGATCATGTATTATTCATTAAGCTTTTTGATGAACGACGACGTTTACTACTTCCTGGTAAAGTTGCGCCGCAATTTGTAGGAGTCTTTGCGCCTGCCGACTAAACAAACGGCACGAAACGACAGAGCCGGCCCGTGAACTCGGTGCGGACTTCGTATGCTCGCACGAGTTCCTGGTATTCCCGGTCGCCGACGGGAGCCAGCACAAACCCGCCGGGTTCGAGGACCTTTCTGGACCAATGCGGCACGTTTGAGACGGCGGCGCTAAATACCACGCGCCCGAACTTCCGACCGAACTCCACCTTCGAGGCGTCGCCATCTATCACCTCCACGTCGTATCCAAGGCGGTCCAGCCTTTCCCTCGACTGTTTCGCCAAGCCGGTTATGATCTCCACACCGCAAGCCTTCGCCCCGGCTGCGGCCAGCAGCGCCAGGAAGTAGCCACAGCCGCTCCCAGCCTCCAAAACGCTCACGCCGCGCTTCAGGCGCAATTCCAGCAGCATGATGACCAGCATGGAAGGCTGCGAAATTGTGGCGCCCGCCTGCAACGGAAGGGCCAAGTCTGTGTAGGAACTCTCGCGGCTGGCCTCGGGAACAAACTCCTCGCGTGGGACGGCGAGAAATGCCGCCTCAATCTCAGGCGGCAGGGGACGCTCTTCCTTCAGCCTGGCAACCAATCGCTCCCGCTGTTCTTTGTAATCCAAGTCTTTCGCCCGCCCAGCCCGCGTGGACAGGGCGATTCTGCCAGTTCAGGTGCGTTGCGTCAAGCCCCGCGCTCTTCTACCTGCTCCGTCTGTAGGGCCGCGATCCGGTTTCGGCCCCTGCGCTTGGCCTCATAGAGCGAATCGTCAGCGGCCCGAAGTAGGTCGTTAGCGTCCCGAATGTCCGGCGTCAGTTCTGCGACACCCACGCTCACTGAAAAGCCCGACGGCGCGTCCTCCCATCGCTCCAGATCGGAGCGGACCCGCTCAGCCAGGTCCAGCGCGCCGGTAATATCTGTGCCGGGAAGAACGATCGCAAACTCATCTCCTCCGTACCGGGACACGAAATCACTGTCGCGCACCACATCCTGAAGGGCCATGGCAGCGTAAACAAGCACCGCGTCTCCGGTCGGGTGGCCGTGAGCGTCGTTCAATTCCTTGAAATTGTCCAAATCCAGCATCAGAAGCGAGAGAGGCTGACCGTACCTTCGTCCATGCGCAAAGGCGGCCTGAAATCGCTCTTGGAACGTGCGGTGGTTGTTCAGGCCGGTCAGGCCGTCGGTGAACGCCAACTGCTCCAATCGGTCCTTGAGGTCTTCCAGACGGGCGTTCTGCCATTCGAGGTCGTGCAGAATGCCCATCACCTCGGCGTTCGACTCGACCATCTGCAGATTGAAGGTGTCCAGCGCCCTGGCCCTCATCTCCGCTTGCTCAAGCCGGCGCGTGAGGTCAATCCTGAGCTCGGTCTCCCCCTCGGCGGCCCGGTTCAGCACGCCCGCCAGGTCGCCCAGCGGACCAGGTTCGTCTGCGGGGAAGCTGACCTCCAGGTCTCCATCGGCCCGCTGCGACGCGACCTCGGCCAGCCGGTTCAGCAAGCCCGTTGCCCGGCGCCCGCTGAGAAGCCGCATCCCGAGAAAAACCAGTAGTCCGGTGAGACCGATCAGGACAGCCGACAGAACGGGCGTCGAGACGGTCCAGCCGCCGAACGGAGGCCGGCCCGTCAAGAACCAAGTTCCAGCGAAGGCTGCAAAGGCGGAGCCGGACGGGAAAACCGTCCAGGTCGTGCGCAGTCTGTGCGGGATGCGGATAAACATGCTTCCCCTCAATTCTCGGCAGAGAACGCGGGCCAACTGCGGCTAAGAGCGGTCCGGACGGACCGGCAAGAATACTGGGTTTTCGCCCCACGGCCCCGTCAAAGAAGCGGGATTTCACACTTGGCAGGTTCAAAACCGCTGCTCAGGTTCCGAGAATCAACCTTGGTGGATGCCCACGGACGGGCTCCTCGGAGACTCGCTGAATGCCCAAATTTGCGTATACCGCCGTAGACCCGACCGGCCGCACTGTCCACGGTGTCATGGACGCGGACAATGAGCAACTCGTGCTGCAGAACCTGCACGAGCAAACGCTCCACGTCACCGATATCCGGCAGGGCCGAGAGCGTTCGCAAGGCAAGGGGCGCTCCCTTTTCAAGCCTCAGAAAGTGAAGTTGAAGAACCTGGTTTTCTTCAGCCGCCAGTTCGCCACCATGGTGAATGCGGGCATCCCGATGCTCAGGTGCCTGGAAATCCTGGGCACGCAGACTAAGGACGCCGTCCTTAGTGAGGCCACAGTCGAAGTGGCTTCAGACGTGCGGGGTGGGCTTAGCCTAACGGAATCACTCGCAAAGCACCCGGGAGTCTTCAATAATCTCTACGTGAACATGGTTCGTGCAGCCGAACTTGGCGGCATACTGGACGCGATCCTCGACCGCCTTGCCTCATTCCTCGAATACGAACTGGAAGTAAAGAGCAAGATCAAGAGCGCAATGGCCTATCCGGTACTCGTGTTGATCTTTTCCATGGTAATGCTCTTCGCGTTGTTCACTTTCGTTCTGCCGAAATTCAAAGAGATATTTGAAGGAATGGATGTCGTGATCCCGCCGGTTACGGCTTTTCTGTTCGGCATCGGAGACTTCTTTCAGGCTTACTGGTGGATTTTGATTCTCATGGGAATCGGCGCGCTCGTAGGGCTGAAACTCTGGGTACGAAGCGAACGCGGTGCATTCCAGATAGATCTCCTGAAACTAAAGATCCCGATCGTTGGTGAACTTATTCTCAAGATGGCGGTCGCGCGCTTTGCTCGAACACTCGGTACGCTGATCAATTCAGGCGTGCCCATGATGCGAGCGCTCGAGATTGTCGGTGACACGTCGGGAAATCGCGTTCTGATCGAGGCGATTCACAATGCGCGGAACTCAATTCGGGAGGGGCAGAAACTGAGCCAGCCGCTGGTCAGCAGCGGGCTGTTCCCCGCCATGGTCACTCAAATGATTGACGTCGGCGAGGAGAGCGGACGGCTGAGCGAAATGCTCGTCAAGATCGGCGACTTCTACGATCAAGAAGTCGATACAGCGGTAAAAGGACTAACGACTATGATCGAGCCGGTGCTGATCATATTCATGGGTGTGATTGTGGGGTTTATCGCGATATCTGTGATGACTCCTATCTTCCAACTGGTCAACTCTGTGGAGTGACAGGTTACCGGTCGGGGAATCAGGTCATACAAGGGCGGCAAGGAACGCCGCGCAACGACACAGCCGCATCACGAAGCGTGCGGCTGAATTCAAGGAGCGAGGATTGTCGGAAACATTTAGCCGCAATGATTTTGCGGAAGCGCTCGTGCGCGAATATGTGCGCACACGGCGAGGAGATCTGCGAGACCGCATCGTGCAACTGTACACGGACATGGTCGAGCGAATCGCCAGGCGCTACGCGGGGCTGGAGCCTCACGAAGACCTTGTGCAGGCAGGGTACTTGGGCCTGCTAAACGCGCTAAGCCTCTTCGAGCCGTCCAAAGGCGTCCGGTTCAACACGTACGCGACCCACTTGGTTGCGGGCGCCATAAAGCACCATCTCCGGGACCGGGGAAAGATCATCCGCGAACCTGCATGGTTGCAAGAGGTCAGGCACCGTGTGAACCGCGCTGCCGGACGTCTCCAGCAGCAACTCGTACGCTCTCCTACGCAAGAGGAGATCGCCGAGGAGACGAGCTTGCCCGTCGAAACAGTCCGCGAGGTGATGAGCACGGACGAACTGTTCCGTGTGGCCAGCCTGACGGTCGGGTCAGGCCAGGACGATGACGGCGAATCGGAAGAGGTGGATCTGGCCGATGACTGCCGGGAACAGTTAGGGGTTGAAGAGCGTGTGCTTCTGGACACTGTTATGCAAGGACTTCGGGACCTGGAGCGCAAGGTTCTTCATCTCTTCCACTTCGAGTCGCTCAATCAGACCGAGATCGCCGGCCAACTCGGAATCTCCGGCAATTACGTGTCTCACATCCTGCGCCAGTCGCTCGCCAAACTTCGCGGCATCCTTGATGACGAAGAGAGGCGGGACCGCATCCTGCAGCGCCAGGCCAGCGCCATCGGCGACTTCGTTCTGGATGACACGACTCAGGCCTACACCGAGACATACCTTATGGCAAGACTGAACGAAGAGTGCGCACGCGCCGCCTGCGACGACTCATGCGTCGCCTTCATTCATGTCGAGTTCCGAGGGTTGGAAGCCCTGGAGAGGTTCTACGGGCCGGACGCCGTGGACGACTTCTTGACCGACGCTGCCGGGTACTTGAAGAACAGCGTCCGGCGATTGGACGCGGTGGGCCGGATGCGCCAAACCGGGTTCGGCATCGTCTTGCCGGGCACGGGCAAGACCGTCAAGGCCGTGCACGACCGGCTGGCGAAGCGGCTACAGACCTGGCTCGCACAGGAATCGGTGAGTCGCACCGGGGTCTCAGTGCTCGTCGGCGCGGCGTATTACCCCGACGCTGGACGGAATGCCAACAGGCTGACCGAAGCAATAGAACTGCTCCCCCTCGAACCGCCCAAGGCCGCGTAGAGGGATTCGCCATCCAGAAAAAACCGCCCGAAGCGGAGCCTCGGGCGGAAAATGCATCACGTAAGATTGCCACGGAGAGCATACCCCACGCGGTGGGAGGACCGCCGAACGCTCGCCGGAAGTGCAGGCCCGGCCCGGCCGACGCCACGCGAGCACCCGAACGGCCGACGCCCGGGACGCGTATCGAGTATCCTCGGTATACGTGTCTGTTCGATTGTCCAAGATGGTTGAGTCCGCCGGCTGAGCGAGCAAACTGGGCCCTTCCCAGCTCGCAGAGGTTCTGCGGGCCTTGCCGAAATCAACGCACCCTGACCTGCTCGTCGGTTTCGATACATCCGACGACGCGGGCGTCTTTCGCGTCTCGGACGAGATAACGCTTGTCCAGACGATGGACTTTTTCACCCCCATTGTTGACGACCCGTACGCTTATGGCGCGATAGCGGCCGCCAACGCACTCAGCGACATTTACGCCATGGGCGGCCGTCCGCTCACGGCAATGAACATCGCCTGCTTCGACCCGAAAAGGGCCCCTGCGGACGTTTGGGCCGCAATCCTGCAAGCCATGTTCGATAAGGTCGAAGAGGCGGGCGCTGTCCTTGTCGGCGGACACACGGTCGAAGACCATGAGCCGAAGTTCGGCCTAAGCGTTACGGGCCTCGTCAACCCTGACCGTATGCTGCATGTGGCCGGCGCGCGGCCCGGCGACGCCATCTATTTGTCCAAGCCGCTCGGCACGGGCATCATCACCACCGCCGCGAAATTTGACGACTGTCCACACGAGGCATTGGGCGCCGCGATCGAGGCGATGTGCGCGCTCAACCGTGACGCCGCCGAAGCCGCGCAGCAGGCCGGCGCAGTCTGCGCCACCGACATCACCGGTTTCGGACTGGCGGGACACCTGTACAATATCGCCAGGGCATCGAAGGTCGCGATCGAGATCGAGTCGGAGAAACTCCCGCTCCTGCCTCATGTGCGGAAACTCATCGAACGGGAGCATATAACCGCGGGAGCCGGCAAGAACCGCGACTTCCTCGGCGACGCCCTGAAGTTCGAAGAATCTGTTCCGGCCTGGCTGCGGGAGGTCGTGTTGGACCCGCAGACATCCGGAGGGCTGGCTGTGTTTGCGACCATGCCGGTTGCGGACTATCCGGCCATAGGGCGCGCGGTGGAAGGTGAGGCGGCGATTCGGGTGCTATAGCGTCCGCGGCCCGAACCGTAGAAGGGGACGCGGGAGCACATCGGTCTCATGACGTTCGGTTCTAACTTGGCAGCGGCGCTTATGGCCGGACTGTCCCTTTTTGGCCAGACCGGCAACCCTCAGTTGCCCGCCTATGAGCCGACGAACAGTTATGAAGCCGTGAAAATCCACGGATTCACGGTGCGTATCAGCCGCGAGGCACGGGAACATCCCG
Organism: Armatimonadota bacterium; assembly: GCA_022567555.1. Classification (GTDB taxonomy): domain Bacteria; phylum Armatimonadota; class Fimbriimonadia; order Fimbriimonadales; family ATM1; genus JADFGT01. Next base: position 1,012 of record JADFGT010000056.1, on the reverse strand, counting down.
ACGACCTCGAGCCGGCGCTTAGCCTGCTAAGAGAGAAGTTGGCCGAGATCGCGACCGTTGTGCCGCACAAGCCGCTAAAGGTGCTCCAGGGCATCACGATCTGGATCGAACATAACAACCCCGACTTTCCGTGCGCATGCTACCACCCGGACGTAAACTGGCTTAACGAGAACGGCTACAACCCGCAGAAGGTTGACGGCATGGAGATCGCTAACGTCAAGAACTTTGTGAAATGGGTCACGGAAGACCAGCCAATGATGGTGCTTCACGAACTGGCGCACGGTTATCACGACATCCTCTTCGGCTACGACGACTCATACATTCTCGCTTGCTACAAGCATGCAATGGTGAGCGAACTGTACGACTCGGTGAAGTATCACCGAGGCCAGATGAAGGAAGGGTACGCGAAGACAAACCAGATGGAGTACTTCGCCGAACTCACCGAAGCCTATTTCGGGCTGAACGATTATTATCCGTTCGACCGGGATGACCTGATTGAGCATGACGTCAACGGATTCGAAATGATCCGGCGCATCTGGGGCACGCCACGCACTCTGCCGACGCGCACGGTCCCGGATTCACGCGCCCACACGATGACCGCTGGTGGGTCATAAGGGTCGAAGAGGGCTACGCCTTATCCCAGCGCGGCCTGCGCGCAGATAACCACGAGACGAGAGGCCGCACCGCGCGCGGTGCGGGCATAAGGAGAGTCGGCACAATCACGCAGAAATCGAAATTCGATCTGCGAATGTTCTGGGCTCGGGAATCGGCTCGCCGTCGGCACGAATCCCGTCAACGTGAAGTTCGATAGCCTCCCGGATAAGCCGCTCCACCTCTTGGCGGTTCTTGCCGACAGCAACGCAGCCGGGAAGATCGGGAACATAAGCCCCCCAACTCGTCTCGCCCTGTTCATAGATCACCAGATACTCTTTCATCGCTTACTCTCCAACTGCGCCTGCCTCCAGATGCTCTTCAGCGTGCCGGGCGGAACCTCTCTGCTTACATGGCCGGC
>JADFGT010000125.1 GCA_022567555.1 Armatimonadota bacterium | reverse complement strand
GGACCTCTTCCCGTTTTTGCAGCACCCGGACTTCGACGGTGCCTACACGGTCTTCAAGGCGGCATCATTTGTTGTTGCGGCCGCCAACGGTTTCTATTGGAACCGGCGCTGGACATTCAAGATACGCGGCAACGCCGGGCGCGGGCGGCAGTTCGTTCGCTTTTATATTGTGGCCGGCATCGGACTGCTGCTGAACGTTCTCATCGCCAGCCAGATCCACAAGCCTGAAGCGGGAAACTTCAACTATTACCTCTCGCTGGCGACCGCGACGCTGGCCGTAATGCTGTGGAACTTCGCCGGACACAAATTCTGGACGTTTCGAAGCAGGAGTGCCCCCGGCCCAGGCGCGAACTCAAACAACGATGGCTGATTGGCGCGAAGTGAGCGCGGAGCCGGATGTCGAACTCCGCCTCGCCCTTCTGGGCGACCCGGTCGAGCACTCTCTCTCGCCGCGCATGCAGGCCGCGGCCATCGAAGACATGGGCCTGAAGGCGACTTATGAGGCGTACCGCGTGACGGCGGATGAGTTCCCGGAGTGCATCGGGCGCCTGCGGGAGTGCGGCTTCACCGGAGTGAACGTCACCGCTCCGCACAAACGCGCGGCGGCGGCTCTCGGGCAGGCCGAGGACAGTGCAACGCGGATGATCCAGTCCGCGAACAGCCTTCGACTCGAGGCGGTCATCGCCTCGAGGAACACCGACGTCCCCGGCTTCCTTAGGCCGCTTCGCGAGACATGCCCCGGCCGCGCCCTCATACTCGGCGCGGGCGGCGCTGCGGCCGCCGGCGCTTATGGGCTTCTGCGCCGGGGCTGGCGGGTCAGGGTCTGGAACCGGACGCCGCAGCGAGCCCGGGAACTCGCGTGGGGCCTCGGCATGTGGGGCACCATTGACGACATCCCCAGGCCGGACCCGAGGGGCTGCGACCTGATAGTGAACGCCACGTCGCTCGGTGCCAGAAAGGGAGAGTGCCCGCCCCTGGTCTGGGACCACGCCAAGCCGGAGGCCGTTGCTTACGATATGGCGTATCGCAAAGGGCCGACAGACTTTTTGAAAGCCGCTGCCGGGCGGGTCCGGGAGACGATTGACGGACGCGAGATGCTGGTTGAGCAGGGCGCACTCGCCCTCGAGTGGTGGTCCGGACGACCGGTGCCCCGAGAACCGATGCGCAAGGCAGTGGGACTTTGAAATGGTTCCGGCCGGAAGGACCCGACGACTCCCGTCTGCAGGAAGTCGCCGAGGCGCTGCGGAGCGGCAAGATTGTCGTTTTGCCGACCGACACCGTCTACGGCCTCGCCGCCGACGCGTTCAACAGCGACGCGGTTCTGAAGGTGTTCCGGGCTAAAGGGAGGCCGCCTGAGAAACCGCTTGCCCTGCTGGTTGCTGACGGGGACCAAGCCCGGCAGGCGGTCGCGCACTGGCCGCCGGAGGCCGAATCGCTGGCCAAGGCATTCTGGCCCGGACCCCTGACCCTCGTCCTTCCAAAAAGTGAGTCCGTTCCGCTGGTGGTTACCGCCGGACTGCCGAAGGTCGGAGTCCGCGAGCCGGGGGAAGCGGTGACGGTGGCGCTCATTCGCCGGGTGGGTTCGCCGCTCGCAGCGACCAGCGCCAACCGCAGCGGGCGCCCGCCGCCCCTCCGCGCCGAAGACGCCGTCGCGCAGTTGGGTACTTCGCCTGCGTTCGTCGTGGACTGCGGGCCCTGCCCGGTCGGAGTCGTGTCCACCGTCCTGGACCTGACCGTTTCGCCGCCGTGCATTCTAAGGCCGGGCGCGGTCAGCGCCGCCGAAATTGAACCTCACGCCGGGCCGGTCAATGTCCAGCAGCCGACGTAGGGCTGACGGGGGTTTCGCCGCACATCCGCGCAGGAATGACGCGCGGCTTGGTATAAACAGTTTCTATGCCTACCTTTAGGTTTCTATCCGCGATTGTTTCTCTATTGGCCGTAGCCGCCGCCGTGGGCCAAACGTTTGAGAAGCCGGCCGTCTATCTGCTCAAGGGCGGCAAGGTCGTAGTGGCGCCCGGCCGCGTTCTGGACAAAGCCGACGTACTGATTTTGAACGGGGTCATCGCGCAGATCGGCCCGTCGGTGAACGCGCCCTCCGTGGCGCAGGTGATTGACTGCGACGGTCTCACGGTCTATGCCGGCCTCATCCACCCGCTACTGCGGGTGAACGTGGAGGCGCTGCAGAATGCGGTCGCGGCGGCGGTCGAGGCCGACGAGGACTCGAACGACCCCTGGAACAGCGCGGGCAACCTCGTGAGCCGTTTCCGTGTGGCCGAACTGCGCCAAGACGAGGTCTCCGCATTTGAATCGCTGGCCGAGAACGGGTACGGGATCGCGCACGTCTACGCGCCGGCGGGCGTCTTCGGTCCGCGAACGGCGGTTGTCAGCATCGGATCGGGCGGCCTTGAACCGGCGGGCGTAATCGCCGCCGACCCGGCGATACCGGTGCAGATTGGCAGGCGCTCTTTCAGAGGACCCGGCGGAGGAGGTTATCCCGGTTCGCTCATGGGCTCGATCGCATTCACGCGGCAGAGCCTCTATGACGCGGGGCGCTACGGGCGTCTGACTCGCCGCTACGAGGCGAACCCGGCCGGCCTCCCAAGACCGGAATACGACCCTGACCTCGAGGCCATTAACCGCCTCCTGCGCCGGGACTCCATGGCGATCTTCGACGGCCTGACCGAACTGTCGGCCCTACAGGCGATGCGCATCTCCGATGAGTTCCCGCTTCAGCCAGTTTACGCCTTCAGCCGGGAGGCGGGCTACGTGACGGACCTTCTGAAGGACGCTGGGGCCGCCGTGATTCTCCGCGACGGGATTCCAAGCAAGCCCAGCGTGGGCGACGATGACACCGGCAACTCAATCGCCGCCGTGCAAGCGTATTTCAACGAACTCCAGGCGGGCGCCGAACTGGAGAAGAACGGAATCGAGTTCTCCTATGCGCCGTCCGGCACCAGCGACCCGCTGGAAGACCTGCGCCTGATGGTCCGCGCCGGGCTGAGCAGAGAAGCCGCCCTGGCCGCCGTCACTACGCGGCCGGCGGAACTGCTCGGCCTCAGCCGTTCCGCCGGAACGGTGGAAGCGGGCAAGTTGGGCAACGTTCTGGTTGTGCAGGGAGACCTGTTCGATGAGAGCAGCCAGGTGATGGCGGCGTTCGTGGACGGTGTTCGAGTGGACTTCGAAATGCCGGACCGCAAGGACGCCGACGAGATGAAGCCGGAGGAGCCGCTGAAACTGATTCCCCCGGATTACAGCCTATTCCCTCGGCCGGCGGAGACAGAGCAGGCATTCAGGCTTTACAAGAACGCAACGGTCTGGACGATGGGGCCTCAGGGGGTCCTGAAAAACGCGGACGTTCTGATTCAAAACGGAAAGATCGCGGCGGTCGGCCGAGACATCCAGGCGCCCGCCGGGTGCGAGGTGATAGACGCGACGGGCAAGCATATCTCAGCCGGCGTGTGGGACTGCCACAGCCACACGGCCATCACCGGGGGGGTCAACGAATCCACCAATATGGTCACCATCGAGTGTCGAATTAAAGACGTAATCAACCACCGCGACATCAACATATATCGCCAACTCGCGGGCGGTACCGTCGGCGCCCAGCAGCTGCACGGCTCGGCGAACGCCATCGGCGGACAGACTGCCGTCAGCAAGTGGCGCTGGGGGCAGCGGTCTTACGATTTCCCGGTACAAGGCGCGCCGGAAGGCGTGAAGTTCGCGCTGGGAGAAAATCCGATTGACGAAGATGGCAATCGCGGGAACCGCCCGCGAACGCGGATGGGCGTGGAGGACGCGATAAGAGGCGCGTTTGACGCAGCGCGCGATTACGTGGAGGAGTGGGAGGCGTACCGTTCGGGAAGAACCAAGGTTGAGCCCCGCCGCAACCTACAGTTGGACGCGATTGTCGAACTACTCAATCAAGACCGCTTCGTTCACAGTCACGGCTATCGTCAAGATGAGTTTCTAACGCTGATGCGCCTCTGCCAGGAGTACGGCGTCGGTATTCGCACTTTCCAGCACGTCTTGGAAGGGTACAAGATCGCGGACGAGATGGCTGAGGCGGGCATCGGCGGCTCGACGTTCGCCGATTGGTGGGGATATAAACTGGAGGCGTATGACGCCATCCCGCACAACGCCGCGCTGATGAACGCGCGTGGCGTGACGGTCAGCATCAACAGCGACAGCGCGGACCACGCAAGGCGGCTGAACCATGAGGCAGCGAAGTCAATGCGATACGACGGCGTGGACGCCGAGACCGCGCTCAGTTTCGTAACGATCGAACCAGCCCGGCAACTCGGGATTGAGCGCTGGACCGGCTCGCTCGAGGTCGGCAAGGACGCGGACATGGTCGTTTGGTCCGCCTCACCGGTGAGCATCTACGCTCAGTGCGAAGAGACCTATGTAGACGGCGTCAAGTTGTTCGACATCCGGCATCATCGCTCGGAACTTCAGCGCCGCGAGGAGTTTCTGGCGCAGGCGCGCGAACTTCTGTCGGATGAGGACGAGGGTGACGAAGAGGACACCGGCAATGGGGTCGAAGAAGAGGTGACGCCGCTCGCCGTGCCGGGACTCGCAAGGGTGGACTCCCTGCCCGGCAATGCGAAGTACCCACGCGAAGCGGTGCTGATAACCGGCGCGACAATCCACCCGATGCTCGGCGACCCGTTCAAAGGCGACGTGCTGATAGGCGCCGACGGCCTAATAAAAGAAGTCGGCAGCGTGAGGGCGCCGCGAGGCACGGCACGCGTGGACGGCAGCGGCAAACACCTTTATCCGGGCATCGTTGACGCCTCGACGACGCTCGGCCTTACCGAAGTGCCGCGCATCGCAGAGAGCGTTGACGTTTCCGAGCGCGGCGACTTCAATCCGCATCTCCACCCGGAGCGAGCTGTCAACCCGGACAGCGCCCTGCTCTATGTGGCGCGCTCCGCCGGCGTCCTGACCGCGCTGACCAGGCCCACCGGCAGCGGCATCCCCGGCCAGGCAGCCCTGCTAAGCCTTGACGGGTACACGTGGGAGGACTTCGCGCTCAAAGGCGGCTCTGCGATAGTCCTGCAAATCGGCGGGGGCGGCGGGTTCCGCGGGTTCCGCAGGCAAGAACCCTCGCCGAGGGTCGAAACGCTGTTGGAGAAGGTGACCGGCTACCTGGAGGAGGCCCGCGAGTACGCGAAGGCCCGCGAAGCGGCGGAGAACGGCGAAGGACTTCCGGTACCGCGAGACGACCGGCTGGAAGTGATGAAGGCCGCCGCCGACGGCGATATTCCGTTTCTCGCGGTCGTGAACTCCGGCAATGACATGAAAGCGGTCGTCGAGTGGGCGGAAAAGGAGAACGTCGGCATACAACTCACGGGCTGTAGCGGCGCGGAGGACATAGCCGAGTGGCTCGCCGAGAAACAGGTGCCGATCATCCTGAACCCGAAGATCTCCACGCCGCGCAGGCCCGAGGCGCCGGTGGACGACAACTTTGGGTATCCCGGGCGGCTGATGAAAGCCGGCGTGAGGTTCTGCCTCGCCTCGAACGGTTCGCACAACGTGCGGCAGATTCGCGAGATGGCCGGCTTCGCCGCGTCATACGGCATGGACCGCGAGGACGCGGTGAGGGCGATAACGCTGTGGCCGGCCGAGATTCTGGGCCTGGGCCACCGGCTCGGCGCGATTCAGACCGGCTATGAAGGCACCGTGATACTCACCGACGGCGACCTGCTGGAGACCGCAACCCGCGTTCTTCGCGCATGGATCCGAGGCCGCGAAGTTGACCTGACTGACAAACAGACGCGGCTGTATGACAAGTATCGAAACAGGCCGAAGGTGGGCGGTTAGACTTGTAGCCATCTCCGAGGCGCCAGAAGTCCGTGCAGGAGGCTCGGTTCTGGGGCGGGTCAGTGCTTGTCATCGGCGGTCAGGGATTGGGTCACCGCGACAATTAGCTGACGCTCGCGCCAAAATGAACCGTATATAGAGATAGAGGCTGGGAGTCCTGGGCACGTCGCTTCGAG
>JADFGT010000005.1 GCA_022567555.1 Armatimonadota bacterium | reverse complement strand
CGCGCCCTATGTCTGCTGACCCCGTGTCCTGGTAGCGCGAGTACCCGAAAACCAATCAGATTATGCTGACCAATACCGCAGATACAGATCTGTACCGTGCAATATTCGACCGCGTGGGCGACGCGGTGTTTGTCGTGGACCCTCTGGACGAAGAATATATCGACGTCAATGAAAGGGCATGCGCGTTGCTCGGTTACAGCCACTCAGCTTTGATGGAGACGGGGCCGCTTGGCGTTCATTCACATGAGGTGCTCCTCTGGCGGGAGTTTGTCAACGCGGCGTTACTGGACGGGTCCGTACGGACCACCGATCTCTCCTGCCGCACTGCGAACGGTGACTTTTTGCCTGCCGAGGTCGCTGCCACGGCGATTGAGATTGAGGGCAAAGAGTGCGTGATATTCGCAGTTCGCGACATGACCGTAAGAAACAAAATGCAACAGGCGCTCCGGGAGAGTGAAGAACGCTACCGCAGCCTTGTAGACGAGTCGCCCGACTTAATTCTTGTCCATGTAGATGGCGTCATTGCGTTCGTAAATTCGATCGGTCCGAAACTTCTGGGCCTCGAAAGTCCCGCGGACATGGTGGGACGACCGATCATGGAATTCGTTGCGCCTGGGTATCGGGGCCTGGTCCGTGAGCGTCGAATTCGGGTTCTCAAACACGGGGAGACGGCTCCAGCGGCTGAGGTCGAGCTTCTCCAACTCCATTATCACCCTGCCGTCGCGGTCGCGCAGGACGGCCGAGGGCTCCATGTCAACCTGCGCGGACACGTCTATGATGTAGTCTTGGCTGGGCGAGAGCGACGTGTTGTGGTCGGCATCGCCCGGATCGAGCAACTTCAATCCCGAGCCGTCCAGTTTCACGCGGTACAGGTGGCGATTGTACGGACTCTCATCGGTCTCGCGGCCGTATCCTCGAAACCAGAGTAGTCCCTTCTTCTCGTTGACTTCGACGATTTGGTGAGCGCGGTACGGACCCGAGGTGATTGCGTTCTTGAAATTGCCTTCGTAATCATATAGATAGTAGTGTCCCCAGCCCATTCGCTCAGAAAACCAGATCATGTCGCCTCCGGGCTCGACATAACGCACGTTTTGGCGCTCGAGAAAAGCGTTCTCCACGCTCTCTGATATGAGCACCTTCACTTCGCCGGTCTCCATGTCCATTTCGCAGAGTCCCAGGTTGCGCTGCAGGCGGTCGCGGCGGATGAACCGCAGACGTTCCGAAGTATCCGGCCAATGCATGTTGTAAAGGCGTCCGTCCTTGTACTCGATGACGTCGTGCTTACAGAGCTCTTTGCCGTCTCGATCGAAGACGAACAGTTCCGTCTGTGCGACTTCTTCGTCACCCGGCATTGCGTACTTGTAAGTCCGGAGCGTCGGCCTCGGATCGGCGAGGGTATTGACCAGATACAGGTCCTTCACCTTTCGCGAGTCGCTGCGAGTGACGTAAAAGCACTTCGAATCTTCGGACCATGTAACATTGGCGCGGACCCGACCTATCTCCTCCTCCTTCTGCTCTTCCTCTTTCTGTTCCTCCTCCTTCCGTTCCTTTTCTTGCTCTTTCAGCTGCTGTCTGCGCTGTTCTTTCTGCGCTTCCGTCATGAAGCCGAAGCTGTAATACTCTTCGCCGTCATCGGTCAATTGGACCGGTTCCTGCTCCTCTTCGTCCACTATTTCCACATAGTAAAGGTTGTGGTCTTTCGCAAAAACGAAGGACTTCTTGTCCGGGGAGAAGTTGCGATAGCCTCGCGACCGGCCGCCCGGTCCGCGTCGCTGACCGAACCGTCCCCGGCCGCCCTGCTGTTGGGTGCCACTTCCGTCGCGCACCTTGCCGAGGCTCTTGAGAGTTTCATCGTCAAGGTCGTATTCGTACCGAATGTTCTCAATGACGAAGCGAATGAGATTCTTCTTTTCCTTCTTCTCCTTCTTCTCTTGCTTCTCTTCGTCGTCCTTGTCCTCGTCCTCGTCTTCCTCTTCGTCAACATATTCGATGGTCGTTATGGGCAGTGTCACCGCGTCGTATGGCCGGTGCGTCAGTTCGCTCAACTGCACGGCCATCTTGACCGGATCGAACAGGTACTTCTTCTTCTTCGCCTTCGGGTCAACGACATAGAACTTAGTGCCCGTCAGGTCGCGCCACGAGTACCAAAACTTGTCCGTTTCGTGAATGAACCGGGGAGTCATGTTCGAACTTCCCACGAACAGCCTCAGGATTGAGGAATCGAAACGTGCGGCAAGTTTCCAGTTCGCCTTGTTGACCGGCTCCTGGGTGGGTCCCGCGAGGGCTGCGGCCGCAACGAGGAGCACGGGAACGAACAGCAGATGAGTCAAACGGCTGGATCTCATGCACACCGTATACCCGGTCGGGAGGTCCTGTTGGTTCCATCTCCGGGCTATCGTCGCCTTGAGCCGGGCCGACGGCAACGGGAGCATCCGGAGATGCTCCCAGGACGCAAACATCGGGCTCTCGAGCGGTGGCAGGCGTATGGCCTCAAATCCGCGCCGGCCGATTGCGATCTGCCCGGGCGTTAGAAAGCCTCAGAGCGTCTGTACCGGTGCCGCCCTCCGCTTCACTTACACATGCAGAAACGTGACGTGAGAGGAGCGTTTCGGGCCTCGGTCAGCATAGGCGCCGATTCGAAGTCCTGCTCGTCATTCCGCCAGCAGTTCGCACTCGCGCAACGCCGCAGCGAGGCGGTTTAGCGGAAGGCCGATGATGTTGTCCAGGTCTCCGTCCACGCGCTGAACGAAACCGGACGCGCCGCCCTGGATGGCGTAGGCGCCGGCTTTGTCCATCGGTTCGCCGGTGGCAACGTAAAGGGCGATCTCATTTTTCGAGAGCGCTCGGAATCGCACGCGCGTGATTTCCGCGAAATGTTCTTTGCCCTCGGGCCATAGCAGACAGACTCCGGTTATGACAGAGTGCTCCCGGCCGCTCAACCTCTGAAGGATCGCCTTCGCGTCCTCGCGGTCGGAAGGTTTTCCGATAACTTGGTTTCCTAAACACACTAACGTGTCTGCACCCAACACCAGGCTTCGCGGTCTCCGCTCAAATACTCGCTGGGCCTTCGCTGTTGCCAACCGCACAGCCTCTTGTTCCGGCGACCGGCCGCGCACGGCCGCTTCGCTTACGTTGGCATGCGCGATTTCAAAGTCGGACAGAATCCGGCGGAGCAGCGATTCGCGCCGAGGGGACGCGCTGGCGAGAACAAGCGGCAACTTTAAGCGCATGAGAAAGGACGCGCGGCTATTGTAGCCTATGCCGCGCGCGCCGCGTGCCGCATAGCTGCGTGCGCACGAGAACGCGATTCGCGGCACCCTTGAACGGATGGACGCCCGCGCGAAACGGTGCGGGCTCCGGGCCGCCGGCTGGTATCATAGCCGTCGCTGGGGGATCCCAGCCGAACGCGCAGGGAGGCTGCCGCTCCACTCCGTGCTCGTCCGACCCATTCGGTGGTTGATGGCGTCCTTTGTACGTAGTCCGCCGGCACCATCGTGACGTAAGAATCGGGCATGACCGTGTAGCGATAGAGCGAGAAAAATGAAGATGCAAGAGCATTTGTCCGCATTCAGCGAACAGGAACTGAGGCGGTATGCGCGCCACCTCGTCATGCCGGAGGTCGGCGCCGAGGGCCAGCGGCGGATGAAGGAGGCCGCAATCTTGATCGTCGGCGTCGGCGGTCTCGGCTCGCCGGCAGCATACTATTTGGCGGCGGCGGGAGTTGGGAGGATCGGCCTCGTTGATTTCGACAAAGTGGAGTTTGCCAATCTCCACCGGCAGATCCTGCACTTCACCACCGACGTGGGGCGTACGAAACTGGAAAGCGCGTCGGAGAAACTGCGCTCCCTGAACCCGGACATTGACATTGAGTTGTATGAAACCGCTCTCAAGAGTGATAATGCGCTTGATATAGTTAAAGCTTACGACATCGTTCTGGACGGAACCGACAATTTCCCCACGCGGTATTTGGTCAATGACGCGTGCGTGTTATTGGGAAAACCAAACGTTTACGGTTCGATCTTTCGATTTGAAGGACAGGCGAGCGTTTTTTGGGCGGAACGTGGCCCCTGCTACCGCTGTCTCTATCCGCATCCTCCCCCCCCGGGTGAAGTGCCCAATTGCGCAGAGGCAGGCGTGCTGGGCGTTCTGCCTGGGTTAGTCGGAACGATTCAGGCTACGGAGGCGCTGAAACTGATTCTGGGCAAGGGCGAGCCTCTCATCGGAACGCTCCTCACCGTGGATACGCTCAGCATGGAGTTCCGACGTTTTGAGGTGCAGAAGGACGCGAACTGCCATATATGTGGACAAGAACCGACGATACGGGAACTGATTGACTATGAACTGTTCTGCGGCGTTGGACCACCCGGTGAATCAATCGCCGGAGTGCCGCAATTAACCGTTCAGGAACTGGGTGCGCGGCTCAGAGACGGCGACGGCGTCATCCTTCTCGACGTCCGTGAGCCGCACGAACTGAGGGTTTCGAGGCTGGACCCTTGCGTGCATATACCGATGGACGACGTCCCGGAGCGCCTGAACGAACTGAATAAGGACGACGAGATACTTGTGCTCTGTAGCGGCGGGAGGCGGAGCCAGGCAATTGCCGAGTACCTCTTGGAACAGGGCTTCAAGAGTGTCAAAAACGTGGCCGGCGGGATCAACGCTTATGCCGTGGAAGTTGACGATTCCATGCCGACCTACTGATTTGCGGATTCTGCGGCGGATTGGCCGTACACGTGAGGCCCCCCGGCGCGTCAGAATCATGACAACGACCTAAGGAGGGTAACGGAAATGGTGTTTCTTGCAGCGGCTTCGATCGGCGCGCTCGCCCTGGCGGGTGCCCCGAAAAGCGTCGAACTCACAGTCTATAACGCGAACTTCGCTCTGGTGAAGGAGGTGAGGTCTTTCAACCTGCGGGCCGGCCGGCAGGAAGTCCGGGTGGAGGACGTCGCGTCCTACATAGACCCGACAAGCGTTAGTTTCAAGAGCTTGACGCCCGGTTCGTCAATTGACATTCTGGAGCAGAACTATCAGTACGATCTCTTGTCTACACAGAGCATATTGCTGAAATCAATCGGCAAGAGGGTACGGCTGCGCCAGCAACTTCAGAATGGCGACGTCGTCGTGACCGAAGGCATCTTGCTCAGTGCGCCCGGTCAAGTCGTCAGCACAGGAGCGGGCGCGTCCAGAGTGTACACTGGGATGGTTGTGGAGACGGATGACGGCAGGTATGTCCTGAACCCCACGGGCACCGTCGAGGTGCTGGAGATTCCCGAAGGTTTGATAAGCAAACCTACACTTATGTGGAACCTGCTTGCCGGTCGCTCCGGCGCTTATGATATCGAACTCGCTTATCTGACCAATCAGATCGGCTGGTCCGCCGACTACGTTCTCACGCTGAACGAGGATGACACGATGGCCGACCTGAACGGCTGGGTAACAATAAACAATAAGAGTGGCGCAACGTATGAAAATGCGAGTCTTAAGCTGATTGCAGGCGATGTGCGGCGTGTTCAACCTCGTGCCCGCGGCGGGTTCGGAGGCGGCAGGCTGGAGATGGCCGCTGCGGCCGATCTGGGCTTCGCAGAGGAGACGCTGTTCGAATATCACCTCTACACGCTTCAGCGGCCGGCCACCGTTCGCAATAATGAGACAAAGCAGATCTCTCTGCTCAGCGCTTCAGACGTGGCCGTCGAGAAGGAACTGATCTTTGAAGGGCAGCGGAGCATGTGGCGCAGCCGTGGGGTCAGCTATCGGCCTGGACAGGGTTATGCCACCGACCTGAACGTGAAGATCAACGTCATCATCGTGCTTCGCAATTCAAAAGAGAACAATCTCGGCATCCCGCTGCCGAAAGGCAAGGTTCGCGTTTACAAACGTGATTCGGCGGGACAGGTTCAGATGCTGGGCGAGGACCAGATTGACCATACGTCGCGCGAAGAGAAACTGCGCCTCTGGATAGGGAACGCTTTCGATGTTGTGGGCGAACGCAAGCGCCTGAGTTTCCGCAAGATCAGCAATACGGTGGTTCAGGAGGCGTTTGAGATAAAAGTGCGGAACAGGAAGACCAAGTCCGTGGCGGTCAGGGTGATAGAACACGGCTGGGGGGATTGGGAGATATTGAGCGAGACCATGCCGGGCAAGAAACTGGATTCGAACACGTTCGAGTACGCAATAACGCTGCAGCCGGACGAAGAAAAGGTAATCACGTACACGATCCAGACCCGCTGGTAGGCCTTGTATGCCTCAACCGCTTGCCGTTGAGGCTTATGACCGTGGCCTGCGCCGAAATCCTCCACGGCGGGCAGTGGAGGGATAGATCTGGCTGGGCCACCCTGCCGGCCGGTCAGATTTCGTGGATGGGGAAGCGTTGGGTCAGTGCGCGGACCTGCTCCTGAATCGCGGCCAACCCCGACTCATCTTCGCAGTTTCTCATGGTGTCGGTGATGAGCGACGCGATCTCGCGCATCTCCGGCTCCTTCATGCCGCGCGTCGTTACGGCCGGCGTGCCCAAACGCAGGCCGCTCGTAACGAACGGCTTTTCCGGATCGAAGGGAATCGTGTTTCTGTTAGTCGTGATGCCCACCGAATCAAGAACCAACTGCGCTTCTTTTCCCGTGATTTGGAAAGGCCGTAGATCAATCAGCATCAATTGGCTGTCGGTGCCGCCGCTTACTATGCGAAATCCCTCGCCGGTTAGGGCAACAGCGAGCGCCTCGGCGTTTATTCGCACCTGCTTCTGATACTTCTTGAATGCCGGCTGCGCCGCCTCGTGGAAGCAGACGGCCTTGCCCGCGATGAGGTGCATCAGCGGCCCGCCCTGCACGCCGGGGAATACCGTTTTGTTTACCTTTTTGCCGATTTCTTCATCATTACTGAGAATCATCCCGCCGCGCGGGCCCCGGAGGGTCTTATGTGTCGTGCTGGTCACAACGTGCGCGTGGGGCACGGGGTTATTGAACTCTTCGGCGGCGATGAGCCCGGCAGGGTGCGCCATGTCGGCCATTAGAATCGCTCCGACGCTGTCTGCGATCTGCCGAAAGCGTTCAAAGTCAATGTTGCGCGAATAGGCCGTGAAACCGCACACTATCAGTTTCGGTTTCGCATCGTCCGCCAGTTTCTGAATCGAATCGTAATCCAACAGTTCCGAGTCGCGGTCCACGCCGTACGCAACGATGTCGTAGAATTTGCCGGTGAAGTTAACCGGGCTGCCGTGCGTCAGGTGGCCGCCATGGTTCAGGTCCATCGCCATCATCCGGTCGCCCGGCTGCAAGAACGTAAAATAGACGGCCATGTTCGCCTGTGCTCCGGCGTGCGGCTGCACGTTGGCCCATGCGGCCCCATAAAGCGCCTTCACGCGTTCGCGGGCGAGGTTCTCAATTTCATCGTAATGCTCGCAGCCGCCGTAGTAACGCCGCCCGGGATAACCCTCGGCGTATTTGTCGGTCATAACGCTGCCGGCGGCCTCCCTAACGGCCCTGCTCGTTATGTTCTCGCTGGCGATCAGTTCCAAGTTCTGCTCTTGCCGCGTCACCTCTTTTCTTAGGATGAACGCCACGTCCGGGTCCACCTGCGCGAGCACGTCGTTCCGATGCGCGGCTACGTCTGGGTCCGAGATTCTGAGGGGCATGGTCGCCTATTGTATCCCTGTGGCTTGTGGGCACGCCTCTCTAAACAGATTGGGGTTTTCCGCGGCGGGTTCACGACCAGGCTTATCAGTGACCACCGCCACCGCGTCGCATTCCTGCGTGGCAGGCCGTACAGGCTCGGTTTCATCGCTCATCTTCTTGGACAAGCGTCGTCAATCGTTCCAGCAGGTCCGGAACCTTCGAAACCGCGATATCCCAGACAGTCTCATCGTCAATCACGTCGTAGCCGTGGACGAGGATGTTCCGAAAAGCGATGATTTCGCGGAGGGCAGGCAACTCGCTCGCCAATCCCGCCTCCTCTTTCGACAAGCGGCTCAGTGCCTCTCCCACCGTGATGAACAGCCGCTCGATACCGAGACGCAACAGACGATCAGAGAGTTAACTCTCGAGGGTCCGACCCGAAGTGAGGGAGGCTATCTCTTCGCACGCCCGCCGTGCGTCCTCGATCAGTTTCTTCGCCTTACGCCGCATAAACAAAGACCTTCGTCTCGTTGACGGCTTCGAGGAAATATGGGTTGCGAATGGCCCGGCGGGAAACCAGGTCAACCTTGCGCCCGAACAGTTCCTCGAGCGCAAACAGCAGGCCGAAGTACTGGTCGGTAGGACCATGCTTGTCCGATTTTCCGAATTCGACCAGAAAATCTAGGTCGCTTTTGGACGGGTCAAACTTGCCGTCGGCCGCCGACCCAAAGAGTTCCAGGAGCCTCACCGCGTACTCCCGGCAAAGCGCATGAATCTCAGATCGTTCCTTTGCTGAGAACCCGAGGGTGCTCATTCCGTGTCACCGCCGTCGCCGTGTCGTTCCCCAAATGGTACCCCGGGTGTGCTGTGCGCCCTGGCCCGTTGAATTGTGCATCTCCGGCGGACTCTGCTCCAACGTGTCCCCATCAATCGTGCCTCAAGTCGGTGTTCGTCTCACGGTGGACTGACGGCCGGCTCGTCAGTAGGGGATGCGACACCTTGCGAGAAGGCCTTCACTTCCGATTAGACAATCCGACCTGATTTCTCGATGTTGTGCTTTTCACACAGGATCTGAATATTGTCTGGATTCGTACTGGAGCCGCCTTTGGAGTAGGGGATGATGTGATCGAAATGGAGGTCGTCCGACGTTCCACAGCGAACGCACCGGCCTTTGTCGCGCTTCCACACGGCGACCTTTACAAGAGTTGGGACGAGGCGTCCAGGCGAGGATGTTTGGCTTGGCCTTGCCCCACCAACGCGGGCCTCCGTCGTCAGGCTGAGCTCGAACACGCAGATGTTCCTTGTGGCATCATTCTCGAACCTCGCGCCCACGAGTCGAAACAGGCCTACGAAAGTCCAGATCCCCTGCCTCATTTTCTCATAGACTCGGACTATCTCTGGCACTTTGCCTTGCCGCGCAAGTTGCGCCGCGTTGAAGAAGAGTCCATTCTGAGTGAGATTACCGCTCTATGTTATCAGGGGTTGATCCGCCTCGCGCTTCTGCGGATGGCCGTATGCATCGTGACCCACGTAAAACAGGGTCCTGCCATCGTTGCTGAGGCGGTCCGGGTAGGGCGCTCCCTTGCGCCTGGACATTAGGAGGACTGAGTGGCCTCTGCCACTGCGAAAATGCATTCCATGCTGCAACATCTTCCCCTCGATGTTGCACATTTCGCTGAAACCAAGGATGTCACCTGGTCTGGCCATCAACGCAAGTAATACCCCGCCCACGCCGACAGCACGTGCCCCAGGAACTCGGCGTCGCGGGCGTCCGAGACCAGGTGGTCGGCGGTGTCCAGCGAGACGAACGACTTGGGGTGGCGGGCGGCTTCGAAGATGCACGCCGCGTTTTCGACCCCCACAATCGTGTCCACAGGCGAGTGGAACACCATCAGGGGGCGGCCGAGATTGGCGATACGCTGCTCCATATCGTGCTGGTCCAGGTCGTCAATGAACTCCCGGCTGATTCTGAACGGCCGGCCGCCGATGGAGACCTCCAGATGTCCCTCCCCGGCCCTCCCCGTTTCGTCGGAGCGAAACGGGGAGGGGGAGTCCCCGCCCGACAGGAGTGCCGGGCCTATCAGGTTTCGTATGACGTGCTCTGGCGAGCAGGGCGCGCCGATGACCGCCACCGCCTTCGCGCTGGGGACCATGTGCGCTGCGTTCAGCACGGCCGCGCCGCCCAGGCTGTGCCCGGCCAGCAGTTTGGGCGCCTCATATTCGGTCGCCAAGAAGTTCGCCGCCGCGACCAGGTCCCGGGTGTTGGTTGCAAACGTCGTATCTGCGAACTCGCCCCCGCTCTCGCCCAAACCGGTGAAGTCGAACCTTAGAAGCGCGATGCCTTCCTTCGCCAACTGCTTGGCGATGACGTGGATCACGCGGTAGTTCTTGGAGCAAGTGAAGCAGTGTGCGAATAGGCCGAAGCCCTTGATATCGCCGTCAGGGAGGTCCAGGAGGGCGGACAGGCGAGCGCCGGTTGCGCCTTCGAATTCGACCTTGGTGGCCATGTGTGGGATTGTATCTCTTCGATTGATGCCGTATGATTAGTTTGGTTCGTCTTCGGAAGGTCGCCTGCCCGTCTGCGAGCACGGGGCACGGCGATTGAGTCATGTGCCGTACGACTCGTCGGGCGGGTTCCAGAGGCGGCTCCGTGACCGCACATAGAGATAGCGGGCAGTTAGGAGTCCCCAGCCGATTGTCCATACGAGCGGACCGTTGCCAAGTGAGCCGACGGTCCAGCCGTTGGCGCGATCGAACCACATGAATGCGATCACCGCCCAAGTCGCCGAGTAAAGAACGTCGCGCGACAGCCGGGCTTGCCCCTTCGTGCACGCGGCCTTCATTCCAACGAACATGAGGCCGGCCGACGCCGCAGCGCCGAGGAGGAACTGGAAGAGGTAGCCTGAGCCGGGCCCGAAGATCGCCAGCGCCCCGACGAAGCCGACCAGCATTGCCAAGCCGAGAACGGCGGCAATTGCCCCAAGCGCCTTCTTTGTGCTAACGGCCATCGCGTAAGTCCCGGAGCGAGTCTACCGCCGGCCGGGCGATGAGGGTGGTGGAGCCTCCAGCCGTTCACGTTCTTTGAGACCGAACCGCCCCTCCCCGGCCCTCACCCTTTCGCTGGAGCGAAACGGGGAGGGGGTTGCTGGTGTAAACTGAGGTTTCAGTGAACGCTGAAAAGATAGTGGGCTCCGGTCTCCTGGACATCTGTGAGAAGGTCGAGGCAGGCGAGCGGCTGACCTTCGAGGACGGCGTGCGGCTCTACGAGACGCCGGACCTCACCGCAGTGGGATACATGGCGAACCTCGTTAGAGAGCGGAAGCACGGCGCCAGGGCCTATTGGGTGCGAAACCAGCATATCAACTACACGAACATCTGCAACAAGTTCTGCAAGTTCTGCTCGTTTTATGCGAAGAAGGGCGGTCCGGACCCCTATGAGATGAGTTTGGACGAGGTGCGGCAGGCGCTTCGGCGCTATAAGCAGATGCCGATCACCGAGGTGCACATGGTCGGCGGAATCAACCCGCGCCTGCCCTATGAGTATTACATGGACCTCGTCCGGGCAGTGAAGGATGAGCGCCCTGAGGTCCACGTGAAAGCGTTTACGGCCGTAGAGATAGTAGAGATTGCACGCGTGGGGAAGACCACTGTCGAGGGCGCACTGAAAGACCTGATGGCGGCCGGCCTCGACGCTCTCCCCGGGGGGGGGATCGAGGTGCTGTCGCCGCGCGTGCACATGGAGTTGTTCGATCGCAAGATTGGCGGCGATGAGTGGAAAGAGATCGCCCGCGCCGCCGCGAAACTCGGCCTGACCCAATACGCCACGCTGCTCTACGGTCACATCGAAACGGTTGGAGAACGAGTGGACCATCTCGTCCAGATGCGCGAACTACAGGATGAGACCAAGCATTTTCTCTGCATGACGCCGCTCTCCTTCCATCCGGAAGGAACCGACCTCGAAGAGGTTCCGCATCCGAGCGGCGACTGCGACCTGCGCAACATCGCCGTCTGTCGGCTCATGCTGGACAATTTCGACCACATAAAGAGTTTCTGGATAATGAACAGTGCGGCCGTTACGCAGATTGCCCTCTGGTATGGAGCTGACGATTGTGATGGAACCGTGCTCGAATACGAGATCACTTACGCCGATGACGCGCCACGGACAAAGGCGCAGACGCTGACGGTTGCGAATATGCGCCACATGATAGAGGAGGCTGGGCGCGTCCCCGTGGAGCGCGACAGCCATTACAACGAGATCGTGCGCGCCGATGAGGAGCCGAAGAAGCGTGAACTCATCCCACTCCCCGTTGCCGGGCAGGCCTGACCCGCCCGGCGCCGTGCCGCCGCAGGAGTCCACGAGACTTGAAGATGAAAGAGCCGGATAGAGGCGGAGTCGCCGCGCCCCCCAAACCGACGCGTGAGGCCAAGCGAGCGACCGCGCAGCCGGACGTCCCGCCGCCGGGGAGGGAGCGTTCCGGCTGGGGAGACGGGTGCCGAGGATGCGGATGCTTGGGAAGCGTCGGGTTTCTGTTCGTTCTGGTGCTGTTTTTCGGCCTCGCCCTCCGTGCCGGAGCGTGAGATCACCGCGCCCGCCGGAGCAACCCGCCGGCCGCAGTGGAGGAGGGCGGGCCGCCGCCCGATGATCAAGCGTGGGACCCACCATGCTCATCTTCGCATTCAGCGCCTTCATCCTGCTCTCCGCGGGCGCCGTTCCGGGCTCGGACACGACGCCCTACTTTCCGGTGAGCGAGGGCACGGAGTGGACCTATGACCTCCGGGCTGCGGGCGGTTCTGGCGAACTGACGCAATGGATAACCGAATCTCGCGCCGTGAAGAACGGATGGGAGGTATCAGTCCGCACTCGCGCCAAGATGGGGGACGACGCCGTCGTCGGCGCGGAGCGGCTGCTCGTGTCCGGCGACGAAATCACGCGCGTAGCAGGCCCGCAGGGACGCCTGAGCCCCGGCCTGCCGATTCTGCGGGCGGGCGCGCGCGCCGGCGACTCTTGGAAATGGAGCGGCACGGTGACGTCGCTGGCGGGAACAGCCAGTGCAGAGGCGGACGTTTACGTCTTGCAGCCGGAGTCCTTGAAAACACCTGCGGGCCGCTTCGATGCCGTGAGGGTGCAAGTGCACATGCGAATAACAGGCGAGGACGGCGTCGCGGAACTCGTCAAACGGTACTGGTTTGTGAAAGGTGTCGGTTGGGTTCGCGTGGAAACCGACATGCCCGCCGGCCGCGTTACGATCGTTCTTCGCCGTTTCCGTGCCGCGTAAGGGGCGTGGGCGTTCAGCCCTTACTTATCTTCACCGAGATCATCCGGGCGTCTTCGATTTCGGCGGCCGCCCCCAAGATGTCGTCCCTCAATTCTATTTTCAACTTTATCTTCTTGCCCTGCACTTCAAACGTCCCTTTTGCATAGCGCCGGACTCCGCGTCTGGCGGAAACAGGCTCACCCGTGAGAATTGAAGTGTCGTCGTCCATGTTGTTATTGAAGGTGAAGTCGAAGGTGACTGTCCATCGCCGGGTGTTTCGTTTGTAGGTTCCGACCGTCATCCAGACCTCCCGCTCGACGCCGGGAACCTTCACCTTAACGTAGGCGAAGTCCAACTGCTTGGCTTTCACCAACTCCTTTGGCTTTTTCCATTCGAGGCGTGTGAAGCCTTTGGGCGGCTTCGCCTGGGTCCCCGGGGCCGCGAGTGGAAGCGCAAGGGCGGCGGCGGCTACGGCGCAAATCAGCATGTCTGGTCCTCCGTTGGTTTCGACGCGCTGACCGGCCAAACGGTTCGCGGCACTCGCTGCGTGTTTCGGAGAGGGTGGTTGTTCGTCTACGTCCCATCCGGTAGAATCCGGCCGGCAATGCCCCAAGAAAAGATCGTCATCCACGGCGCGCGCGAGCACAACTTGCGGAACCTGCACCTGGAGATTCCCCGCGACAAAATGGTCGTCATTACGGGGCTCAGCGGGTCCGGCAAGTCCTCGCTCGCGTTCGACACGATCTACGCGGAAGGGCAGCGCCGCTACGTGGAGTCGCTTTCGGCCTATGCTCGGCAGTTCTTGGGGCAGATGAACAAGCCCGACGTGGACTACATCGAGGGCCTCTCTCCGGCAGTCAGCATTGACCAGAAGTCGGCCGGCCGCAACCCTCGCTCGACCGTCGGCACCGTCACCGAAGTGTACGACTACATGCGCATCCTGTTCGCGCGGGCGGGGGTCCCACACTGTCCGGGCTGTGGCAAGCCGATCCAGCGCCAGACGGTGGAGCAGATCGTGGACGCGGCGTTGGAGTTCGGCGAGGGCGCCAGGCTCCAGGTCCTGGCGCCCGTGGTGCGCGGCCGAAAGGGCTATTACAAGACCGAGATCGCGGGCATCCAGAAGGCGGGCTTCGTGCGGGTCCGCGTGGACGGCAGGATGTATGAGGTCACGGACGACATCCCGATGGACCGTTACAAGCGGCATACGATCGAGGCCGTGGTGGACCGCGTTGTCCTCAAGGAGGGCGTAGAGCAGCGGCTGGCCGACTCAATAGAAACGGCGCTGAAGATGGGGGACGGTCTGGTGACCATCAGCGCGGTGGACGGCGAGGAGCGCCTGTTCAGCGAGCATTTCTCATGTCCGGACTGCGGCATTTCGCTGGGCGAAATCGAACCCCGCATGTTCTCGTTCAATTCGCCCTACGGCGCGTGCGAAGAGTGCAAGGGTCTGGGAACGAAGACCGAATTCGACCGCGAACTCGTAGTTCCGGACGCGAGCAAGCCGGTGCGCGGCGGAGCGATTGCGCCGTTTGTTCACAAGAACGGCGAACTGAAAGAGTGGTGGCCGGAAGTCTTAGACGGGCTTGGGAGTCACCTCGGATTCGATTCGCACGCTCCGTTCAAGAAACTCCGTAAGCGGGACAAAGAGGCCCTCTTTGAGGGGATTGATGAGCCGATAGTCGTCGAGATGCGCTACGGCCGAGGCCGCGTAAGGCGGTTCACCACACACTTTGAAGGCGTGCTGCGCATCCTGAGGAAGCGTTATCAGGCGACGGAGAGCGATTGGGTTAGGCAAGACTTAGAGCAATACATGGCGACGCGCCCATGTCCGCACTGCAAAGGTCGCCGCTTGAAGGGCGCGTCGCTTGCCGTAACGATCGCGGGCAAGAACATCTCTGAGATCACTGAGTTGTGCTTAGATGACTGCTTCGAGTTCTTTTCAGGACTCATAGAGCGCCTGACGCGCCGCCAGCAGATCATCGGGCAGAGAGCCGTTCGGGAGATAACGGAGCGCCTCGGTTTTCTAAAGGCAGTCGGACTTGGGTATCTGACGCTCGACCGCACGGCGCGGACCTTGGCGGGCGGCGAAGCACAGCGCATCCGGCTCGCGACGCAAATCGGTTCCGGCCTGATGGGCGTCTTATATATCCTTGACGAGCCAAGCATCGGCCTGCATCAGCGCGATAACCGACGCTTAATAGGCACTTTGAAGCGGCTCCGGGACCTGGGAAACACGGTCATCGTCGTGGAGCATGACGAAGAGACGATTCGTTCCGCCGATTGGGTCATTGATATGGGTCCCGGCGCGGGTGAGCACGGCGGTGAAGTCGTTGCGCAAGGGCCCTTGGCGAAGTTCCTGAAATCCGGAACCCTCACCGCGGACTATCTCACGGGAAAGCGGGTTATCGAACTTCCGCTCATCCGCCGAAAGCCCGGCGAGCGGTGGGTGCGCCTGAAGGGCGCGCGCGGCAACAATCTGAAAAGCATAGACGTTGACATTCCGCTTGAGTCGTTTGTCTGCGTGACCGGCGTGTCCGGCTCCGGGAAGTCAACTCTTATCCAGGACACGCTCTTTCCTCGATTGATGTACGAGGTGTACGGGACGCGAACCGTGTGGGCGCCGCATGAAGAGATAGAAGGGCTGGAGAACTTCGACAAAGTAGTGGACATTGACCAATCGCCCATCGGACGCACTCCGCGCAGCAACCCGGCCACATACACGGGAGTGTTCGACGCGATTCGCCAACTGTTCGCAATGACGCCCGACGCCAAGATGCGCGGTTACAAACCGGGAAGGTTTTCGTTCAACGTAAAAGGCGGACGATGTGAGGCATGCCGGGGCGACGGCATCATAAAAATCGAGATGGTGTTTCTTCCGGACGTGTTTGTTCCTTGCGAGGTGTGTAAAGGCAAGCGCTATAACCGCGAAACCCTCGAGATGAAATATAAAGGAAAGAGCATTGCGGACGTGCTTGATATGACCCTGTCGGAAGCGCTCGACTTCTTTAGGCCGATACCGAAGATCTTTCGGAAACTTCAGACGATGGACGATGTGGGCCTCGGCTATATTAAGATGGGCCAACCTGCGACGACGCTTTCGGGCGGAGAAGCGCAGAGAATAAAATTGTCCGCCGAACTGAGCAAGCGCGCAACCGGAAGTACGATCTATATCTTGGACGAGCCGACCACCGGGCTGCATTTTGAGGACATCCGCAAACTGCTGGGCGTGTTGCACCGCCTGGTTGACCAGGGCAACACGGTCATCGTCATAGAACACAATCTGGACGTAATCAAGACGGCCGACTGGATCATTGATTTGGGTCCGGAGGGGGGAGACGAGGGCGGGGAGGTCATCGTCGCCGGGCCGCCGTCGAAGATCGTGCGGTGCGCCAAGAGTTACACGGGGCGCTATCTGAAGCCGCTGCTGGAGCCGGGCGGTCCGCGCGACGGCAAACCCGCCCGACCCCGCCGCAAGAAGGCAGCAGCCGTCAGATGACGTGCCTTTCGCGTGCCCTCCCCCTCGATGGGGGAGGGTTAGGGTGAGGGTGCTGATCGCTGAGATAGGTGTAAGGGACACGCGGGCGCGCGGCCAGTCGTATCCCCCCCTCCCCACGGTGGAGGGGTGAACCAGAGCGGAAACGTAGCCGGTGCCGAGGTCCGCCGAGCGGCCCTGCCGCGAAAGACTCGGCGGGTAGACTCCGGCCCGAATGCGTACGCTGTTCGGGCTGGGCGGTGTGAGCAAAGATTGGCCGGAATGCACGGTTTCCATCGGCGTGTTCGACGGCGTCCACTTGGGCCACCAAGAGGTCATCGGCGAAGCGTGCCTGGACGCCCGGGAAAACGGCCGCCCTTGCGTCGTCCTCACGTTCGACAGGCATCCGCTCGCGCTCCTAAACCCGGAGAAGTGTCCGCGCGCTCTGCTTCCGCTCGACCTTCGGCTCGCCAAGATAGCCGGCCTCGGCGTTGACGCAACGGTGGTGGCTTCGTTCGACCGGCCGTTTGCGTCGCAGTCCCCGGTCCAGTTCTTCCAGGACGTGCTGCGAGGCGCACTCAAGGCCGGGACGGTAGTGGTGGGCCATGACTTCGCGTTCGGCAAGGACAGAGCGGGCGACGCTCGATGGCTCAGCGAGCGGATTCGCACCATAGTAGTGGAGCAAAAGGAGATGAGCGGACGGGGCGTGAGTTCAACGGAGATTCGCAGCCTCGTCGCCGGCGGATGTGTGAGCGAAGCCGCCGAACTCCTCGGCTCGTCGTATGCTCTGGCCGGACTGGTGGTTCCGGGCCGCAGGTTGGGCCGCGATCTGAACGTTCCCACGATTAACCTGGTTCCGATAATCGATCAGGTGATCCCCGGTCACGGGATCTATGCGGGCTTCGCGCAGACCCCGTGCGGACGGTACAAGGCTGCCGTCTCGATCGGCGTGCGGCCCACTATCGAGGGCGCGGGCTTTGCCATCGAGGCGCACCTGCTCGATTTCGGAGGGGCAAACCTTTACGGCCGTGAGGTCGTTCTCGAGGTCGTGGAGCGCCTGCGCGACGAGGAGCGGTTCTCGTCTCATGAGGCGCTCGCGGAGCAGATGCGCCGCGACATTGTGGACGCCCGGCGCGTGTTGGAGGCTGCGAATGCGTGACAAGCCGGCATCATTCTGGGTCGTTGTCGTCGGAATTGCCGCGGTCTTTCTGCTGGTCGGCTTCAACGTTGTCGCCGTGATGATCAAGCCGGGCGACGACGAGCAACTGCGGCGAGCGATGGAGGAGATGCGGCAGGCGAGTCTGGACGGAAAGCCGGGGGGCGTCTTGCAGAGACTCTCCGAGAGTTTTGAGTTGCGGACGGCGCCGGACGAAATCGCCCAAAACCCGAGGAGCATGATAGCGAGGTTCATCCGCGATGCGGACATCAGCGAACTCACGTTTAGTGACATCACGACCGAGGTCGAGGGCGACACGGCCATCGTACGGTGTAACCTGAAGACGGACCTCACGTATCAAGGGTATTCCTGGAGAATGGACTCGCCGATAGCGGTTGAGTTTCGCCGCGAGGTCGAGCGCCGTCTGTTCGTCATTCCGGAAGGCAAGTGGAAGGTCGTCGAGGTGTCGGCGAATCTGGATGACATGCAGTTGCGGTTATGAGAGGAACGCCGTTGCCTGCCGGGTAGGCTTCGATTCAAAGGAGCGAGGATATGTCCAAACTGTCAACGTTCGCCATCGGTTTCGCCGCGGCCGCGGCGGCCGTCTGTTCTTGCGGGGGAGAAGAGACCCCCGCCAGCGAACCCGGGAATGAGATCACCTTCAAGGCCGCGGACGGCGCAACCGTCTACGCCGACCTGTTCGAGGCCGAGGGAGGCAAAGAGGCGCCCGTTATTCTTCTGTTCCACCAGGCCGGCTCGAACGCCGGAGAGTACGCGACCATCGCGCCGAGGCTGGTGAAAATGGGCTTCAACTGCCTAGCCGTGGACCTGCGCTCCGGCGGCAAGGGGTGGGGCCGCCAGAACCGCACCGTGGAGGCGCTGGGCCGCAGCGAGGAGTACATGGACGCCTACCAGGACATGCAGGCCGCCTTGTCTTACGCGAAGGACGAGGGTTACACAGGCGGCGTACTCATCTGGGGCAGCAGTTACTCAGCGTCGCTCGCGATCAGGCTTGGCGGAGACCGCGCCGACGATGTCGCCGCGGTGCTGGCCTTTTCTCCGGGCGAATACTTCGGCTCCGGCGACCCTGTGCGCAAATGGGCCTCGAGCGTGGCCGCGCCGATATTTGTCACGTCGGGTGGCGGAGGCGAGGTGGACGTCGCGCGAGAGATCCTAAACGCCGCGTCCCCCGGTCAGAGAACGCATCACATTCCCAAGAAAGGGGTGCATGGTTCTTCCACACTTCGTTCAGACAAGAACAGTGACGGCGCCGAGGAGAATTGGGCGGCGGTTGAGAGATTCCTGTCCGGTTTCAAGCCCGGCGGTCAGGACTCCGGACCGGAATCGGCGAACTTGTAGCCGATCCCCCGCACGGTGACGATTCGGACCGGGTTGGCGGGGTCGGCTTCAATATGCTTGCGGAGCCAGCTCACGTGCACGTCCACGGTGCGGGGCGTGACGTACGCATTCGGCCCCCACACGCGATCCAGAAGCGCTTCGCGCGTGAACACCTTGTTCGGATTGGATGCAAGGAAGTGCAGGAGCGCGAACTCTTTTGGCTTTAGCGCCAACTTGCGCTCTCCGGTCCACACTTCGTGGCGTTCCGGGTCTACAACCAGATCACCGTATACGAGAGGCTTCGACGCTATGGATGACTGGCTGCGTCGCAGGATCGCCTCGACCCGCGCCGAGAGCTCGGCCAGGTTGAACGGCTTGGTCAGATAATCGTCGCCGCCGACCTCGAAGCCTCTCAGCCGGTCCTGGTCGGAGGTCCGCGCAGACAGAAACAGAATCGGCACCGCGCTTTCGGAGCGCAGGATTCCGGTGAGTTCGAGCCCGCTCCGTCCGGGAAGCATCACATCGAGCACGATGAGGTCTGGACTGTGCGCGCGGAACTCTCTAAGTGCGTCCTCCGCCGTTTCGGCGGTCAAGACCTCATAGCCGTCGCGCAACAGGCGCCGGGAAACGGTCTCCAGAAGGGCCGGTTCGTCGTCAACAACTAAGATCTTCATCGCGGACTACGGATTTCGGACTGCTGACTTGAGATACGACATTCGAGGTTTCAGAGCCGGGCCTCCAAGCCAGACTTCGTACTTCCATCATCAGATGACAAACTACAAACCACTCCCGTCAGGTCGCAATGATTTCGACATTCGCGCGTGGGACCGTCACCTCCTCGCCGCCCTCCAGTTTCGCCTTCAATACGCGCACCGACGAACCGGATTCCACCCTTTGCAATTCGGGCGGCAGTTCCGTGACCTCTGCCAGGCGGCCGAAATACGGTTCGCGGATTATGCGCACGGTTGTTCCGATCTCCAGCGTCCCGTAACCGTCGGTGGGTTTCTCGCGGGAGGCCGCCCCCTCAATCGGTACGATCACTTCCGGCCGGATCACACCGGCCCGGATCTGAGTCGCGCCGTTTATGCTCGCCTGCTTTCCCTCGAGGCTCTTGAACAGTTCAAACGTGTGGCTGGCCATGGCGAGCCTTCCGAAGCCCTCTGTCGCGATGAGCGATAGCGGGATCGCCTCTTGGCCTGTGATTGCCACGCCTATGTCGTATCCGAGATACTTGACGAGGTCCATGTCGCGCACCGCTCCGGCGACCAGTCCCACCACGCCGGCCTTCTCCGCCGCCTTAATCGCGTCAAATGTGACGCATGCGCCGCCGATAAGGACCTTTTCTTTGTCGTCCTCCCGAACGTGGCTTGCCTCCAGAGTCTCGTCCGGCGACTCTACGGCTATCCTAATCGCGCCCAGGCGCTCGCCTCCGATGCCGAATATGCCCTGGATCATCGCGCCGCGCGTTTCGATTATCGCGCCCTCTTCGGGAAGGATCTCGACGACCTTGCCCTTCATATAGGCCGATACTTCGACCGGAGTCGGCGGTTCCCGGATCAGCAGGTGGCCGCTGCGCTCGGTCAGGGTCTCAATCGTGCCGGCGTACTCCGAGTAAACGTGGCCCTTGAATAGGCCGAACAGCCCCTTCGACTCGGCAAGAAGCACACCCTCTTCAACGGAATCGCCGATCCTGACCGTCAGGAGTTCGGGGACATCGCCCGGCTCCACGCTCAGTTTCTCGGCCACCTTCACGCTTTGCAGGATTCCGGGCAGTTCCGTCCGGGCGACGACCGTCGTGGGTTCGACCTCCTGATTCAGTTGCACGAGCACATCGCCTTTGAGGGGAAGCCGCCGCGTTCTGCGTACGACGTGATCTGCGCTGATTGTGAGACCGGGTGTGTAGGCTGTGCCCAATCGAATCGTCCTCAGGAGCCGGTGCATGGAGCTACCGCCTGCGCCCCCAGTTTAGCATCTGATCATCTTCCGGCCCGCCGGCGCGTCTACCCGTCCCCGCAAAAGCCCGTGCATCCAGGCAATCGCACGCGGGTAAAAGCCCCCGTTTTCACGCTCCAATCTCGGCCTGCTCGCAATGGTACGGACACTTGCCGATTGGGGGCGCGGAAGATGACACCTGTTCGGCGCGAAACGTAGAGCCAAGCCCGTTTCAATGCCCTCGCCTAACAAGGCAGGCTGCGAAGCCCTCCGCAGCCAGCGCCACCGGGGGCCGGCCTCGCCCACCGGCCCCGCTCCTCTCTCGGACTCTTGCCTCCGCCGGGCAGGAGCCCGCCTGCCGCAGGGGGGTCGAGGCGGTAACCTGGCGACGTGACCCTCAACGAGTGGGCCGCCCGAAAGAAGATCGCGATCCTGGAGCGGCTGAAGCAGAAGCGGCCGCCGGAGGAAGGGCAATATGACGAGGGCATCTTCCGGGAAGGGATCGTCAAGGGCGAGGCGCAGGCCGGGACCACCCGCTATGAGCCTGACCGCGTCCACTTCGAGTTCATCTTCCCGGACCCGGAGAGCGCCGCGACCGTGCTCTGTGTGACGCTCAAGCCGCCCGAGCGCATCGTGCATCTGCCCGTTCCGGAGTGGGTTATCGAGTCGGTGTGGCAGGGCGAGGTGTCCGGCTCGTATCAATTTGAATCGCAGGCGAAAGAGATGGTCGAGCGGTTCAATGCCCAACTGGAGCCGGAAGCGAACAGGGGACTGTTCGGCGCGAGGAGCCCCACGGGGCGGGGGTAACGGTCGGCAGCAGTGCGGAGGGCTATCCGGCGACTCTCGGCGGCGCCGGTCGAGCCGCCCCTGCGGTGTGTGGAATGCTTCTGGTGGGCGAGAAGGGAGTCGAACCCTTACCCCTTTCGGGACTGGATCCTAAATCCAGCGCGTCTACCAGTTCCGCCACCCGCCCAGGAGCAGAATGGTACCTGCGCCGGACAGCCGAGGGGCCGCCTTGACAAATCCGCCCCAATGGGGTACCAAGAGCTACACGCGGGAATAGCTCAGTGGTAGAGCATCTCGTTGCCAACGAGAGGGTCGCGGGTTCGACTCCCGTTTCCCGCTCCATCTTTTTGGGGCCTGCACCGCCACCGCCGGCCCTGTCCCTTTTTTGAGGCTGATGCGGCCCTCATGGCGGGTATCCTTGTTGTGAGCGACCAAATGTCAACAGCCACCGACATGCAGGTCACGTCCGAGGAACTGAATCCGTGCACGGTTCTATTGACCGTGCACTGTTCGCCTGAGCAGGTGCGAGCCGGGTTCACCAAGGCGTACCGCCGGGCTTCGAAGCGGGTCCGGATCCCCGGATTTCGCCCCGGCGCGGCGCCGAAGGCCCTTGTCCAGCAGTATGCGAACCCAGAGTACGTTCGCAAACTGGCTCAGGACGCGATCGTCCGGGAGGCCTATGACGACGCCATGAAGCAAGAGGGTCTGAAGGCGCATGGACCCCCGCGCATCGAGGTGACCAAACTTGAGGAGGACGCCTCGGAGTGCGAGTTCAGCGCGAAGGTTCCGCTCGAACCGAAAGTAGAATTGGGCGACCAGGAATCGCTCGAAGTGAAGCGGCCGGCGGTTGAGGTGACCGACGAGGAGGTTGACGAGCAGATAGATGACATGCGTCGGCGAAGGGCGACGCGTCAGCCTATCGAGTCGCGCGGAGCCCAGGAGGGTGACTTCGCGGTGGTCGTGATACAGCCGGAGGGCGAGGAAGAAGAGGAAGCGAGCAAGACGTTCATGACCGTTGTCGGTGAAACGTTCCCCCAGCTTGACCAGCAACTGATGGGGATGGGTCTGGAGGACACAAAGCGGGCCGACCTGACGTTTCCGAGCGACTTTCAGGAGGCGGATTGGGCCGGCAAGCCGTTCCCCTGCCGAATCCGGATCACGTCTCTGTCGGCGCCCGTTCTGCCGGACCTGACTGACGATTTTGCCCAGCGATTCAGCGCCGCGTCGGTGGACGAACTCCGGGCAAAGGTCCGGGAACAGGTCCAGGCGGCCAAAGAACGGATGGTCGAAGATTACGTGAACGAACAGTTGATCCAGAAACTGATTCAGAGCTCCATCGTCCACATGCCGGACACGATGTGGGAACGGGTGGCTGACCAGAGGATTGGAGAGATCGCCGAGGAGGCCGGACGGAAGGGCCTGACCCCCAAAGACGTTGCCGAATCAAACAACATGACGGTCGAACAGCTTCAGGAGCGGGTCTGTGAGGAGGCCCGGCAGGAGGTCCGGCGGGCGCTGCTGATAACGGAGGTTTTCAAGCAGGAGGGCATGAAGGTGACCAAGGAGGACGTGGCGGAGCAGATTGCGGGGATCGCTGCGGAGAGCGGTCTCGCCCCTCAAGATGTGGCCCGCGCGCTCCGGCGCGGCGGCAATCAGAATGAGATCAACTACCGGGTAATGAGCAAGAAGGTCCTGGGCCTGCTGCGGGAGCGGGCACAGATGCTGGAAGAAACCGGCCAGACGTTATAGGAGGGATTCCGAGTCGGCCGATAATAAGCCTGCGGGAGCGGGCGAAGGAGCAAGAATGGGCGTACCGTGGGTCATAGAGCAGACGGCGAGAGGAGAGCGAACCTACGACCTGTTTTCGCGTCTGCTCAAGGATCGGATCATCTTTCTGGGCGACGCGCTGGACGACTACCACGCGAACCTGATTGTGGCACAGTTATTGTATTTGGAGAAGGAGGATCCGGACAAGGATATCGAGCTGTACATAAACTCGCCGGGGGGTTCAGTCAGCGCAGGTCTCGCCGTGTATGACGCGATGCAGTATGTGAAGTGCGATCTGGCCACGACCTGCGTCGGCCAAGCCGCCAGCATGGGAGCGCTGCTCCTGGCCGGTGGGACTAAAGGAAAGCGGTTCTGCCTGGAGCACGCGCGCGTGATGATCCACCAGGTGAGCGCGGGCTTCCAGGGGTCGGCTGCGGATATCCAGATCCAGGCCAAAGAGGTAATGCGGTACAAGAGCATTCTAAACGAGATTCTGGCCCGCCACACCGGGCAGCCGTTGGAGCGGATTGAACAGGACACCGACCGCGACTACTTCATGAGCGCGGTCGAGGCAAAGGAGTACGGTGTTGTGGATACCGTGCTGAAACCGGGCGAGCGGTAGACCGCGGCGTCCTCAAGAGTAACCGGAGGAACATGGAACATCGAGACAGATGCGCGCTGTGCGGAAAGCCTAAGGCGCAGGTTAGACGCCTAATCGTCGGTCTCTACGGCGGTGTCTGCCAGGAATGCATTGACCTGTGTGCGGAGATCCTCCGTGGGGGTGGACCGGAGGAAGCTCCAATACAGGCAACCGAGAAGCCGTTCGGCGGCGCGGTTCCGAAGCCTAAGGAGATCGTCGCGTTTCTCGAACAGTACGTCATTGGCCAGGAGACTGCCAAGCGCGCCCTAAGCGTCGCAGTGTACAACCATTACAAGCGCATCTCATCGGAGCGCGGCGGTGACGATGTTGATATCTCGAAGAGCAACATATTGATGATCGGGCCGACGGGTTCCGGAAAGACGCTCCTTGCCCAAACCCTCGCGCGAATCCTAAACGTTCCCTTTGCAATCGCCGACGCAACCAGTTTGACCGAAGCAGGCTATGTGGGCGAGGATGTCGAGAACATCCTTCTGAAACTGTATCAGGCCGCCGATAATGGCGAGTTCGGAAAGCAGCCGATCCAGGCGGCGGAACGCGGAATCATCTATGTGGATGAGATAGATAAGATCGCT
This sequence comes from Armatimonadota bacterium, assembly GCA_022567555.1. GTDB lineage: Bacteria > Armatimonadota > Fimbriimonadia > Fimbriimonadales > ATM1 > JADFGT01. The sequence goes on along the minus strand of JADFGT010000005.1, from coordinate 36,659 downwards.
CGCAAGAGCGATAATCCCAGCATCACGCGAGACGTGAGCGGCGAAGGTGTCCAGCAGGCATTGCTGAAGATTCTGGAGGGAACCGTGGCTAACGTTCCCCCGGGCGGAGGTCGCAAGCATCCGCATCAGGAGTACCTGCAGATTGACACCGAGAACATCCTGTTCATCTGCGGAGGCACATTTGATGGCCTGGAAGAGATAATCATGCGCAGGCAGCGTGAGAACGTGATCGGGTTCCGCTCCAAACCGCGCTCCAAACATGAGCAGCGCCGGGACGTTCTCAAAAACGTCATGCCTGAAGACCTGCTCAAGTACGGCCTAATCCCCGAATTCATCGGCCGCCTGCCGGTTGTCGCGACGCTCAGTCCTTTGGACGAGGACGCCCTCGTACGCATCCTCACAGAGCCCCGGAACTCATTGGTGAAGCAGTTCCAGAAACTGTTCTCCATGGACGGCGTGGAACTGGAGTTCGAGGACGGCGTGCTGCAAGAGATCGCCAAGGAAGCCCTGCTGCGCAAGACCGGCGCGCGTGCGCTGCGCGGCATCTTCGAGACGATCATGATGGACGTGATGTTCGAGGTGCCCAGCCGTGGCCAGGTGGAGCGGGTGGTGATCCCGAAAGACGTCACAAGCGGCAAGACCTCGCCGATCATCTACCCTGGCGGGGAACGCCTCCAGGCCAGTTAGTGGTACCGTAAAGGTGCGAGGTTTCGGCGCCCAGCGGCGTCTATCCCTATGAGGCTGCGCAATGCATTCGGCCAGAAAACACTTCGATGACCTCCTCGGCGAACTGAAAGAGCGCGTCATGGAGATGGGCGTCCGCGCCGAGAAGATGGTCAGTGACGCCGTCACGGCGCTCATCCGCAAGGATGAAGCGCTCGCTCGCGAAATCATCGAGGCGGACAGTGTCTTGGACGAGATGGAGTTGGAGATACAGTCCACGTCCATGGTCCTCATCGCGCGCGAGGCCCCCGTCGGCCGAGACGTACGCTTCATTGGGTCGGCGATGAGCATCTCCACCGAACTCGAGCGGGTCGGCGACGATGCGGTGAGCATCGGGAAGAAGGGGATTTCGCTTCCCACCGATTTCCCGCCCGAATACGCGCCGGACCTAACCGAACTCTCTGAGAAGGCGCGGGCGATGCTTCTTGACGCATTGCGCGCGTTCAGCCGAAACGACACCTACCTGTTGGACCAGATCATCGCCGCCGACGCCGGAGTGGACCTCATCTGGAAACGCGTTCGCCGCCGGCTAAAGCAGGACATGCGAGACGATCCGGAGTTTGTGGACGCCGGTTTCAAGTTGATACAGGCGTTCCATCACCTGGAGTATGTGGGAGACCACGCGGTGTCTATCGCCGAGAGGTTGGAGTTCGTGCGAACCGGCAACCTCGTGCGCTTCAACCGCGCAACGTTCTAAGCGAGACGTTCCTCGTTTGTCGTGTTGGCCTCGGTAGGCCCTACACTCTTGCCGGGCAGTGTGATGCGCGACATGAGTGCCGCACCCACCCTAAACATAAGGCCGCGCGTGCCGGTCGCCGGTCGTCAGTCGTCAGTCGTCAGTCGCCCGCCGAGTTGGTGCTCTTCCGTCTGCCTCCACCTGAATCAGCGACACGCGTGTAATCCGCTGGCGGGCCATGTTGTCAACGCGAAGGCTGCCCAGCGGGGTTTTCACTACGTCTCCCAGTCGCGGTGTGCGATCCAGCCGCTCCAAGATTATCGTTGCGACCGGCTCCCGCTCCAGCGGGTTCTCCTCCAGATTCAGGAATTCCGCCAGTTCGTCGGTGCGCACATCGCCGCGCATGAAGACCCGGCCGTCCGGCCGGCGCTCGATGCGCGGCTGCGCATGCTCCACCTGGTCGTCCAATTCTCCGAACACCTCTTCCACGACGTCCTCGAGCGTCAGCAGTCCCTCGGTGCCCCCGTGCTCGTCTCGCACTATCAGCATCTGGGTTCTCTGCTCGCGCATCATCTCGACCACCCTTTCGAGCGACAACGTCGGGGGGATGAATACGGCCGGCCGGAGGATGCTTCGGAGGTTCTCCGCTTCGCCGCTAAACAGCCGGATGGCGTCCTGAAGGTGCAGGATGCCGACCACCTCGTCCAGATCGCCTGCCTCCACGGCCATCAGGCGAGTGTGGCTCTGCTTGGCCAGGCGCCTAAGCAGTTCGTCCCGGCTCCAACCGGCGTCCACGTATACGATGTCCACTCGCGGGATCATCACGTCGTCCGCCTGCAGGTCGGTGAGGCGAAGCGCTTTGGTCACCATCTTCGCGTGGGCTTCGTCGAAGACGCCCGCAGTCTGGCTCTCCCGCACGAGGGCGGCGAGTTCCTCTTTCGCAACGATGGGCCTCTCCAACCGGCTCATGTCAATGCCGAGCGGACGCAGGGCCAGATAGCCTGCGCCCTGCAAAACGGCCGTCAGCGGCTTCAGGAGGAACAGCCCGGCATTCAAGGGATGGATGATACGGACGGCGATTCGCTCCGAGTCGCGGATGGTCATGTACTTGGGCACAAGTTCGCCCAGCACGACCAGCAGGAACGTGACGAGCAGGAAGGCCAGCAAGCTCGCGACGACGTGCAGGCCGACTCCTTTCAGGAGGGGCTCGAGCGTCGGGGCGATGGTGGTCTCAGCGGTCCATCCGAGACCGATCCCGGCCATTGTGATGGCCAGTTGTATGCCGGCGATGTAGCGGGGCAGGTCGTCCAGCGCCCTCGCCACGGCTCTGGCGGCGCGGACGCCGCGCCTGGCAAGGGCGTCAATTCGGCCGGCCCGGGAGCCGACCAGGGCGTATTCGGCGGCCACGAAGAAGGCGTTCAGGAAGATGAGGATGCCGATGGCGACCCAACGCCAACTGTCGCTTTCCATCTACTGAGGCTATGGTATCACACGCGGCGGTCGCGGGGGCGGCGGGCGGGCGTCCATGCCTGGCGGGACGGCCTGAGACGGCGAAGGGTGTGTGTCTGGGCCGCCGATCGCCTGTTCGTGGACAGATCCCCGCGACGAGGAGAGCCACGGTCGAGCCGAGGGGCTGGGAATCTGTCCGCGGCACACGCCATAATCCCGTTACAGATGCCACCCGCCCGTCGTGAGTAGTCCGAAAGAGATCATGCGGTTCGTTTGGAAGACGACGTTCGCCCGATATGGCCAGCGAGCACCGCATCCTACGCGTGGGGACCGGCTGCATCACGAGTCGCAGGTGAACACTGTTCGGAAACGGTTGTCCTGGGTTCTTGTGGTAGGAGCCAGCATGGCAGGCATCCTGTTTAGCGCCTCGTGCGGTCCCGGTCCGTCCGAAGTGGAGAGTGAAACTGAGCGGCTCCAACACTTGCGCAGTAACGTTGAAGTGCTTGAGCGGATCCACAATATGCGGAACAAGGTTGAAGAGAAGGTGAGGGCGGGCATGATGCGGAAGGATGTCGCGGACGCGATGCGAGAGATGGAAATACCGCTGGCCTCGACCGATGGTAGGCAGTGGTGGTGGAAGTCGGATCGCGTACCCGAGTGTGCAGTACTGATGGACGTATTTGAATATCGTACGATAACAAGTCATCCCGAGTATATCGCGGAGTCACACTGGCTTCAAGTGTACGTGTCTTACGATCGTAACGAGCGCGTAGTGCTAACGTACTCACATTATCAAAAGACTCTGTAAGATGTTCGGTATGCCGTGTGTGACAGCCTACAATCGGGCGAGCGTCACCGACGAGCCTGACCGGCTCATGCCGGCCACCTGCGACCCGAGCACGGCAGCCCAGTTTCCCATCCCTCCCCATCCCCAGGGGCCTGCGTCATGGTGTTCCTCGTGCACGATTTGGGCGACTCTCGGCCGCGCGTGTGCGCCGCCTGCCGAGAGCCGCCGGCTCCACCGGGTGGGTCTCCCGTCACGAACGATTGCGCCTGGCCGAGCGTTCTATAGGTATCAGACCCTCGGCCCTGGGCAGGCGGCTCGCTGAGCGGCGCCCGTTACCATGTTCCGATTCGGGAACCCGACGCGCCAGTCCTCGTCCGCGCCGACGGCACAGCCGATTGCAGTCAAAAGGAGCACATATGGGGAATCGCGCGGTTCGCAGGTCTCTGCTTTCCATTGCGTGTCTGGGAGCATGGGCGCTCGTCGCACACTCGCCGGCCGCCGCGCAGTTCGATTCCTTCAACGTCTCGCTTTACAGTTGGATCGACCTGACCACGTTCGGCGCCGGCTCGGGCAACGATTGCTGGGGCTACGTCTCGCCGTCCGGCCGCGAATACGCGCTGATGGGCCTGAGGAACAAGGTGGCGTTTGTGGACATCACAGACCCGGCCAACCCGGTGTGGTTCGGGACCATTGCCCACTCGTCCAGCACATGGTGCGACATCAAGGTCTATCGCGACCATGCCTACATCGTAACTGAAACCGCGACCGGCATACAGGTCGTGGACATGTCGGATATTGACAATCTCGTTGTCACGCTGGTCAGGACGATAAACTCGCCGTCGAGAAGCCACAACATAGCCGTTGACACGGCCAGCGGCTACATCTACACAAGCGGGTCGAGGGGGGGGAGCGCAACTACGGTCATCTTCGACGTGTCCGATCCCGCCAATCCGGTGGAAGTCGGCACATGGAACGGCGCTTCTGAGCATGACATCCAAATTGTGACGTACACTTCAGGACCGTACGCCGGGCGCCAGATCATGTTCGGGGCCAGCGGGGGGCGGGGGCTTGACGTGATTGACGTTACGAACAAGTCCAACACCTTCCTCATCTCGCGCACGCCCTATCCGAGTGTGTCGTACTGTCACCAGGTGTGGACCGAGGACCTGCAATACCTGTACATAAATGACGAACTGGATAATATACAGCGAACGACGGTTTTCGACATTTCTGACCTGGCGAACCCTGTTTTTCTTGGCGATTACAGCAGCGGCCTTGCGGCCACCGACCATAACAACTACGTGCGTAACGGCATAATCTACGAGGCGGACTACCACAGCGGCCTTCGCATCTATGACCTGAACGTTGACCCCGTCAATCCTCCTCAGATCGGCTGGTTTGACACGTATCCGGAAGACAACAGCGCCGGCTTCGACGGCGCATGGAGCACTTATCCTTTCTTCCCGAGCGGCACCGTGATAGTGAGCGACATTAATCGCGGTCTCTTCATCCTCGATGTAAGCCAAGCGCTCGGCGGCCTGGTTTTCGAATACCCGAATGGGCAGCCCGAGATCGTAGACCCGACCGGGGGAACGCGCATGCGGGTGTTGGTCAGCGGACGAGGCGGCACAAATCCGCAACCCGGAACCGGCGTGCTTCATTACAGCGTGGGCGGTGAGTTCTTCGAGATTCCTATGGAGCAGATTTCAGACAACGTTTATGATGCGGTTTTCCCCGCGATCACTTGCGGCACCACGGTTCTTTATTACGTGAGCGCCGAGACGGCGCTCGGACAGCGCTTCACCGATCCGTCCGGGGCGCCCGGCGTTACGTTCACGACGCTAAGCGGCGGGTCGCCGGTCGTGGTCTTTGAAGACGACTTCGAGACGGACAAAGGTTGGACCGTTGAGAACATTGACCTTCTGGACGGCGCGTGGGAGCGCGGTGTCCCCGTGGGAGGCGGCATTCGCGGCGATCCGGCTTCGGACTATGACGGGTCGGGCAGTTGCCAACTAACGGGCAACCGGGCGGGTAATTCCGACGTGGACGGCGGTCCAACTCGGCTGATATCGCCCATTCTGGACCTTTCGGCCGACGGGCTCTACTTCGTCAGTTACGCCCGGTGGTTCTACAACGACGACGTCGACGAGGACCGCCTGGATGTGGAGATATCGAACGACGGCGGAGCTACGTGGGTGACTGTCGAAAGCGTGCCCCACGTAGGAGCGTGGGTCGTCAAGCAGTTCACAGTGAATGATTTCGTCACGCCGACGGCCACGGTCAGACTGCGCTTCAGCGCGACGGACAACCCGAACAACTCAGTGACCGAGGCGGCCCTCGACGCATTCGTAGTTACCGCATTGGACTGCGGTGGCGGAGAGGTCACTGTGCTACCCGACAGTTTTTCTGTCGCTCGTGGACTCCGGACGGCCGGCGTATTAGGGGACCTGTTTGACAGCGATGACTCTTACGTGGACGTGCGTCCGTGGTTCGTGCTCTCGACCGTCGAGGCGCCCGTTCAGGTAATTGTTGAGGGCACATCCCCGAACACTTCACCGAGCCAACTCGGGTTCCTGCTGGAGGCGCACACCTCGATCCCCAATATCGGCCAGAAGATCGAACTGTTCAATTACGTCACCGCTACATGGGAGTTGGTGGACTCTCGCCCGGCGACAGTGATTGACTCCGTGGTTCTGTTGACGATCTCGGCGAGCCCGGAGCGTTTCATCGAGCCTGCAACCGGCGCTATGAAGGCGCGGATCAGTTACAAGGAGTCGGGGCCGATCCTGTCCTATCCGTGGCTGGCGCGGATAGACCGCGCAGTCTGGACGATAGCGCCATGAACATACGTTCGGCCTCCGGCGATTCCGGCTCCCTCCGGCGCGGGCCTTTTTGGAACGCACCTGCTGCCGGGGGCGTAATGAGACCCATGACGCCGGCGGGGTCATTGAATGTCCCCCGCCGGATTGATGAGAGGAGGTATTCGCGATGAAGAGGAGAGTCTTTCTTGCGGCCACTGTCGCATTGGCCTACTGCTTGGCGCCGTCCGCGCTCCCGCAGGAATTGACGACTGAGCGCGTCGTATCTGGGCTCAGCAGCCCGGTTGCGCTCGTCGGGCACCCGACGGACCCGACGATTCTGTTCGTGGTTCAACAGCGCGGCCGCATCCGTGTGATTCGGGATGGCGTGCTGTTAGGTGTGGACTTCCTGAACCTCAGCGGCGTGGTTAGCCAGGGGGGGTTCGAGCGCGGTCTGTTGGGTCTGGCGTTTGACCCCGACTATGCAGCCAACCGCCGGTTCTACGTGAATTTCACGAACACGGCAGGCAACACCGTCATCTCCAGGTTCAAGCGATCCGTGGGCAACCCGCTGGTGGCGGACCCAGGCTCCCGGTTTGACTTTCGGTGGGGCGGTCCCCAGGGTCCACGCTGGATAGCGCAGCCGTTCTCGAACCACAACGGGGGCAACCTGATGTTCGGCCCGGACGGTTTCCTCTACATCGGGCTGGGCGACGGCGGCAGCGGCGGGGATCCTGGCAACCGCGCACAGAACCCCTTCACTCGGCTGGGAAAGATGCTTCGGATTGACGTGAGTGTGCCGGATGCTGATCCCGAAGGTTTCGCAATCCCGCAGGACAATCCGTTCGTGGACGGCAACCCGATCAATGCGCTGCATGAAATCTGGGCGTTCGGGCTGCGAAACCCATGGAAGTATAGTTTCGACGATCCGGCTCTCGGCGGAACCGGCGCGATGTACATCGCCGACGTCGGACAGAATCGTTGGGAAGAGATTGACTACCAGCATGCGGGAGAGGGCGGACTCAACTATGGATGGCGCCGATGGGAAGGAAACGAGCTCTTCAGCGGCGGCACTCCGCTCGCTTATGGGCCGGCTACGTTCCCGATTCATGTGTACTTCCACTCGGGCGGCAACTGTTCGGTGACGGGCGGATTCGTTTACCGTGGACTTGAGTTGGGGTGCAACACATTCGGCCACTATTTCTTCGCGGACTGGTGCACGGCGAGCATCTGGTCGTTCAAGGTGATCATCAACAAGGCCGGCGATCCGGTCCGAACCGAGTTTACGAACCGCACAGCCGAACTGGCGCCCGGAGGCGGGCTCTTCATAAACAGTATTACAGGTTTCGGTGTTGACGCGAACGGGGAACTGTACATCGTTGACCAGGGCGGCGAGATTTTCCGTGTGGTTGCGCGTCGTCCCCTGATCTTTCCCGTCAGTTTCTCCATCCTTCGGGGACTCTTGATGTCAGGCGAACTGGAGGACCTGCTGAAGTGCGACGACTCGCGCCTGGTTGTGAGGACGGCGGTGTTCGCCCCGAGCAGTGATCCGCCCGTGCAAATAGAGGTCGTGGGCACGTCGCCGACAGAGACTCCGAGCGAGCTGAGGTTCCGGTTCGAAGGGATGGCGAGCAGGATTCTCATCGAGCGCCGAATCTCGCTGTACAACTACGTCACACAAAGCTACGAGGAGTTGCACGTCGGCTTTGCGGCGACTTCGGACGAAGTGATAGAGATCGTCATTACCTCTAACCCTTCCCGGTTCGTCGAGCCGGGAACAGGACAAGTGAAGTCGCTGATGACTTGGAAGGCCGCGGCATTCAGCTTCTTCACAGGCTGGTACGTCGGAATTGACCAGACGATCTGGAGGATCACGCCCGAGTAGCCGAGCCGTGCGGTGCGCCGCACGGTAACCCTGCTCAAGCCACGTTTCTGAGGATGAACCTGGAAGCGAAGCCGTGCGTCACGGTCACAGAAGCGCGCGTCATGGAAGCGCTGCACGGTTTCATTCATTGAGTGAATGGGCTCCGGGAGCCGCCTAACGGGTTCATTCATCGAGTGAACGGGCTCCCGGAACCGCCTAATGGGTTCATTCATCGAGTGAACGGCCTCCGGGAGCCGTCTAATGGGTCCATTCATTGAGTGAACGGGCTCCGGCACTCCTCCCCCGGCATCGGGGAGTGATTCCCCGACCTCGGGGAGTGGTTCCCCGAGTCCGGGGAGTGCTCCCCGGAACCCGCTTTCGGTCCTGGCGAGGGGTTTGGAGGCCTGGCAGGGGCCGAAACGAGGCTTCCGGGAGGAGGGGGCCGGGATCACGTCGAAGGACCCGTACAAATGGGGGACTATCCCTTTACGGTAGGTAAATGTGGTATGGTGTACCTGCAATGAAGGCCAAGTACACCGAAACTGACTTCGACCAGGAGTTCCCGACCGATGATGCCTGCCTGGAATGGCTCAAGGACTTCCTCTACCCTGCCGGGATTGAGTGTCCGAAATGTGAGAAGGTCACCAAGCACCATAGGGTCAAGTCCCGCAGATCGTACTCCTGTGACCGCTGTGGGCATCATGTACACCCTACAGCCGGGACCATCTACCACAAGTCGTCAACACCCCTCAGACTGTGGTTCAAGGCCATATTCCTCATGTCTGCTACCCGGTGTGGCATCTCCGCCAAACAGATTGAGCGTCAGTTAGGCGTCACCTACAAGACCGCATGGCGGATGTTCCGTCAGATACGCTCCATGCTCACTGAGGACCACGAACCCCTGTCTGGTGAAGTAGAGGTAGACGAGACGTTCATAGGTGGCAAACCGAGGGGCAAGGACGAAACCAGACGGTACAGCAAGAAGCAGATCGTCGTAGGTGCAGTACAGCGTGACGGGCCAGTCGTCACAGAGATAATCCAGAGAGGCGACAGGTCAGACCTTGAGCCCTTCGTCATCTCAACCATCAGCCCAGGGTCTACCGTCCACACCGACGAACACGGAGCCTATCGCCGCTTGGAAAGGTTCGGCTACAAACATAAGCGAATCACTCATTGGGACCATGTCTACGTTCAAGGTAACGTTCACACCAACTCAATCGAAGGATTCTGGGGCAATTTCAAGACCGGCATGAGAGGCGTGTACAAACACTGTGGCGAAGACTACCTTCAGTCCTACCTGAATGAGTACGCCTTCCGCTACAACCGCAGGGGGTCAGAAGTTCCGATGTTCCAGCACTTCCTGGCCCAGCACGCCCATCTTGGTTGGTGGATTCCATACAACAAGCGGGATCATTAGAACTCCGTGTTGTAGGCTTCGTGGGTGCCGATCCAGAACCAGACCCAGCGATCACTGTATTTTACGCAGACGGCTCGATGGTGATCTCCAATCTTGGCCCGCCACAGGGCCAACTCTCCCTGCAACTTCGTGAAATCGAGACTGGGGTGCCACATGTCTTCTACCCAAAGCGTAAACGCCCTGTCCGCCTTCCCTCTTGCGTCCTGCTGGAGGGAGTCGTACATCTTGCGAAACGCCTTGGTGCGCTTAGAAATCACACGGGAAAGTCTTCAGTCTCGCCTGCCTTATCTTCCCTAATGGCCTTTTTCGCCATGTCAATCATGCGGCGGCTTGCTATCTCCAGGTCCAACTTGAACTGGGGTGCATCTTTCGGGCTTTTGATCTTCCAGTCAGCGAACTCTACGCGCAAAGACTCGCGCACCGGGTGCGTGCCTGAAAACGCCTCGTGCTCCTTTACTGTCTCGTCCTTAGTCCTCATCACCAGTTTCCTCCTTACCCTGCGGGGTTTCCCGAAGGGTCAGTTGCGCCGCTCCCTCCTCTCGACCATCTATATAAACCTTCAATTCGTACTGCCCCGGTTCGGGAAAAACGAGCGGGGTCAGATCCTGAACAAGATCAAAAAAAGCCCTGGCTCCGTGTCCTTCACCCAACGTGATTGAACCAGACTTCTCACCCAACACATTGTGTTCTTGATCTACCAACTTGACCATTAGTACATGCTCATCGCCTGCCTCAACTGCCGTATATCCGAATCGCATTACCAACTTTGAGCCAGCCAATTGAGCCGGAAAGCCATCTGCAAACGCAACGTTGTACGCCCCCAGGATGTTCAACTTACCGTGGGGCGTCTGGTTTGCAGCGTCGGCTATCACGACGAAGGCCACATCCATTCCGTTCATCTTACTATCTACGCCTGCCAGATTCCATATTTCGACTTAGCCCAGCCTGTCACGTCCAATGTATGTACCTACAGTGAGGGGATAATCCCCTACAAATGCCGGGCCCTACACCTGTGGAACCGCCGGCGCGTAGTCGAACCGGCGACGGTCGCGGCTCGCAGAACCAGATGCTGCGCCTGCCGGACTCATCCAGCAGTTTAATCACCTCAATTCGCATGATCGGACCGGCCTCCAGAAGCGCCGCCGGAGGGATGAACTTCGCATACATCTCCCACACTTTCGCGCCCGACTCGGCAGTCGCCCGGAAATTGCCGAACTTGTCAATGCTGCCGGCAACCCGGATGCCCGGCGCGCCGTCCAGCGTCAAGGCCCCGGAAACGGCGCCGGCTGAGTCTATCGAGAGCGTCAGAGACCCCTTGAAAGGAGGTCCCTCGTCCGGCACAACCTGCACGTCATATGCGTGCTCGCCCGCAAACGACTCGACGCGCGGCGGCTCTTCGAAACCGACCTCGGCGACCAGCCGGTTACCCGCGTAATCGGACAGTTTGCGCAACACCGCGACCGCCGTAACGTGCGACCCGCTCCGCTCACTCATCTCGGCCAGCGCCCTGATAGCAGCCACCTTTACGAACAGCAGGTCTGATCCGGCCATCGGTTCCATCGCAAACCTTAGGAGGAACTCGAAGGCGACCATGTCGTAGCCCACTGCCGCCCAGGCGATCCCGTGCACGAGCGCTTCCGTGGGATGGGCGGGCACTTCCTTGCTGAGAAACTCCCTCGCGCTCTCCATGTTCGCCGTGCCTGCGACGATAAGCAGCGTCGCCCACCGTTCCCAGTTCTCGACGACGTTTCTGGACGGCCATCCGCCGGTCGAGGACTTCGCCGCCTCAAATTTGTCTTTCAGCATCTCCCGGGCGGAATCATAGTCGCCGTTCACGGCCAGATGCAGGCCGTATACCGCGCGCGGTCCGCGCGATTCCTCTTCGCTTCCCATCACTTCCCGCAACATGGAGAGCGCCTCGGCGCCGCGTCCGGTATTCAGATAAAACGTGAACACAGCGAGCCCAATCTCATCCTGTCCGTATCGGTTCTGCTTCAGCGAGGGGCGCAATGTGCGCACAACGTGTTCCCTAATCAAATAGTCAACTTGCAAAAACCTGCCGGTCCATAAACCGGATGCCAACAGCATTGTCCATACCTGTCTGTCCTTTCCTAAGCGCGACGCCCTCGGAACCAATCGCACGAACGCTTCTTCCATCAGATCCAGCATTGTGCGGTAAACGGCGGCCCGCTGTTTACGGTCTTCTTCAGTCTCCCCCGTTGCGCCTTTGCTGACGTTCAATACGCGGTAGGCGTAGGAAGATGTCGTCCACAGGTACATCAGGCGCGCAAACTCCAGCCAAACGATTTCAGGGCGGCTCACGGTCCGCTCCGCGTTGGGGAAAAGCGCCCCTATCGTGATTACGGTCGCCGGATTCTTTATGCGCTCGGCGACGTCCCTGGCCAATTGTGCCCGCCATGACAACGGGAATCTTTCGGCGGCCGCAATCACGTCATCCGCAATCTGCGGCAACGACACGTTGGCCAGAAAGAGACTCTCCAAAACTATGTAGTCGGTCAGATTGTCCGAACGTAGGGCACGCGACAGAGAGTCCGGGATGGCGCTACGCTCGCCGAAAATCCACAGCGCATTTGCCTCTGCTAAGTGCCAAAACGCATCCCGCTCATCTTCGCTGATTCGGTCCCGTATCAGCCGCAGCGCCGTCTCCTTCACGCGGTCAAAGACAAGTGCAGAAACCAGACCGACGTAGATCTCCCGGTCGGACGGATGCCGCCCGCCTTCATCCAACGCCGCATAAAACGCTTCGGCCGCTTCCTTTAGCAACCCCTTATCAAGAGCAATCTGACCCGCGACGTAGGATCGGCGGCGGGGCGTGACTCCCTCCAGTTCGAGGAGTTCCGTCAACACCCGCCGCCGTTTCTCCCACTCCTCGGCGTTTTCGAATGTCTGGGCGCAAAGGAGTCCGGTGCTGAACGTCCGGTCAAGGATCCACAATCTTTCGGCGGACAGCACGGCGTCGTCGAACGAGCCGGTCAGTTTTGCACGGCCGATGACCGCCGCCTCCCTCCAAACTGAATCGCCGGTTCCGCGTGCTACGCGCTCCAACGAACGCTCGGCCTCGGTGAGGCGGCCCGAGGCGGCCAGCGCGACGCCGAACATCACCGAAACGCGATCGGTCGGCTCGCCGAATCGCTCAGCGGCGCGCAGGACCTCGGCCGCCTCCGCGTACTGGCGCCTCTCAAGTAGTTGCTCAGCAAACGTCGCCGCAGCCGACACGTATAGGCCGGGCGAGAGTTCGGATGACTCCTCCAAGAACCCGTCCAACGCGTCCCTCACCGACGCCGACTCGCCGAGATACGCTCCAAGCAAAACGTCGGCGGATCGGTAGGCCCACACATGAGGAGTCTGAGGGGCAGCAGGATTGTCTCTTTCAGAATAATCTTTCACTCGCTGCCTTACGGCGTCCGCAACTGCCGTGGCCCACAAACCGCCCGACTGAGAATTGACGAGGTCTTTGTCCCTCAACGCATCCAACAGGAAATGCGTAAACAGCCCATGCTCAAGCCGGCGGTCTTCATACGACCGTCCACCCGGCTCACAGCCCAGCAGAACCGCGATGTTCGTTTTCTGCGCGAGGCGAATCAACTGCTCGCCGAACCTGTTCTCCGCGCCGGTTCTGCACGCGTCAACCAAAAAGAGAACGTTTTTCAGGCCGGCTTGCGCGATGCGATCGAGCAATCCCGACACCTGGATGCCGACCTTTTCCGCCTCTCCCGGTTTCGCGTCTGTCGGCAGCAGGTAATCGCCGGTCGGCGTCGCGACTCCGTGTCCGGAAAAAAAGAACACGAACAGATCACTCTCATCCAGTCGCGCGTCCCGAAGAATCGCATCGAGCTCGTCGCGGATGCGCCGGAAGCGTTCGGCCCCGAGCGGCGCCGTCTCGTCGGTGATCAATCTGACGGTGTCGCGCTGGAAACCGAACTCTTTGATGAGAACGTCTGCGACGTCGGCGGCGTCCCTCGGCGCGTATTGAAGCGGTCCCAACTGCTCATACTTCCCGGCGCCGACGATCACCGCCCATCGCTTGCCCGGAACCATCGGCGTCTCCCGTTCAAGCCTCAGTGCCATGCCCGGCCCCTGCGCCGAGGCCATCTGGATCGCCACGGCCTGCCCAAGAACCAAACAGCGAAACAGGGTCCGGAGCGCCTGCGCCACGGCGCCCGGCCGATTGTCAGGACCGGCCGGAGCCGGCGGAATGACCCGGACAGGCGGCCCGCCGCCCGCCAATCCCCGAAGGTGCCGTCCTCGGATATGCATACGCCGCCATATTGAACCCAATAACGGCATGTGGCCGGGGTTTCGAGGCTGCGCCGATGCTGCGCCGACCCTTCCACGGGTCGGCGCGTGCCCGCCGGTAGGCCCGACACTCTTGTCGGGCGACGTGATGCGCAGCACCCCGATTACGGCCCCGCGGCGGGTGGCCGGGACAGGTACCTCATCCCTCCCCATATCCCCAGATGGGGAGGGTCTCGGCGTGTACGCGATGCCTCTGCAGCCGATTGACTCATCCTGCCGCCCGTCGTGGCCCCGGCTGCTGAGGCTTTCGACGCGGCCGCCGTGCAGGACAGCTCTCCGGAGTGGCGAATTCAGCGCCGTGTTGCGCACGCGTGTTGAAGCCGCCTCAGGAGAATCTGGCCGGAGCCACACCGGGACAGATTGCTGCCGCCAAGTCCGACTCTTCGGAGACACACTCTCGCAATCTGTCCCGGTATCTCGCCGAAAAGAACTCGCGCGGAGGGGCCTATCGCTGTGACTAACGAATACATGCAACTGTCCTCCGCCGTATGCGACTGGATCGAGCGCGCCGGATATAAGGGTGACCTGTCCGCTGTCGCCGCTGGGCTGTACGACGTGACCGAGGCTGTCGACAAGATTCGCAACGAGATGGTCCCTATCCTCGAGAAGTTAGATTGGAGAAATGCCAAGCAACTAGACCGGGCCCTAGATATACTATACGATCTGCATTTCGAGTTCAAGCATATACGAGACCACTGCGAAGCTGCGGACGAGCCACTGTTCGGAGTAATGCGCTTCGTTGAGGAGAAGTTGGAAGCACAGAAGAACCAGGGTTAGCCCACGGCGGGTGGCCGGGACAGGTTGCGTGAGTGAGTCTCTGGCCGTCTGCGATGCCTCTGCAGCCGGTTGATTCATCCTGCCGCACGTCGTGGCCCCGGCTGCTGAGGCTTTCGACGCGGCCGCCGTGCAGGACAGCTCTCCGGAGTGGCGAATTCAGCGCCGTGTTGCGCGCCCGTGTTGTAGCCGCCTCAGGAGAATCTGGCCGGACTCCCCTCCCCGGCCCTCCCCCTTTCGCTGCGCGAAACAGGGAGGGGATTCAATCGCAACGCCACAGCCTCACTTACAGCCGGGGCACCGGCGGAGACGTGCCGAAGCCCGGGCCGAACAACACGGCGTTTATCAGCAGCCGCCGCGTTCCGTGATAGAAACCGCGAAGGTCGGGCTGCACCGAAAAGAGGATGATCTGCCCGTTCCCGACACTCTCGACGGTCGCGTATGCGCTGTCCGCGATGCGCGCCGCCGCTTCGGGCCACAACAATCCGCTCAAACGAAGCCGTTTCTCATCGGCGAGCCTCACGGGCGTGCGCACCGGATGCTTGGACATCAATGCCGTTGCACCGGCGAAGAACACAGGCATCTCAGCCGGACAGCCGAAGGTCAGCCAGTGCTCCGAATCCAACCCGGCGCGCAGGATTGCGCCGGAGGGAGAGAACACGCGCCGCCACTCATCCACTTCCGCCGCGTCCCCCTCCTCGGGCGTCTGCTCCCCCGCGGCCGCCGGCCCGGCCTCCGCACGGCCTTCCCACAATTCGTTCACATCCACCTTCGCTTTCACCGCCGCCCGCTCCAACGCGACGGCGCGCGCGTACTCTCCGAGTTTCGGCAAAACGTCCCGCCGGCGGCGAACTTGGCTCATCCCGGTGTCCTCGGTCATAAACGGCTCCGCCGCGTTGCCGACAGCAATCAGCGTCCCTCCCGCGCGCACCCACGTCTTCAACTCCTCAACCATCGGTCCGTACGACGCGTCGGGGGGGCCCCAGGCGGGCGGCAGAATGATCACGTTGTAGCGGCGCATATCGAGATCGAAACGCGCCGACAGATCGAACAGCGACACAGCGAGACCGACGTCTACATCGAAGAGCCGCCAGATTGCGCCGTAAGACGTGAAGTCAATCGAACTGCCGCCGAACAGCGCCACGCGCGGACGATGCAGAAGGGTGAAATGTCCGCCGCCGAGGTCGGGGCCCTCGTCCCGGCTGCGCGCACTCTGCGCCGGGTGCACCTTTATCGGAATGGCGTGCGCTCGGTCTCCGGCCGCCCGCGCGGCCTGGAGCAGATGCCTTACGACGTCCGCATCATTCTCATGCCGCCTGATCAGCAGACTGCCGGGGGCGAACTCAACCCCATTCAGCCGGAACTTTTCATCCGCGATCCGCACCTTGACACCGTTCTGAAGCAGGTGCGCCAGCGCCACAAATGACGCGTCGTCCGTTCCGTCTATCACATAGCCGTACGCGTCTTCGGGCAAGGGCGGCCGCAATTCAATCAGCGGGGACCCATCGTAACTCGTTGTTCGTGCGCTGAGCGATTCCTCTATCCAATAGCCGTCAATCGCGTACGCCATGGGCAGCGACCAGGCGGTCACATCATATATCGTGCTGCTGCGGTCCTTCTCAAGGCTTTTGCGCTCCTTGTCCAGCGCCACTTGGCCCATCTTTGGATCGAAGGCCAACAGCGCGCCCACGAGCGGCCCGGCCGGCTGCTTGAACGGGATCACAATCGTTCCCGCGGGAAACCTCTTGTTCTTGTGGACCTCACGCAAGGTGTCCTCGGCTGCGGAAACGGTGAACTCGTCGCGCGCAACCGAAACCTCGACACCTTGATTGAGGAGCAGCGCAACGAAAGCGCGGTCGCGCGTCCGGTTGGCACCTGGAACCATCAAGAAGTATTTCTCCGGCGACGAAGGCGTGACGGCCAGCGCATCCCGTTTCTGCCGTAAGAAGCCTGTGAGCACATCGCGGCGGTTGTCGCTGAGCGTCGTGAGGTTTGCCAAACTGCTCACGACGTGATGGTGAACCGACTCGCGATACGTGAGTATCTTGCCGGTCGGCTGGCGAAGCGGGCTTCCGCCGACGCCGGCCTGCTCATACAAGATGCCGATTGCGCCGTGGAACAGACACCATGCGTCGGAGTATCCCGGATACCATGACTCCACCCACTCGCGGGTGTAGTAACTCCAGCCGTGCTTATCGAACGCTGCCGCCTGGTCGTCCGCGAACCGTTGCCACCACTCTGCGATGATCGGCGATATGTATGGATTGAACGGCTCCCTCGGCGGATAAAAAAGATACGTGTCATAGGCGCCCATCTCATGCGAATCCACAAACAGTTGCGGCTGCCACTCCGCCACCGCTCTCTGCCGCCCGCGCGTTTCCGGATGAACGCCGGCGATCCAATCCCGGTTCAGGTCAAACAGGTAATGGTTGCCCCGGCCGTAAGGCCAACGCCCGCTGTGCTGCATCGCCGATGAGTCGAGGCTGGGCGTATACCCCCCATACTCCCTGAGTTGGTGGAGGTAGCGGTCGCGTCCGTCGGGGTTCATCAACGGATCAAGGACCACGACGACGTTGGAGAGCAGGTCGAGCACGTCACGGTCTGTGCAGGCCACAAGATGGTAAATGACGGCGATTGCGGCGTCGGTGCTCGACACCTCGTCGCCGTGAATGTTGTAAGCCATCCACGCGATCGCGGGCGTGTCCTCGATTATCCTTTGCGCCTCCTCGTCCCCGCTGAGCAGGCGCGGGTCAGCGAGTTTTCCGATTGACCCGCGAACCCCCTCCAGCCGCCCATGATTACTTTCCGTGGTGATGACGGCGTAATATAGGGCCCGCTGCTCATGCGACCTGGCGTATTCGTGCAGCGTCATTCGCGCCGAACCGCGCCACTCGAAGAGACACTGCTCCAATTCGCGGTGCGTCGCAGGACGGGTGCCCAGTTTGAAGCCTAAGATCTCGTCCGGCGTTTTCACCGCCGGGTCGTAATTCGCGCCCGGGAAGAACGGCGTGTCATACGCGGCGCCGGACGGCAGCCATGAAGGCGCTCGCGTAGGGACCTGGCCGCTGACGCCGGCGGCCGCAAGAAAGCAAACATACAGCGAGGCTGCACGGCGGATCGCGAACGGGCGACGAATACATTGAAAGCGCACTTGGTTCATCCTTCTCTCTCCCAATCTGAGATCAGCGGCCGCCGAAGAACCGCGCGCGCAGCGCGTCATCCGACGGTCATCGTTACCGGTCGCCAGCTGGACCGGCGTTCCGCATTATGCCCCGCGCATGTTGGCCGTTGCGGGCAGGTCGCCTGCCACGGGCGGCGAACCAGAGACCCATAATGCTCCCGATTCTTATGCTGGCATCCTGTTTCCCCGCCCTCGCTGCGATTCAAACGGACGCGAACAGCGAACAAGCGCCCGACGACGACCGCATGTCGTGGTGGCGCGAGGCGCGCTTCGGCTTGTACATCCATTGGGGCCTTTATGCGATCCCCGCCGGTGAGTGGAAAGGCCAGACGAACCACGCGGAATGGATTCTTACGACCGCCCAAATCCCCGTCAGCGAATATGAACGGTTTTTGCAGCGGTTCAACCCGGTCAAGTTCGACGCGGACGTTTGGGTGAAGATGGCCAAAGACGCCGGCATGAAGTACATCGTCATCACGTCGAAGCATCACGACGGCTTCTGCCTGTTTGATTCTAAGTACACCGATTACGACGTTATGTCCACGCCTTTCAAGCGAGACATTATGAAAGAGCTGGCCGACGCTTGCCGCCGCGAGGGAATAAAGATGTGTTGGTATCACTCCATCATGGATTGGCACCACCCGGATTACCTTCCGCGCCGAGGCTGGGAAGACCGCCCGGCGGAAGGCGCAGACTTCGACCGCTACGTGAAACACTTGCATAACCAGGTCGAGGAGTTGCTCACAAACTACGGCGACATCGGCGTCATGTGGTTCGACGGCGAATGGGAAGCCACCTGGAACCATGAATACGGCCAAGCGCTTTATGAACTCTGCCGGAAACTCCAGCCCAACGTTATTGTCAACAACCGCGTGGATAAGGGCCGAGGCGGCATGGCCGGACTGACCGCGCCAGGCGGATTCCTGGGAGATTTCGGGACGCCGGAGCAAGAGGTCCCGCAAACCGGTTTGCCCGCCGTGGACTGGGAGTCCTGCATAACCATGAACCGGCACTGGGGCTTCAACAAATTTGACACGGACTTCAAAAGCACGGAGACGCTCATTCGAATGCTCGTTGACATCGCCTCAAAAGGGGGAAACTTCCTCTTGAACGTGGGCCCCACCGCCGAAGGCGAGTTCCCGCAGGAAAGCGTGGAGCGCTTGAAGGCGATGGGCGAGTGGATGGACGTGAACGGCGACTCCATTTACGGCACGACCGCGAGCCCGTTCAAAAGCCTCGCCTGGGGCCGCTGCACGGCGAAGAAAATGGGTGCCGGCACGACACTGTATCTGCACGTTTTCGACTGGCCGGAAGATGGCCGCCTTGTCGTTCCGGGCCTGGGCAACGAGCCGGGGCGCGCCTATCTCCTAACGGAACCGGGCCGCTCGCTTGACGTGAGACGAACGGAATCGGACATCGTGATTACCGTGCCGCGCAACGCGCCGGATGCGGTCTGTTCGGTGATTGCGCTCGAAATATCGGGCGACCCTATCGTTTACGAACTGCCTGAGATCAAGGCCGAATCCGCAATCCTCGTCCGGCCGCTCACGGTCGAAATCGCAACGGCCTCCGGCGCTCTCGAGGTCCGATACACGCTCGACGGCCGCGACCCGACGGCCGACTCGACCAAGTATGAGCGTCCGTTTGAAGTGTCTGAATCGACCGTAGTCAAGGCTCGGGCGTTCCATCGGGGCAAGCCTGTCACGGCCGTCGCGGAGGCAAAGTTCACGCGCGTCACGCCGGCCCCGGCGGTGAGCGTGAGAGGTTCATTCCCCGGCCTGAAGTGCGACGCCTTTTCCGGCGATTGGAATCAGCTGCCCGACTTCGACAGGTTGACACCGAAGGAAACTAAGGTCGTGGCGAACTTCGCCCTGGACCCCGGACCGCCGGTCGAATACGTCGGCCGACGATACACCGGCTACGTCATGGTCCCGCGCGACGATGTGTACGTCTTTTCGCTGACGTCCGACGACGGCGCACGCCTGCTAATCGGCGGCAATGTCGTGGTTGACAACGACGGCCTTCATGGGTCGGCCGAAAAGCGGGGAGTCATGGCGCTGGCGGCGGGGACCCACCGCATAACGGTCGAGTACTTCAACAAAACAGGCGCAGCCGCTCTGGAGGTCCGTCTTGCGCCCATCGGCCAACCCCTAACCGCCATTCCCGACTCGTCTCTGGCGCACGGGTGAACGCCGGGTCCGTCGCCAAGAGCCGGCCCGCGCCGGTTATACTTCGGCCACCAGGCGCTCTGCCGGCCTGATCGGTTGGGCGCGGCCGAGTTTAGATAGAGGAGAGAACCATGCGAGACAAGATGGACAGACGAGAGTTCCTCAGAACGGTGGGAGTCGCCGGGGTCGGACTGGCCGCCGGTCCGCTCGCGGCCGGAACAGGCGACGCGCCGGACAGCCAAAGACCGGCCACGAGCGACGAGTCCGCAGCCGGACTGACAGCGCCGCCGCTCGAGACGGTTCGCGTGGGCGTCATCGGCGTGGGCGCGCGCGGCTCGGGGCACGTCGGCCAACTGCTCACGCTCGAAGGCGTCGAGGTCCGGGCGATTTGCGACATCTACGAGCCCGCCACCCAAAGGAGCGTCAAGCGGTGCGTTGACGCCGGAAGGCCGGAGCCGGCGGGTTATTCGAACGGGCCGACGGACTACAAACGGATGCTCGAGCGCGACGACATTGACATCGTCGTCATCGCGTCGCCCTGGGAATGGCACGTGCCGCAGGCGGTGGACGCGATGAACGCCGGCAAGCACGCTTTCACCGAGGTCCCCGCCGCGTACACGGTGGACGGCTGCTGGCAACTGGTGGAGACCGCCGAGAAGACCCGCAAACATTGCATGATGATGGAGAACGTGTGCTACGGTCGCGAAGAACTGACTGTCCTGCACATGTGCCGGCTCGGTGTTTTCGGCGACCTGTTGCACGGCGAAGCCGCCTACCTGCACGACCTTCGCGGGCAGATGCACCAGATTGAACGCGGAACCGGTTCATGGCGCACGCTCCACCACACCAGGCGCAACGGCAACCTGTATCCGACGCACGGCCTCGGCCCGGTCGCGCAATACATGAGCATAAACCGTGGCGACAGGATGGACTTTCTTACGTCGGTGAGTTCGCCCGCGCTCGGCCGCACGCTTTACGCCGAAGAGCAGTTTCCGCCGGACCACATGCGCAACCAAGCGAAGTACGTTTGCGGCGACATCAACACAAGCCTCATAAAAACCGTCAAGGGCCGCACGATCATGGTTCAGTGGGACACGACAACGCCCAGGCCGTACTCGCGGCTGAACGTGATCAAGGGAACGAAGGGCGAGTGGGGCGGCTTCCCAACACGCGTCGTGATAGAGGGCCGCAGCCCGAACACGCACTCGTGGCAGCAGGGCGACGACCTGAATGCCTTTTACGAAGAGTTCGAGCACCCGCTTTGGAAGCGAATGGGCGTTGAGGCCGAGAAGGCCGGCGGCCACGGCGGCATGGACTTCCTGATGCTGTGGCGCCTCATCTACTGCCTGCGAAACGGCGAGGCGATGGACCAGGACGTGTACGACGCCGCCGCGTGGTCGGTGATAAGCCCGCTCAGCGAACGCTCCGTCGCCAACCGGGGACAATCGGTAGACGTGCCCGACTTCACGCGCGGCAAGTGGAAGACGACGAAGCCGCTCGGGATCGTGTCGTAAGTGCGGATTCCGGCACCTGCCGGACCGGCTCGACGCAAACTGAGGTAAATAGTCAATCGTGTTGAACTTGCTAATCTCTCCGATCTTGCTCCTGAGCGCTTATCAGCCGTCGCCGGACCCGGGCGCGCCCGATCAAGCCGGCCCCAAGCCGAACACGCTGACCGCAGAGGAAAAGCGTGAAGGATTCCGGCTGCTGTTCGACGGCAAGACCCTGAACGGATGGCGCGGCTGGAAGCGTGAAGCCCCCCCCAAAGACTGGTCTGTGAAAGACGGGACCATGGCTCTCACACTGGGCGACGATTCGGGCGACATCATGACGTCCGGAACTTTCGCCGACTTCGAATTACGGCTGGAATGGAAGATTTCGCCCCGCGGAAACAGCGGAATATTCTTCCGCGTCAGCGAAGAGTTCCTTCGTCCTTGGGAAACCGGGCCGGAAATGCAAATCCTCGACGATGAAGGCTATCCGGATGGCAACCCGAAAACGTCCGCCGGATCGGATTACGCCATGCACGCGCCATCGAAAACGGTGTTGCGTCCCGCCGGCGAGTGGAACCAGGTGCGAATCATCGCCAACGGGAACCATGTCGAGTATTGGCTAAACGGAAAGAAGGTGGTTGAATACACCATCGGCAGCGAGGACTGGAACGCGCGCTACAGAGCGAGCAAGTACAAGGACATGCCCAACTTCGCAAAACGAAAGAGTGGATACATCGTCCTCCAGGATCACCGCGACGTAGTCGCCTTCCGCAGCATACGCATCCGAAACCTCTGAGTGCGGCGATGAATCGCCGCACTCAAAATCAATAAACGGAGTCCGGGAAATAATACTCCTTGGCGTTCTCGGGCGTGATGATCTCCACGTCAATCAGCAGGTGGCGCGGCATAAACTGCAGGATTTTCTCCCGGTTGCCGTCCCGGAGAATAGAGACGGCTTCATGTATCCCCACGGCGATCATCGAAGGCGGATAGGTAATGTCCGCCGGATACATCGGGTCTCTATCCATCACCTTCTTGACAACGTCCTTCATTCCCGCGCCGCCGAGCATCCACATTTCGATTTCGCGGCCCGCCTCACGAATCGCTTGTTCCGCCCCCAGCGCCATGTCGTCATCCGACGCCCACACCGCGTCAATCTCGTGGTGCTTTAGCAGCAGAGTCTGCATCACCTCGAACCCCACTTGACGGTTCCACATGCCGGTCTGACTGTCGAGAACCTCGATTCCGAGGTTGGCGCCAAAAACTTCCATGGCAGCTTCGAATCGGTCAGTGTCCACCGTGCTGGGAATGCCCCTCAAGATCACTATCTTTCCCCGGCCGCCGAGTCTTTCAACCATGAACTCGGCCGACTTGCGGCCGAACGCCGTGTTGTCGCCCTCGATGAACAGGTCCGCGACCGGTTCCAAGAAGCCGCGATCCACGCTTATGAGCAGGATGCCCCTTTCGTGCACCTCCTTGGCGATCCCGGTGAGCGGCGCGCTCTCGGTCGCCAGAACAACGAGCGCGTCAATCCCCTTAACCATCATGGTTTCGATATCGCTTATCTGCTTCGCGGGGTTCTCGGCCGCGACGAACGTCCATTCGACCTCCGGATACAGGTCCATCGCCTGTTCGGCCCACCAGATCACGCCGGCCGTCCAGCCGTGGTCGGCCGCAGGCACGGAGACGCCGATGCTGAGCGGGCGGGCGATTCCCGGGCCGCCACCTGTCTGGCCCCTACCTGTCTGGCCGCCACCGCCTTGACAACCGGACAGGAAGACCCCGCCGATAACGAGAGCCAGTACCGCAAGAGTGCGCCGTTGGAACATGTGTGGGTGGTTCGCCGAGGGTCAGGTTTCTCCTTCACCCCGCTGGATAAGAACGGCGAGCAGGATTATCGCCCCTTTGACCGCCCCCTGCCAGTAGACCGAGATATCTGCGACGACCAACATGTTCGTGATCATGCCCAGCAGGAGCACGCCCACGACCGTCCCCCAAACGCGGCCCATGCCGCCCCGGAGGCTTGTGCCGCCGATTACGACGGCCGCGATCGCGTCCAACTCGTAGAACTGACCCGTGCGCGACGACGTCACCGCGTTCATCCGCGCGGCGAGCGTGAGGGCCGCGAGACCGGTGAAGCTTCCCAACAGTGTGTAAACGAACATCTTAACCCTTGACGTGTTGATTCCGGAGTACCTTGCCGCGGTCTCATTGGCGCCCACGGCTATCGAGCGGCGCCCCATCACGGTCCACCCCAAGATTAGGCCGGCCACGAGCGCGGCAAGAACGAACAGAAAGATTGCCCATGTGATTACCAGCGGCCTGTCGCCGGCGATCGCGATGAACGGCGCGGTGACCCCGCCGCGCCCAAGTTCGGGGAAGACCGTCATGCTTGCAGAGCGAACTTCGCCCCCGCTTGCCAAGACGAGGCAGAGCGAACGGTATCCGACCAAGCCGACCAAAGTCGCGACGAAAGGCGCTACCCGGCCATACGCCACCATGAGGCCGTTGGCCGCGCCCAACACGGTTCCCGCGCCGACGGT
Source organism: Armatimonadota bacterium (assembly GCA_022567555.1). Taxonomy (GTDB): domain Bacteria; phylum Armatimonadota; class Fimbriimonadia; order Fimbriimonadales; family ATM1; genus JADFGT01. The sequence continues at coordinate 12,469 of JADFGT010000005.1, read as the reverse complement.
GACGAACGACGCGACCACTGCTGCCTGAGCCTCGGAACCGCCCCCGTCGATGACCCGGTTCAGCGCCACGATGCCGAGCGCCGCGGCCAAGGCCAGCATGCTGCCGACCGACAAATCAATGCCGCCCGAGATGATAACCAGCGTCATGCCCAACGCGATGATGCCGACGGCGGCATTCTGGTTCAGAAGATTGCGGAGATTCTCCGGCTGCAGGAATATCGCGGGCTGCCACACGGCGTTCGTGACGAACAGCACCACGAATGCGACAAGCACGCCGTACTTTCGAAGGAACTCACCAAAAGCCATCACGTCGCGGCGCCTCCGCCCGCGCTCCTCGCCCCGATCATCGCTCGCCCAACGGGCCGCGGGCGCCGCCGGCGTAGGCTACCCAATGGCGCGAAGCCGTCGGTTATAATTCGGTCATGATCGCGCTCATCGCCGCATGCGCAGCCTGTTCATCATTCGGCGCTCCCCCGGTGTACGCGGGTTCTGTGCCGGCAGTGGACAGCACGCCCGAATCCCGACTGCTCCAAACTGATAGACTTGGAGCGAGAGGGGAGTTATCCCAAATGATTCGTGCCACAGACCCAGCTGCCGCCCCGACTCGGGTCCTTTTCTTCACTCTAACGAAGGGTTATCGCCACGGGTCCATACCCACAGCGATCGCTGCGATGAAGGAACTTTCCGCAAAGGAAGGTTTTCATGCGGCGTTCACCGAGGACGCGTCATCCTTCTCGCCGGAAGGGCTGAAGGAGTTCGACGTCGTCATGTTCCTCTTGACAACGGGCGACGTGCTCGACGAAGAGCAAGAGAAGACTTTCGAGGCATTCATACGCGCAGGCGGCGGATTTGTCGGCGTCCACTCAGCCACCGATACCGAATATGACTGGCCCTGGTACGGCCGCCTTGTGGGCGCGTACTTCAAAGGCCACCCGCGTGTGCAGGCCGCCGACGTGAAGATAGAAGACCGGCGCCATGTCACAACGAAGTTCCTTCCGGAAATCTGGAAGTGCACGGACGAATGGTACGACTTCAGAGAGAGCCCTCGCGGGCGCGTGCACGTTTTGGCTTCAGTGGTCGAGTCAACGTATGAGGGGGGGACAATGGGCAAAGATCACCCCATCATGTGGTGCCACGAATTCGATGGCGGCCGCGCCTGGTACACGGCGCTGGGCCACACCAACGAGGCGTACTCCGAACCGATGTTTCTCGAGACCATCGCAAACGGTATTCGATGGGCGTCCGGGTCCGACAAAGGGGACAGATCCTAACGCGCAGCGTGCTCGCCGTTCTTCGCAGTCACGAACATAACCTTTGCGCCGTACCGTTTCTGTAGCCGTTCCGCATCATCCGGCCCCAGGACACAAAACGCCGTCGCCAACGGGTCCGTCGTCAGCCCGTTCTTCGCGATGACCGTGGCTTGGATTCGGGTGGTCACTCCCAATCCGGTTCGCGGGTCCACGATGTGCGAATAGCGCGTGCCGTCAATCTCAACGTACTGTTCCGTGTCGCCCGACGTTGAAACCGCTTCGTGTGCAATCAAGACCTCACGCTTCGGCGAACCGCGCACCGCGATCCGCCAACCCGTCTCGCCCGGCGGCGGGCCGCTCGCGGCGATGTCTCCGCCGGCTTCGACGAGCGCGCGCTCGATTCCGTGTGCTGCGAGCGCCCGCAACGCTTCATCGCACGCATAGCCCTTTGCAATCCCGCCCAAATCGAGGCGCATCTTCGGCTTCATCAGTTCGGCGGTCCGGCGGACTTTATCGAGGCGAAGACCCTCCCAACCCACGCGATTCCGGGCTTCGTCCAGCTCTTTGCGGCCGGGCATCACACCGCTCTTACGCGCCTCCCTCCAAAGCCGTATCAGCGGCCCGGCCGTAATGTCGAACGCGCCGCCGCTCAGCGCGGCGACCTCCTGCGCACTTTCAAGAACGACGAACAGGTCTTCGCTCACCGGCACGGGCCCCTCGCCCGCGCGGTCGCAAAGGCGCATCAGCTCGCTGTCCGAGCGATAGTCGCTCATGACGGCCTCTAACTCGGCGAACCGCTCGAAGGCGGAGGCAGCGGCCGTCCTTGCGGTAACCTCTTGCGGGGCATACAGCACGATGCGTACGCGCACTCCCATGTGCAACTGGCTATACTCGAATCGTTGCGGCGGAACCTCGTGCCAGCCGCCCAAACAGAGAGCGAGAGGAATCGTAATGAACGCCCGGATCGGTGTCGTCGCCATCGGAATCATTATCTCACAGTTGCCGACACACTCCGGCGCCGCGTCACAACAGCGCGAACCGTTCGTGGAAACGATTGCCGGGACGCTGGTGAAGTTCACCATGGTTCCTGTTCCGGACGGGAGCATCACACTTGGGGGCGAAGAGCACACGGTCCGCAACTTGTGGATGTCCGAGTCGGAGATAACCTGGGACGCCTACGACGTGTGGGCGTTCCAGTTCGACCTGTCACCGAAAGAGCAGGCCGAAGGCGTGGACGCCGAATCGCGCCCCACCAGACCGTACGGCGCACCCGACAGAGGCTTCGGCCACCAAGGTTATCCGGCCATCAGCATGACCCACCACGCCGCAGTCGAGTTCTGCAAGTGGCTGTCCAAAAAGACCGGGAGGAAGTATCGCCTGCCCACCGAAGCGGAGTGGGAATATGCCGCTCGGGCAAAGGAGCGCGAGTACGATCTCAGAGCGGTGTCTTGGCATTGGGACAACGCCGAAGACAAGACGCATCCGGTCGGCAAGAAAGCGCCGAACCAATGGGGGTTGCATGACACCCTCGGGAACGCGGCGGAGTGGTGCGACGGCCTGGACGGCAAGCCGGTCCTCTGCGGCGGCTCCTTTGCCGATAAGGCCGAGAAGATTAACCCGGGGGCGCGCGCCTACCAGACGCCTGACTGGAACGAGAGGGACCCTCAGATTCCAAAGAGCACCTGGTGGCTCTCCGACGCCCCTTTCGCCGGGTTCAGGGTAGTTTGTGAAGGAGGATTGTGAGGAAATGAAGGACACGATAAACAAGGGGCTGATTACACGCCGAGACTTCGTGATCGGCTCGGCGGCGGCGACGGCCGTGCTCGTGGCTCCGGGCGCATTCGCTTCCCGAGGCGGCGCCGACACTATCAAGGTTGGACTCATCGGCTCCGGAGGCCGGGGCACAGGGGCCGCGATCAACTGCCTGGAATCGAGCCCCGACGTCGTTTTGTGGGCGATGGGCGACCTGTTTGAAGATCGCCTCAGAGGCTCCCAGGAATGGCTAAATCGAGACTTGCCCAAGATGGGATTGGGCGACAGATACCAGGTGACCGAGGACCGCTCGTTCCTCGGATGGGACGCGTATAAGGCCGTCATCGCGTCCGACGTGGACCTCATTATCTTCGCGACGCCGCCCGGCTTCAGGCCGCTGCACCTGCGCGCCGCCATCGAAGCGGGCAAGCATGTGTTCATGGAGAAGCCGGTCGCCGTGGACGGACCCGGCATCCGCTCGGTCTTCGAGTCGGCCGACATGGCCAAGCAGCAAGGGCTCGCTATCGTCGCGGGCACGCAACGGCGTCACGACGTTGCCTACAACGCGGCCATGGACAGAATACATGACGGGGCAATCGGTGACGTCACGGCCGCCTACTGTTATTGGAATCAGGGGGGGCTGTGGATGCACGCGCGCAAACCGGAATGGACCGACGTCGAGTGGCAACTCAGGAACTGGCTTTATTTCACTTGGCTGTCCGGCGACCATATCGCAGAGCAACACATCCACAACATGGACGTGTGCAACTGGGCGATGCAAGCGCATCCGGCCAAGGCCATAAGCCTCGCCGGGCGGCAGGTGCGCACCGGTCCGGAATATGGCCACATTTTCGACCACTTCGCCACCGAGTTCGAATACGAGAACGGTGTGCGCATGATCAGCATGTGCCGCCAGATTGACGGCACAGCCAGCCGCGTCGGAGAGCGCCTGGTGGGCACCAAGGGCACATCGGACGCGAACACGGTCATCAGCGGAGAGAACGAGTGGCGATTCGAGGGCGATAGGCCGAACCCGTACAGGCTTGAGCACAAAGACTTAATAGACAGCATACGCTCCGGCATGCCGCTCAATGAGGGACGCCAAGTCGCCGAGAGCACGCTGACCGCAATCATGGGCCGCATGGCGGCCTACACGGGCAAAGAGGTGACCTGGGAGCAGGCGCTGAACTCCACCGAGAAACTCATGCCGGAGAACCTGGAGTTCGGCCCGATAGCGGTACCGCCGGTCGCCGTTCCCGGAAAGACGCAACTCAAATAGAGAAGGCAAACAAGGAATGTCCGAAAAGATGAGCCGCAGAGACCTGATGAAGGCCGGCATCGCAACCGGCGCCGGCCTTATCGCATCCAGAGTGGGCGCTTCGCCGGAAACAAACAAGACGGCCGCCGGAAAGGTCCCTTTCAAACTGAAGTACGCGCCGCACTTCGGAATGTTCCGACACCATGCCGGAGATGACCCGGTTGACCAATTGAAGTTCGCGGCGGACGAAGGCTTCCGCGCCTGGGAAGACAACGGCATGATGGGCCGCCCCCCCCAGGAGCAGGAGCGCATCGCCAAAGCGATGAGCGATCTCGGCATGCAGATGGGCGTGTTCGTTGCGCATGCGGAATGGAGCCGGCCCATTTACGCTCGCGGCGGAAAAGAAACGCAAGAGACGCTCAGAGAGCAGATGCGCAAAGCGGTTCAGGTCGCCGAGCGAGTCAGCGCGAAATGGTGCACCGTCGTGCCCGGCCCCTATGACCGCGGCCTGGAATGGGCCTATCAAACGGCGAACGCCGTAGACTGCCTGAAAGCCATGTGCGAAGTCTGCGAGCCGGCGGGCCTCGTCATGGTCTTGGAACCGCTTAACCCCTGGGCGAACCACCCCGGGATGTTTCTAAGCAAGATTCCACAGGCTTATCAGATATGCAGGGCGGTCGGGTCCCCATCATGCAAAATCCTTAACGACCTCTATCACCAGCAGGTCACGGAAGGGAACTTAATCCCCAACATTGACAAGGCTTGGGATGAGATCGCTTACTTCCAGATGGGAGACAACCCGGGCCGGAACGAGCCGACCACTGGCGAAATCAATTATCGCAACGTCTTTCGCCACATCCACTCCAAGAACTTCACCGGGGTCCTGGGCATGGAACACGGCAACAGCAAACCCGGCAAGGACGGCGAACGAGCGGTAATCGAGGCGTACCAGGCCTGCGACGACTTTTAGCGGGCCACTCCCGACTCTGCACGGCAGAAGGGGGAAGACTAAGCGCAGAGATGAATAGGCGGCAGAATGGGGTGCTTGTCGTGGCCGGCGTGGTCGTGCTGGTCGGCGCCCCGGTCCTTTTTATCGTCACTCAAGAGCCCTGGCTGGGCCTCGACCTCGCGGGCGGCCTGCGCATCACGTTACTGGCCGATATCGAGAGCCTGGACCCCGACGAGCACCAGGACTGGGAGCAGGGCGCCGCCCAAGAGGTGATACGAATACTGGAGGAGCGGGCGCAGGCCGGGCTGGGCGTCCAGGAGGCCACGGTCTTCAGAAAAGGCGAGGACCGGTTCGTGGTCGAACTTCCGGGCTTCACCGATGAGCAGGACGCACGCGACCTCCTGAGGTCGTCCGGCCGGGTGGACTTCTATTGGGCGAGGACAGTAACCACTTTTCGAGACGACGGCGTAACCCTTCTCCGACAGGGGCGATATGACCACTTGATCATCACGGACGCCGACGAAGAGCAAGTAGACGTGTTCTACCGCCGAGGGTCGGCGGACCCGATTGTCGAGAAATCTGCCGAGTGGGACCGGATGATCGAGTCCTGGGAAAAAATCCTCGACGGTGAGCACCTTGCCAAAGCGACCCCGCGACTGGATCCGATATCCTCCACCGGCGACCATCTGATTAATCTGCAGTTCGACGGCGAGGGCACCCGAATCATGGGGCTGTGGGGTCGCAGGGTCCTCAACCGGAACGAGTGGCTCGTCGCGATCATCGATCAGGAGATCATCACTTTTGCCAGGGTGATGCGGGGCAACCTTTTTTCGAGGGGCCAGTCTCAACTGACCGGTCAGTTCACAGCCAAAGAAGCGAAGTACACCGCGAATCTTTTGAACGCCGGCACGATCCCGGTCGACCTGAGCATCGAAGACACAAGCAGGGTCCATCCAACTATTGGTAAGATTCTATTCGCCGGGGCTATCGCGTTTGCAGTCGTCGTCGGCGTTCTTTATCTGCTCTTGGGTGATCGCAAGAAGTAGGAGGCCGGCCTCCCAGTCATACACGTATGTGCAACTGCCGGACCCGGCATACGGAGCCTTGCGGACGGTCTCTCGCACTCCGGCCGCGGTCAGAAGGTCGTCAGGACTCAGATATCGACCTCTGGAGCAGACAGCGAAACCACCTGATTAGGTTCAAAACTCCTGGAGCCGGCGGCAGGATTCGAACCCGCGACCGCCGGTTTACGAATCCTAAGATAGGTCGTCTGCAAGCGTCCATAACACCCTGTCTCGTACCCGAAACCCCGCGCCATCATTCCAATCTCTCCGTTGTCGGTTGGGATCAACCCCCCAGGTTGGGGTCAGAATGCCTCCTTATGTCCATGACGCCCATAATCGGATAAAGACGGCTGCAAGCAAGGGTCCGTACCCCTTTCGTGCCCCCGCTCAAGCCACGTTTCTGCGTATGAAATTGGACTCGAAGGCGATGCTGGCGCCGCATGCCGCTTTCGGTGACCCGCCCGCCTAGTTAGATGGACAGCCGCAATTTCCTACAGGAAATCTAACGGGTCGACCAACTCCATCTGCTCGGAGCTCTCAACGAAGTGGCGCAGGACGGCACTGTGGCCACTACCGAAGATGACTAGGATTCGGTCGCCAGGTTCACCGATCTGCGTGAGGTTAGCGAAGATCCGGATGTTCCGGTCGTACCATGCCGCGAGAAGATTGGCGCCAACATAGCTGTCGCCAGCCCCTACTCTTGCCATGTTTACATACTGACTGTGGCCCCCAGCGATGAACCTCGGGTCGTTATGATGACGGAGGATTTCTCGAACTGTTGCATGTCGCTGGAGGCTGTCCTCCTCGGCCTCAATGGTTGCGACCATCTTCATGAATTCCTGTACAAAAGCGGGGTCGTGCTCTTGTGCGTACGCCATTACTTCTTCCAATGGAAAGTCACCTCCATGGTCAATGGGGTACACCTTTTGGTGATCGAACCTGGCGGCAAGGCGGAAACCAAGCTGCTGTCGCTCGTTCCGCGTCAACTCATGTTCACCTGCGCGATATGCTGCGTAGACGCGGTCGAACTTCACAGCCGCTGCACCCGATGCCTCGATGGCGATCTTCGTTGGGCGAAACCCTGATAGCGCCTCAACCACCTCAGCGATTTCCGCCTGTTTCTCTGGCGTCATCACGTCAGCCACTCCAGTCTTCACGACGTCGAGGCCGGGGCTTGCAAAATGATAGGTGCCAAGGATCATTACCTTCACAGGCGGAACAGGTTCTGGCGAGCGTTGCTGTGCGGTTGAATCGCTACCCAGAGGCAACAGTACAAAAGGCAAAAGCGCTATGCACTTCATTGGAGCGCACCTCCTCGTCCATATGAATACTCATGGTCTTTCATTATGACCGAATCCTTACAGAATGGAGTCGAAGGCGAGGCTCATACATTTCGGACGGGACTCCTTCCGATGCGTTAGTATCCAGAGCCGTTCTCAGAAACCTAAAACGACATCAGGCGCCCTATTCGTCGGGCTACCTCCAGGGAAATGGGACTCCTCTCCCGCGTGGGATCGAGGCAGTGGGGGGACTCCAAAGTAGAGGATCCCTACCCCCCGGGGGGTCAAAAGAGGGGTCGTATCTACCACAAAAAAACTCATCGCAATAGTCGGCACGGCTCACTCGTAGCGGACCGCCGACCTGGGGGGTGCGTACCGGCCTTCGATCTGAACGTGTCGGTCGTCACACAGCCGGGCTTAATGAGATGAACACGTTTTGTTCATCTATTTGCTCGGCAATCAGGGTGAATGCCTCACCGGGCAGTTGTCCGGTGACGACCTCGGATAGAGCGATGCCGCCGCCGGGTGCCACCTTTTCAATGTGGGCGGCGATATCTATAACTCGCGTGAAAACGACTTCATCCAGCCCTCCATGCACCCGCCCGCAATGCAGGCCGACGCGGACCAGGAACGGCAGTTGCAGGCGGTTTTCGCCGGCGTTGAATTCCGGCAGGCTGGACTGGATTGCACGGGCGCAGGCGAACGCCTCGGGAACGCCGTGGAACTCCGCCACGGCGCCGTCGCCTGCGGTTGAATGGATGGAACCGCCGTGTCTTCGGACGTTCCGTTCGATGAACTCTTGGAATGCTCGGAACGAGACCTCGACTTCGTAGCGGTCGGCGCCTTCCTTCATCAGAATACTCTTCACTACGTCCACCGACATAACGCACAGGTCCGCCGCACCCGTCTGCAAAACCTGCTGAAGCCGGACGATTTCGCTGAGGAGCGCCGCCTGGTCTGAGGCCCGAATCCGGCTCTGACGCCCCGCGCTTGCTTCTATCGCCGCGCCCATCCCCGCAACCATCCCGAGAAGTGGGTTGATGAGGAGAACCAGCAGCATCCAAGCGGATTCCCTGAACGGCTCGGTCAGCGCGCCCCACCCCAGGCCAGGAACCGGCAACAAGATGGGCAGATTCGAGGCCATATAAAACGCGACCCCCGCCGCTATTCCTCTGAGCCAGTTCCCGGCAGCGAAGCCTGAGAGCAACAGCAGCGTCAAGGATAGTGTGGAAATCGCAATGGCAGGCACCAGTTGCTCAAGGGGGGGCACCTCCGCAAGCTGCGACACCACCTGGGGAATACCAACGGTCAGCCTGATCAGCACCTCGCCGAGCCCGACCGTGAGACCGAGGCCGGCGGCCACCGCCAACCACCTTGCCCGGGCGTATTCAAGCCAGCGGTTTGGCCGGTCCCTGTTACCGTCTTCGCCCCGCGGCTCCTGCAGTCGTGCCTTGAGGTCGAAAATGCGCTGCAAGAGGACTAGCCGGTCACGCCTCTCCTCATCGCGAATCTCCTTTCGCACGCGGCGATAGCCCCCGAGGAGCGCGGCGATGATGGTGAGCACTGCGGCGGTCAACGTCCAATTGACCAACAACACCACGAAATATGCCAGACGCGCTCCGCCTGTCGGTGCTACGTCGGCCAACTCGATTCGCAGTTCATCGGCGGACGCGAACAAGAACGTGAGCATGAGTGCTGCCAGAATCGGCGCCACAAACAGAAAGGCCGTGATGAGGGCATAGCGCAACTGCGCCCGAAGGAAGTTGAGGACAATCAATCCTGCCCCAGCCAACGCGCCAACAGATGCGACGAGTACCGGCCCGAAGGGAGCCCCGAGAACGCGTCCGAGCGGGATCGCAGCCGCCATCGCAAGCCCCAGGGTGATGGCAGAAACCACCGGGTGATTTCGCAAGATGCCGCCCATAGCGGCAAACGGTCTTCTCAGGCGATTGCCCAGGCCGGCGCGCTCAATCGCGCCTCGGCTGTCGGGCGTCCTGCGGCCTGTGCTGATAACCCGCAACGACTCCCTAACGACTTCGATCGGAAGTCCGAATCGGGCGGCGAGATCATCCGACTTCTCCTCACCGTCATCCGGCCTGTCGCGCAGATAGGAGGCAAAATCGAGCATCGCCTGTGCCCGCGGAGTGATTTGTGCTCGCTGCGTCGCCATCGCTCTCAGTTATGCTACTCGTTCGACGCCGATTCGGTTTTGGCTATAGGCAGATCGCTACTGGGTATCACCCAGTTCACCGAACGCCGTCCGCAGGACGACCGAGATCTCCATGCCCCTGTTCGTCGGTCCAACTCCCGTGAGGATTACCGACACCGGGGAGACTCCGAAGTAGGGGTCCACCATCCCCCGGGGTCAAAAGGAGGGTCGGTAACTAACAGGAAAAAGACATTGGAATACTCGGAACGTTTCCCTCGTAACGGACCGCCGGCCGGGGGGTGCGTACCCCTTCGTCCCCTGATTCTCAAGCCCCACCTTCCCCTGTGGGAACTGCCCATGCCGCACCCGGCATACGTAGCTTCGGGGACAGTCACTCACCCTCCGGTGGGGGTCAGGGTTGGGGTCAAATGGACGTCGAGACCGAAGGCAGGAGAGCCGAACTACCGGGATTCAGGTTCAAAACGCTGGAGCCGGCGGCAGGATTCGAACCCGCGACCCGCTGTTTACAAAACAGCCGCTCTGACCACTGAGCTACGCCGGCTGTCCGGAATTGTATCTCTTCTCTATCCAACTCGTCCGCGAAGACGGGCCGCACAGTCCCGACCTCGAGGCCGGCCCCGCCCGGCGCGCCGCGACCTGCCTACCCATACCCATACCTCCCACCGTGCGCGTCCTCGATATACCGCGCCAGCAACTTCACGCACGCGTCCACATCGCCCGAGTGCACCGTCTCGTTCACCGTGTGGATATATCGAGTCGGGATGGACAAAGTGAAAGAAGGAATCCCGCCGTGCAGCCGCTGGACACCGCCCGCGTCGGTCCCCCCCCTCGGCAGGATCTCGATCTGGTGCTTAATCTTGTGCTTCTGCGCCAAAGACCGAAAATGCTCCACCAACTTCGGGTGGCAAATGAGCGAACTGTCCATCAGCTTAATCGCCGCGCCTTCCCCAAGCCGCGTCACCTGGTCCTGGTCGGAGATTCCTGGAAAGTCGTTCGCTAAAGTCACATCTAAGGCAACCGCGATGTCCGGCTGCACGCTCCAGCCGCTGGCCGTCGCGCCCCGCAGACCCACCTCCTCCTGCACCGTAGCGATGGCATGAACGTCCACCTGGTGCCGCCGCGCCGCCTTCACAGCCTCGATCATCACGTAGAGCCCGGCCCGGTCGTCCATACACTTGCAGGTCATCAACTTGCCCATCTGCTGGAACGTCCGGTTCATGGTGACCATGTCGCCCAGGCGCACCTTCCGCTTGGCGGCCCGGCCGTCCAGACCGAGGTCCACGAAGAAGTTGTCAATCTGGGGGGGCTTGCTCGCTTCCTCAGGCGACAGCATGTGCTTCGGCTTGGTCTGATAGGTGAGAAGGCCGTTGACCGGTCCGGCCTTCGTGTGCACGAACACCCGCTGGCTGAACATCTGCCGAGGGTCCCAGCCGCCCAGCGTCTGGATTCGCAGGAACCCCTTGTCGTCAATGTGCTTCACAACGAAGCCGATCTCGTCCATGTGGGCGGCGATCATCAGTTTCTTCGCGTTGCCCCGGCGCGGTTTCACGGCCGCCTCCCGAACGCAGTGCAGGTTGCCCATCGAGTCCACGCTCAGGTCGCAGGTCCCCTCCAATTCGCGGGTGACGATCGCCCGGACCTCGTCCTCTTGGCCCGGCACGCCGTGGGCCTCGGTCAGCCTCTTGAGTAGGTCAACGTTCATTGGGCAGGTTTTACCACCTGGGCCCCTTTCGCCCCAAACCGCCGGCCCTGCCCTCCGGCGTGCCCAAAGAACGAGGTGCCGCCGGGCCCGTCGGCGGCGCACCAGGGGAAGGCTGGTCTGGAGACCGGCCCAACCGCAAGCTTGCCGCCCCGGACCCCCCGGCATCGAACATACTCACCGGGGATGGAGCGGCTTTGGGCCCCGTGGCGCATCAAGTACATCGAGCAGGTCCGCGATGGCGGCGCCAAGTGCATTTTTGTGGACCTGCCCGCCGAGAAGGACGACCGGAAGAACCTCATCCTCTACCGGGGCGAGCGCGCATTCGTCATGATGAACACCTTCCCCTACACGAACGGCCACCTGATGGTCGCCCCGTACAGGCACACCAGCGACCTTGAGGACCTGGATGACGAGGAGATGCTCGAGATCCAGCGCCTGCTGCGAGACTGCGTCCGCTGGCTCAGAATGGCCTTCCGCGCCGAGGGATTCAACGTCGGCCTGAACCTGGGCAGGGCGGCCGGGGCCGGCATCGAGGACCACCTGCACTGGCATGTCGTGCCTCGCTGGGTCGGGGACACGAACTATATGCCGGTTGTGGGAGAGGTCAGGGTGCTGCCCCAGAGCCTGGACGAGAGTTACGATCGCCTGCGCGAGGCCATTCGGTCGGAGGCGGGCGACCTCGGTTAGGGGTCGGCATTCGGCCTCCACGCGACCCCGCTCAGCCCGGCTGCTCGAACCCGGTATTCCTGCCGGTCACACGCGGAAATCGCCATTTTCAGCCCCTCGAGGAAAAAAAGTGTTGCCAAAACCGGAAAACTACGTTATACTAAGGAGAATCTGTTCTCATGCCCTACGTTCGCGTACGGAGGAGGGCAGGTAATCGCACTAATGTGAGGAGGAACAAATGAAGCGAGTCAGAGCGTTCACGCTCATCGAACTGCTGGTGGTGATCGCGATCATCGCGATCCTGGCAGCTATCTTGTTCCCGGTGTTTGCCCAGGCTAAAGAGAAGGCGAAGCAGACGCAATGCGTCAGCAACATCAA
>JADFGT010000055.1 GCA_022567555.1 Armatimonadota bacterium | reverse complement strand
CTCCTCAGCGTCGCGACGTTGGCTCCTACGAGAGGGCTGGTCGAGAGGCTCATGTTGATGACATCGGCCCCATTCGCGACCGCGTAGTCGATGGCGGCCGCCAGATCCGCCGTGCCCCCGTTGCCGGAGGCGTCCAGCGTCTTGAGGACCATGGCGGTGCTCTGGGGGGCGATCCCGACACCGCCCGTGCTATTGCTGAACGCGGCATTGATGATGCCGGTGACATGGGTGCCGTGGCCGTAGTCGTCGTCAGGATCGTTGTCGTTGTTCACCCAATCCCAGCCATCAACGTCATCGACGAAGCCGTTGCTGTCATCGTCTATGCTGTTGCCGGCGATTTCGCCGGTGTTGGTCCACATCGTGCCGCGATCGGGATGGGTAAAGTCAAATCCTGAGTCGATAACCGCGACTATGACTCCCGCTCCCTGGCTGAGGTCCCACGCCTGCTCCGCGTTGATCTGTTTTAAGGCCCAGAGATCATCGTAGGATTGTCCCCAGGAACCCGAGGTGGGCCAGAAGGGATCGTTGGGAACGACGTCACTGGTAAAGATGTAGTTAGGCTCAGCGTAATCGACGTCGGGGTCGGCGGCGTACGCCTCCGCGACGGCGATCACGTCTCCTGGCGTCGTGAACTCCAGGACGAAGACATTGCTCAGATCGGGAATGGGCGCATCAGGGTCGCCTCGTGCCGTCCGCTCGGGGAAACGCGCCTTCGTATCTGCGACACGCCGCTCCCACTTGGCCCGCGCTGCGGCGGTGCTCAGCCCCTTCCGCTCTATGAACAGAGCACGCGCGGACTCCACGCCAAACCAGAGATTCAAGTTGTCGAGCCTGTCTGAGCCAGTAAGCGGGGCGAAGGGACGCTTCTCTTCTACCAAAGTCTGCGCGTCAAACGAGACGCCGGGTCCGTATTTGACGATGAGCTGGCCCGGCACGTAGTTGGGCTCGGCTTCCTCGTCGCCAGGTACGAACTCGTCCCGCTCTTCTAACGTGCCAACGCCGCTGGCATTTCCAGAGGTGGTCCCCAACTCTTTTCGCGTCAGATCACCGCCGCTAGTTGCGGCAACCGAAACGCCGGGCACCGCCGGATCTGCCTTCGGGCCAAGGACGTTTCTTCCGGAACCGTCGGCCACCAAGGCGCCCACCACAGCAGACAGCGGCAACAACAACCCTATAAGGGCGTTTCGCGTCCACATCCCACATCTCCCCGCCTACCAGGCATTCGCCAGGGTGCTAGTCTAGCATTCCTTCCTAGAACAGGCAAACGCCTGCGTCTTCGGCGTCAGCACGCTGCTCAGAAAGCAGGTGGTCATGGAACAGCGTGGGCGAGAGGGCCCCCGGAAGGGCGGCCTCTCGCCAGTAGGTGTTCGGGCTGGAGCGGGAGACGAGACTCGAACTCGCGACCCTCTGCTTGCGAAGCAGATGCTCCGCCGACTCGCCTCGGAGGCATCATGATCAGGTCATCGTGTTGGCACCTTGATGCAGGCTTCCTGCGATGCCACTGAGGGCTGAGGCTAACTAGGTTTCTAGGTAAGCTGAAGCCCCGATATTGCAACATCTGCAATCCTCTCCCTAGTCTCCGACAGGATATCGGTGTAGTCATGCCTCTTCCGTCTCGCTGCGGTTGTTGGCGTGGCATCGGCGGCACCTCAGCGACCAGGGCCGACCAAGGTACTCGGCCAGCGTCCGGTTGCAGGGCCAGCACTGGGGATTTTGATCAACCGCAGTCACGCCCTCCATCATCCCGTCGCCTCCAGGGGTGTGATCACCTTGAGAGTTAAGGGACGGCTACTCCTAGCCCGCCGCAGCTAGCAACGACCAGCAATCAGCCCCCCGACGATGCGGGGGCCTTCTCATTTCAGCGAATGCGAACCGACGCAACACGGAGCAGATGCTCGTAGCAAGGGTGTAGAATATTCACCAGCAAGCAGGAGGCGGTGAGTATGACGCCGTTGTACATCAGCCTGTCCGCTCTAACAGCGATCCTGGTGATGAGCTTCCTCTTGGCGCTATTCTGGACCAGGAAGTGGCCGCTGGGGAAGACTGAAGCTCGGCTCAAGGGGTTGGCGCTGCCGCAGGGCTCCATCAGAGGCCTGATTGCGGTCTTCGTCATTGGCGCATTCTTCATTTTCCTCCTTTTCGGTAAAGACGCTCTCTCAACTGAGCAAGTAACAGGGTTTGACGACATCGGAACTGGGCTGACTAGGGAAGACACCGCTCTCTTCGATACGGCGCGCGCCTCTTTCGCAGCGCTGGCCGGGGCCGTGGTTGCCTTCGGTCTCGATGCTCTTCGAGCGGCTCTGCTAAGGCGATCGCCTTGACAGGATCCAGATGCGCATGGCAAGCTGTGCGGGATATGGGTACAAAGAGCTTGACAACAACGCGGAGGTGATGAGCATGATGCCGTTATACATCAGCCTGATCGTTCTAGCCGCGATCCTGGCCGGGACCCTTCTATTGGTGCTCTACCGGACCTGGGACTGGCCGCTAAGGAAGAAGCCCGAGGCTTCGTTCAATGGCTTGGCGCTGCCGGAGGCTCGGCTCAAGGGGTTGGCGCTGCCGGAGGGTTCGATCAGAGGCCTGATCGCGTTCCTCGTGATTGGCTCATTCGTCATCTTCATCTTTTTCGGAAAGGACGCTGTTGCTGTTACGACTACTACTGAGGAACTCGTGGTGCGGCCTGACGCCGAAGGGAATCCGGCAACTATACTTGACCCCGACGGGAAACCGATAACTGTACCTGTGACTAAGGTAGACACCACGCTCTTCACCACGGTGCTCGCGGCATTCAGCACGCTGACGGGAGCCGTGGCTGGCTTTTACTTCGCCGGGCGGACTGCCCAGACGGCAGCTGATGCAGCGCAGCCGGAGCCGCCGAAGCCGCCGGAGCCGCCGAAGCCGCCGCCGAAGCCGCCCTGCCCGCCGCCGTAGCCGCCGCCTTGACCACCTCGACCGCCGCCGAAGCCGCCGCCGAAGCCACCCGACAGCGTGCTGATCTCAGGCGGAATGCCGACACTGGATTGGCCACTGAGCAACAACGTGATGATCCCCGGGTCGGCGGACTGCAGGTATATCTTCCGGGTCACCGTCGAGGTGGGCACCGAGGGGTCCACCGGCGGTGTCCCAAAGTCTGGGACCACCTCACGATGCACTATCATGTAGATGCCCGCTTCCACGCGGAACGTCGCCTTCACCTGGTCCAGGATATGGCGCAGAGCCGTCTCGAACGGCACGTTCGTCAATTTTACAGTGACGGTGCCCTGCACGTCCTGCATAATTGTGTAGTTCACAACGCCGACGCTCTCGAACAGCAGCCTCAGCGCATCCCGGATGTCGGCATCCTGAAGTTCCAGCGACGGAACTATCTTCTGGCCTACATCCTCTTGAGCGGCCACAGAGACCGGCACGGTTATCAAGCCGGCCACCAGCACCGCCGCCAATAGGGTCAAGTATCCCTTTTTCACTTTTCTGTCACCTCCATCTTACAAACGTCGAATCTGCTGGAAAGTTACTCTCGAATTCAGTGTTTTCCCCGTTTTCGGCTCTACCCGACTCCTCCTGCTCCACCGCCGGCCGCCCCGGGCTGACCCGCCGGCTGCCCGGGCTGGCCGCCACGCCCTCCGGAAGGCCGGACAACCGGCGCCGATTCCAGCCGCACACGCTGGTGATCGGGCTGCTTGTTCGTCCTAACCAGGATGACCTCGTCCTCACTAATGGATTCTACCCGCCATTCTGTGTTGGGAAGTTCCATTCCGGGCGTCACGATCTGGCCCGTTCCGTCCTCCATTACAATGATGGCCGTCACCGTATCGCCGAAGTAGACTCCCGCCACACGCCGGTACGGGGGCGGGTCAACCGGCAGAAGTTCCGGCGGAACCTCCTCGACCGGCGCAGGGAACTCCTGGGCTAGGCCGGGCAATTTGCTGAGGATGATGCGGTACCGGATGGCGGTTTCGAACGCCATCTCCTCGCCGAACAGCGAGAACGGGTTCATCCGGGACGCGAACCGCTTCTCAGTACTGACCCGAATCTCGGGGATTGTGTGGGGCTTCAAGTCGGTAGGGCTTCCGGCGGGCATAAGATCAGCAATGCGCGTTTCTTCGTACGCCTCCCGGGCCTGCCCCTGCAAGTCCGGCACCGAACTGACATCGTCCGGGTCCGACGGAGTGATGCATCCAGCTAGGCCCAGCAGGCAAGCCGTGCCGAGTGTCCATCCGATCAGCCGCATTATTTCCGGTCTCCTCATATCTTTCAGTATCGGCGCGTCAGGACGCTGCGCCTGCGCCTCCTGCCGCTCTGCCTCCTCCAGCTCCGCCTCCTACCGACGGGCCGCCGCCGCCGGGCCGATTCTGCGTGCCCGACCGGCCGCCGGCGGACTGGGCTGGACTCACATCAGGAATCTTACCGTCATCGTCCGGTCCGCCGAACACTTCAGGCGTGTTGATGTACGCGATGACCACCAGACCGTAGGTCGCTTCGAGGCGCCGGCCCGTTCCGGTGATAGCCAGTCCGCGTACGCTCGCCACGTAGCCCGGGATGTCGCTCCACGACCGCACGTGGTTCGTGATCTGCTCCCATGTGCCCTCCACGGTCAGGGTGCCCAGGTCCCAGATGGCCACCGGGAACTCGAGTGCCGGGAAGTTGAAATAAAACTCGACCAATTCGTTCGGGAGTTCCGTCGGGTAGGGCACGAACGGCCCCAGTTGGCCGTCCTCCACGGGTCCGGTGAGCGTTACCCCGCTGCCCGCTATCCACCGTTTAAGGTCCCGCTCCACCTCGCCGTGCCACCGCCGGGCCTCCACCGTGGCCTGCCATCGGTTCCCCGACAAGTTGAAGCGCCCCACGCTCGGGGTTCGCTTCTCCGCGATCTCCTTCCACTGGACCTCGGCCGCCTGTACCATCTCATAAGCCAGCTTAACCCGCTCGCGCGCGTCATCCTGGCTCTCCCGCGAGGTGATATCATCCAGCAGTTCGTTCTGCTCCTTCCAGTACGCGACTTCCTTCCGGGTCTTGTCTATCGAGAAGAACCAGAAGCCGCCCCATGTGATCGCAATCAGGACCGCGCCGCAGATTATGAACGTTATCGGACTCAGTCGAAACATAGGCTCCTCGCTCTTCCGTTCTCCAATTTAGCTCGCTCCCCCGGCTCCGGCCGCAGCCCCGCCGCCTAACGTCGGCCGCGCTCGGCCGCCGGGACCTCCGCCGGCTCCCGGTCCCGCAGGAGCGGCGCCCCGGCTTGCCGCTTGCAGCGTAGGCATCGGGTCCGGCACTTGCAGCCCCGTAGGAAAGTCCGGTCCGCCCACTGCGACCGCCACAATGATTGTCACTTCCGACCACCCGGGTATCGGCCCTCTCTCCGATGTCTCCGGGCCGTAGTCGAACGGTCCCTCGTCGCCCTCGGCGACGGGAGCAAACCCGCTTCGGCCTACACCCACCGCTCGCGGATACCGGAGCAACGCGATCATTATATCGCTGTACTGTTCAAACGTCTTCAGGTATCCGGTTATCGTCACCGTGGCGGCGTTTGCGCCCGTCGACTGCGCTTCCATCGTCCGGACGCGGAAGAAAGACGGAATGTACTCCCTGATTCCATCGTAAAGGACCGGATAGGCCATGTTGGCCGCGTCAATGTCTTGCACAAGTTGCGTGTTTGTGAGGATGATGGTCGCCTCACTGATGACATCGTCCGCATGGGCGGCCGTGGCCACGACCCTGTCGGCGTGCTCCTTCTTTTGCTCCGCCATGCCTTTCCACTTGCTCAATTCTCCCTGGTTGTTCAGGTTCAGGGCAAACGCCCCCACCAGAGAAGCGATGACCGCGATCAGCACCACGAAGAAGGTGGTGCGGCTCGCGACATCTTTCGCGACGGCCTTCGGTACCAGGTTCAGTTTCATCCGTTGACGAACTCCTCTTAGTCGTAGGCGATGTGCAGCCCCATGCCCATCGCTACTGCAAACTCTGATGCATTTTCGCTCACATAGGTTTCAGCCTGGCCGCTCACGCTGACATCTATCCCCTGAAACGGGTTCAGCCGGCTGACCGGCAGGCCCATAGAACGGCTCATGTATGCGTCCAGACCCTTCAGGTTCGCGCCGCCGCCGCTCGTCGCGATCTCCTCGATCTCGCCGCCTCTGCTCTTATAATAATCTATCGAACGGCGGAGTTCGGCAATGAACTCTTCGAGCTGCGGCTGGAGCGCCTGAAAAACCTGGTCGGACGCCGCGGGTGCCGCCGGCTCCTCCGCCGGTTTCGGCTCCCCGGTAGCCGCCTCTCCGGCGCCTTCGCCCGACTCCTCGCCGAACGGTGTGTACGGCTCGAACTCAGCCTGTACAGTAGCGCCGGGCGCGGTGAATCCGGCCTCCGCGGCCGCCTCCGGTATGGCCGCCTCCTGCCGTTTCTTCTCCTCCGCTTCCGCGACCGTCAGGCTGAAAGCGTCGGCCAGCGCCTGCGTAAGCATCGAACCACCCAGCGGGACAGTGCGCGGGAAAGCGAGCACGCCCTGGCGATACATATTGATTGATGTTGTCGAGTGCCCGATGTGAACCACGCACACGTTCTTTTGGGCGAGGTCGCCGCCGTGGCACATCTGCACCACGCGGCCGAGACCGAGCGGCTCCACGTCTATCGCGGCCGGCTTGCACCCTGCCGCCTTTATCAGAGCCAAGACCGTCTCAATCGCGCTGCGCGGGGAGACGGCCATCACGACCTCCATGTTGTCCGTGGCCGCCAGGGCCGGGTTCTCGACCGGCCTGAAATCGCTCACTGTGTCGCTCTCCGCGAACGGCACGTTCCGTTCGATCTCCCACTGCATGTGCTGGGCGAGGTCCGCGTCGCTCATCTTCGGCACTTCAAGTATGCGCACGACCACCGCCGACTGGCCGCTGATGCACAGGACCAGGTGCCTGACGCCGGCGTGGACCTCTACAATGAGGCTCTTCAGCATCGCCCCCAGCGTCTGCGGGTCGAAGATACCGGTGTGGTCGGCGGTCCCTTCGGGGGTAGGCGTCATACCGAGCGCCGTTACCGACGCTCCATCCTTGCCCGCACGAAGTGCGGCGATTTTCGTGCTCTGGGTGCCGATATCCACACCCAGAACCTGAGTCAACCGTTTAGCCATCCGTCCTCCAGTCCAGTCTGGACCCGCACATCTTAGCCCTCACGCAGCCTACCTGTCAAGCCGACCCCGGCATCGGCCCCGTTCCATCGGACGGACCCGCGAAACCGGTTCGTTCTCGCAGGTCCGTCGAATTCGCAAATCCGGTCCCCCCGGCGCCTCTCAGGGCATGAACCGGAACGGCCCCAAGCGCGGCGCCAGCGTCAGGTAGTAGACGTCGCGGCTGCCGGCCCGAGTGCTCGTGAAGAACATCCACACCATGCCGGGCCTTGGGTCCAGCGCCTCATATTGGTCGTAGAACGGGTCCGGGAAGGCGTATACGCTGCTCTCGTCCACCGCCCGCTCGATCGGCACCGGCTGCTCCGCCGTCTCGCGTATCCAGCTCACCTGGGCCGCCACTACGTCCGTGAACAGATTGCCGACGGCGTCGCGGTATTGGTACGTCACCGTTACCGCCACGGCCTCGTCAGCGACGGTGAAGTAGATTCTGCCGTTGCCGGGATCCACCTGGTAGAACGTCCCGGCCATGCCGCCGACCGACACCAGCGGCTGCCCGGTAGCCGGGTCTATCGCCACCGGGAAGTTGAGTTGGACGCCCAGGCGCTGCGTTTGCATATATGGCCGCTTCATCTGGCCGGGTCCGGTGGCCCCACGCTCATACACATGCCACAGGCGGCCTACCCGCGGCCGGTCCAGAGGAATGATGGGACTGTAGTTTCCGGCCCGCGACCAGAAATCGCGATTCCACTCTTCGCGGTTATCCAAGAAGGAACTCGGGTTCGAGTGGCCGCCCGTGTTCCCGAGGCCGGTGACCCGCACCACCCTCGGCGTGTAGCGCAACTGCACCTGCGCCCCGCTGCCCGGACCGCCGGTCGAGAAACGCACCGTGCCCGTATGCGGGTCCAGGTAGATCTTGCCCCCCGTCTCGCTGTCGAACGAGATCACTCCTGACCTTGAGTCGCGGCTGCGGGACGACGCTATGTCCAGACGCACCGCCGCCTGACCGGGCCGCTGCATCCACACCTCGAACGATCTGCGCGTGTTCCAGTTTACGCCTCGGGCGCGATAGGTGTTGGTCATACCCTCGCGGGCAAGCACTTCCCTATTGCGCTCAGACAGGCTCCTCAGGTCCAGCAGGCGACCCTGTGAGTTGGCCCGGAACTTCGCGTAGAAGAGCTCCGACTGCGTGCGGTCACGCATCCTGCCCGTGAACACAAGGTCCACCCCGCCCGGCCTCTCGATCGGCGTCGGGTCGAATGCGGCGGCAAACCCACGGCCCGGGTCAATCAGCAGGTTCTGGGTCCAGTTCGC
Source organism: Armatimonadota bacterium (assembly GCA_022567555.1). GTDB lineage: Bacteria > Armatimonadota > Fimbriimonadia > Fimbriimonadales > ATM1 > JADFGT01. The sequence goes on along the minus strand of JADFGT010000055.1, from coordinate 12,544 downwards.
TGTCTGGTCGCCGGCGGCGGGGGACAGAACCGTACGGACGTTCTGGAACATCTTGCTCTGCCCGTTCACCTCGCCGTACCAGAACACAGCCAAACCCACGGAACCGAAATGCAGTGGGCGTAAGCGGTTCTTTTCGATCTCCGGATCGTTGATCAACCAGCGCGGCTCGCGGATCTGCGGCACGACCGCGCCCGACGCCATCTCGTACGGTGCATAGAAAATCCGATTGTCCCGAAAGTCGGGGGTGCCGTCCGGCGGGTTGCTGCTGTCTTTCAGCGCCCGTCCGGCCCAAAAGATATTCTGAGAGACGTTCGCCACTACCGGGCCGGCGCGCACGTTGACCGGGAACGCAGGCCCTTCGAACTGCGGCGCGCCCACGACAACGCCCGGCGTGCCCGCGAACAGCGCATTGGGCGGATCGCCGGGCTCCGGCCCCGCGAACGGCAACCAGAACTTGGTCGCCGGACTCGTCCAGGCCATCAGGTCGCGGAACGGGCTCGCCCCGGCCTGCGCCGGCGTTTCGGACGGCGGAAGGCCTCTCAACACGCCGTGGAACAGGCTCCACACGTCCTGAGCCAGCGGCACGCCCGGGCCGTTCACCAGACCCGGACGGTTCGACTGCCAAGCCAGGTGCAGGCTGCCGGTTTCATCGCGATAGGCCGCCGGCGCCGTGTTCGTCCACGTGAAGTTGCTGGCCGCCCCAAGCGGATCGTCCACGTGCGGCAGCACCCCGAACGTCGCGCCGCCGGTCAGGCGAGTCTCCCTGTTGATGAACTTGACCGTCATCGTCGGGTCGGAATACGCCTCCAGCGGCAGACCGCCGACGCCCAGCATCAAAGCTGTGTCGTTCAACCCGCCGACAAGGAAATTGTCCTCGACAACGTTTATCAGCTGGCTGTAATCGCCGACCGGAAAGCCGAGCGGCACCGACACGCCGACCAGCGGAAGGCTGTTCGGCGGCGCCGGAAAGCCATAGGGCACGTCCGGCACCGAAAGCACGGTCGCCGCGCGATCGCCGGGCCGGGCCTTGTGCAGGGTCACCCGCGGGTCGCCGCTGGCGTTCACCGCACCGTTGAACGGCGCATAGGGCGGGTTGAGGTTGCTGAATATGTTGATTGAGCCGTCAATCCAAGATAGCGGGTCGTTGGCGTCGGAACCGAACGCCACCGAGTAATAGACTGGGCCAGGAAACTGCCCGATGCGCGTCGCTACCCGCAGGTCGAGCATGTTCACGTTGCCCTCGTTTCGCACCGTGAACGGCTGGAAGAACTGCCTGTACGGCGCGCCCGCGCTGATATCCGGAACGAACACGTTGGCGGGGTCCCAGGGCGGCGCAGTCGTGTACCCGAGGCTGTGAGGCTCGGCGCCTAAGTCAACCGTGGGCTCCACGACCGCCAGGCTCTCGTCCACCGGCACCGACGCACCCAGGTTCAGGCTGCGGAACGCCTCCCGCCTCGACTGCGGCGGCAGGTCGGAAAGCGCCTGCTCCAGGCCGTCCGGCCGGCCGTTGCTGTTGCTGTCAACGAACACGACCGCCCGCGCCCGGTAGCCGCCTTCCAGCGACTCTCCGGCCGCGTCAATGAACCGAGTCAGGTTTGCCGGCTGGAAACGGAGCACTGAGAATTCCAGCCCGAACGGCACAGGCTCGATAATGCGCGTGAGCGGGTCGTTCGGATCGAAGTTGGTTGGCGGCCTCAGACGAACCTGCCGCAGCAACGGGTCGGTTGCCACGCCGAACGGGTCGGCAACCAGGTCAACCTCCGTCCGGTCTATGTCCGGGTAGTCGCGACTCAGGTTCGGGATGAAGGCCGGAAGTTCTTCCCAAGCCGGAACGTACGGCAGCTCCTTCACTACGGCCGCCACGCCGCCCTGCCACTCCGCGTCTCCCCGGGCCATTCGGATACGCCTCAGCCCGCCGCCGATCAGTTCGAGCATCCGGCTGCGGTCAGCAATCAGGAAGGAGGTCGCGCCGCTCTGCCCGTGAACCACCTGGCCGGTAGAACTCATGATCGCCTTGTTGTTCGAGCCGTTGATCAGGTTCTCCGGGTCGCTCGGATTGGTGTTCCAACCGATGGACTTGCCCAGGGGCGGCGCGATGCCTCCGAACGACGGAACCGTGGCTACCGTCAGCGGGTTCGCGACCGTTATCTGGCGCGGCGCCTCCGGCGTGTTGTACTGCTGGCCGCTCACGATGACATGAACGTCCACTTGGATGTTGCTTCCGGGGGTCAGGAAGTTGCGGCCGGTACCGTTCATCGGAATACCGGCGACGGCGAAGCCGCTGTTCGGATCGCCGGCGGTCTCCCCGTCAACCAACTGCGCCACCCGGTCCATCCGGATGTTGATGCCGCCCCCTCCAGTAATACGAAACCTGATGGTCGGCACGTCTGCGGGATTCGCCGGATACACAAAGTTGTAAGCGACCACGTTGAGCCTTTCACCCCACTCGAGAGCGGGGACCGCGGGCGGCGGGAAGAGCTCCGTCATCGTCCTCGGATCGCCGACCGCCGGGCTCTGCCTGAGGTTCGAATAATCGGCCCTCGAGACAAACTTGAACGCCAAGTTCTCGAATCCCGGGATCGGGTTGTTCGGTGTGACGATCTGCCGTCCGGGCGCGCCGCCGCCGCCGCCGAAGGCGGTGCCGATCGAACTGAACGCGTACAGGATGCCGTCCACGCCGGCGTGGTACATCCATTGGCGGCTAATGGCGGGAGACGCGAACACGAAGTCACCGATCGACTGCCAGCCCCAAGCCAGACGCCCGCCCGCCACGTTTGTCTGCAACGGGTGTGCGTACAGCGCCACGAACGCTCCGTCCTTCGTTCCGAATGTGATGGTCGGGACGACAGTGAGGGTGCCGGGCGGCTGCAGCGGCGTGAAGTAGGGCGAACTGAACGCACCGATGCCCAATTCGTTCTCGCTCCAAACCAGCACTCCGTCGCTGCCCTGAACGCAATAGACTGTGCCGTCGTCGTTCACGAAGTAGACCAGGTCGTCAGGCACAACCGGAGGCGCGAGCAGCGCCGCGGGTACGTAGCACACCGACGTGAAGTCGAACGGCAGAAGCGGTGGGTCAACTGCCGGCGGGTACTGCCAGTTGTCTGCCAGCGCCGTGCCGCCGTTCACTTCCCGGGCGTAAACGCGCCCGTCAAACGACGGGAAGATCACCCTGCCGCCGCCTATCGCCGGTGTCGAGGACAGAGCGCCGATCACAGGGTCGGTGAGCGTCGGAAACGCCCAGTTCATGTCGGTCGTCTGGTCGCCGTTCCCGGCGGCGTCGAGCGCGAACAGCCGCCCCTCCGTTCCGGCCGCGAAGATCTGGCCGGTGACGTCGTCATAGGCGACCGAGCCCACGAACGGCGGCCGATCCGGCTCTACCGTCTGCGTGCCGGTCGCGTTGTCATAAACGGCGTCCGGCCAGGTCCACACCCGCGTCGTCGTGCCGGGCGTCAGGGTAGACGGGTCATAGTCGCCCCGCCCGACCGTTTCAATTGCATACACACGGCCGTTTTGCGCAGCGATGAAAAGCAGGTCGCGGCCGCCGATGTTTTCAACGAGCATCGAGGAGACTCCGAACGAGCCGGGCATCGGCACGCGATTCCCGGCCGGTCCGTCAATCGGATCGTTCGGGTCGGTCCAACCCGGGTCGTTGATGTCCGGAATCGAGGGATAGGCCCAATAGAGAGTCGTGTTGCCGCCGCCGCCCCGCGCGTCGAGGCAGTAGATACGGCCGTCCTCGGCGGCCACAAATACAACTTCCGTCGGCTCGGTGAGGCCGTTGTCTTTTTTGATACTAACGTTTGCTATCGTCGGGGTTGAGAAGATGGCGCCGGTCGCGGAGCCGACGAACATGATCGCATCCGCCGCAACAAACCGCCCCGCGTCCAACGGGTCAAAACTGTGGTTCCAGACCTCCACTTCCAGACCTCCGGCGGCCTCGTCGTGCAGGAACGAGCGGGTGCCGAGCCGCACCCACTGGCCGCCTACGTCCTGGTCCACCCCAATTTCCAACGTTGCGCCGTTCTCGTCCACCACGTAGCGCGCCGCGCGGGCATATGCCTTGCCGCCGCCGCTGCCTGGGAACCAGACGTAAATGTCATAGAATCCGTCTTGCGGCAGGTCGGGGTCCCACACGGCCCTGGCTGAACCCGGATAAACGAGGTCAACCGGCGAGTCCGCGTAGTCGGTTCCGAAGAAGCCCGGAGCAGCCGGGACGGCAGGCTGCGTCCACCCGGCGTCTGCGCTGAAAGCCGGGTTCGTGTTGTCAAATACGAGATTTACCGATGTGACCAGGCTCGGCGACCAGACCCACCGAGGCAGGCCGACGTTCGGATTGGCCTGGAACGCCTCCAGCGCATAGACGGTTCCGGTCGTAATCTGGCGCGACCCCAGCGGGTCAGTGGGGTCGGGCCGCGCCTCGTTGCGCACGGAGACGGCGATGATGTCGGTCGCGGCGGGGCCGATCTCCTTCACCACCGGCGACGCAAAAATCTCACCCGGTCCCTCGATCGCCAGCACCGCGTCCGCGGCGACGATGGTATTCCCGACCGGACCCATCAGCACGTCGAACTCATCGCGCGGAACCGTGTTGTAGAGCGTGATAATGATTTCGCCGGTCGCTGCGTCCGGCTGAAAGATGCGCTCTTCCGTCCCCAGGTTGCGTCCGAGGCGCGTCCAGAAACCGCCGCCCAAGTGCGGCAGGACGTCCACAAACTCTCGGCCGCTTCCGTGCTCGATTTTATAGACGGCGAAGTCGCTGTTCGCTATGAGGCCGCCGCCGGAGCGCGTGCCACTGCTGGGGAACCAGACCCAGACTGAATAAAACTTGGTGGCGTCCAGGTCGTCAATTATCCAAGTCGCCGTCGCGGTCTCTCCGGCGGTCGGGTCGCCCGTGCCGACCGTACTGGCTACCGTGAACGCGTAAAGATAAGGTTCGAGTCCTGCTCCGGGCGTGCTCGTAGGCGCGAACCAGTCGGGAGATTCATCCAAAGGAGTCGGAATGGTCCAGGTACCGGTGGTCGTGAAGTCCGGCGCGCCGACAAAGTTGTCAACTATCTCCTCCTTGCCGGCGTCAATCAGCGTCGGGTGCCACCACTGAAGGGCCGCGAATCCGGGACCTATCTCCGCGGGGTCCGGATTAACCCCAACGCGGCTGTTCTGGCCCCTGTGCGTGGCGCTGTCGCCTCCCTGTCCCACGACGGCGGTGACGCCGACGAGCACGACAAGCGCAGCAACTCCTGTTTTCCATTTCTTCATCATCATCACACCCTTCTTTGTGCAACCCGTCCCATCATCGGCGACCTGCGAACTGCGGTATGCGCAGCCCGCGCGTACCCACGACCGGCGGAAGCTCGAACTGAATGCTCAACGCGGTGAATCCGAGATCAGGCAACACAGGGTTGTAGTCGTCGCGCCACTGCGTCACCTCGCCCATGAACCGGTTGCCCGAATTATCGGTGCCGTAGAAAGAGTTTGTTATCAGAACCTGGCCGTTCAGCATTCGTTCGGCGGAGACCGCGCGCAGTTTCACGCCTCGCACGCTCTCATACACGCCGTTGGGCAGCATCCAGATCACGGTCCAGATTCCTCCGATATCACGGACCTCGAACACACCCTGCGAATCGGTGAACAGAATCGCGTACTCGATGAAGTTGCCGTTGAGGCCGACCGGCCGCACCATAACCGAGTTGACGCCGAACAGTTTCTTTGTTACACCCGTCGGCAGCAATACCTCGTTGATGACCTGGTCGCCGTTCACCGGATCGAATATCACGAGGCCGCCGTTCCCCCCCCCGGTTTCGCGCTGGCCCGCGCCCGAGGGCGGGTCGAGGCCGGTGTTCACGCGCGTCGGCATCATGTCTCCGATGCCGCCTACGAACACGAACTGGGCATTGCCGCTCGCAGGGTCTATGCCTATCTGAAAACGCCGGATTGATGTGTATTGCCAAGTCTTTCCGCTCAGATTCGCCGGCGTGTGCCAAATGAGCACGCCGAGCTGCGCCTGTCCCCCGTCAATGACCACGTCGCCGACCTCATAACTCCGGGTCGCTGTGTTGAATACGGCGACGTACCGGTCCACCAGCTCGATCATGCGGCGGTTACCCGTGTCCGCAATCAAATAATGCACCCAGAACTCCAGGCTGCGGGCCGTCGGAAGCACGTTGTTCGCGGCGGGCACAAAATCCGTCCACACTGCAACGTCGCGCGGCTGCCTCAGCTCGATCGGGTCGCCCTCGCTCCATCCGCTGGGCCGGAAAGTCGCGTCCAGCAGGACTCTCTCGAGTGTCCGCACCTCGCCGGCCGACTTGTCAATGCGCACTATTCGGTTGCCGCCGGTATCCACTACCGCGTACTCATTTTCGGCGATCTTATAGGCCTTCGTCGGCCGCTCCAATTTGCGCGTCTGAACCAGAGTTGTGCCTCCGTTCTGCGCGTACTGGTATGTGAGGTCGCTGGACCACAGCGCGAAACCGGCGGAATCCAACTCCACGATGCGTCCCTCGTCCGCGACGATCGTAGCCGCGCGGTTATACGCATAGAGGCCGATGTCGCCCCATGTCACCAGCGTGCCGTCACCGCCGATGACGCCGAGCGCCTGAGGCGTGAACTCGAGCAGCGTCTGGCTGAGGCGCACCAAAAAGTCGTTCAACGAACTGACGCCCTCACCGGACGGCCAGCGCACATGCGGGTTCGTCCGGAAGCCGGTAGGCTGCGACGGGTCCGCGATGACCCAGCGCGACTGTCTGAGGCCGGGCTGGCCGGGGATCGTTATCAGAGACGGGTCGTTCGGGGGAATCTCGGAGTCCATGGCGAACAGCGCGCCCTGAAGGGACGGCGGGAGGCCGCGCAAGAACGAGTCAAGCATGCTCGCCCCCGCAGCGTAAACCGTGCCGCCCATCACCATCGGCGGGCTCTCGTTACGGAAGGAGGGAATGCAGAAGTACCACAGCAGCGGGTTCCAGCGCGAGCCGGTGGTTTCCGGGTCCAGCAGCATCTCCGACACTCCGTTCCCTGAGATGATCACGGGCATCGAGGTGCTGAACGCGTTGCGCATCTGTCCGCTGATGCTCGACATCATGTTGTTGAACCGGATTAGGCCTCTCTCTCGAATCTGTTCAGCCTGCCTCCGCTGGAGGGTGACGAACCGCTCCGGCCGAGACCTGTTGCTGCTCGCGGCGATGTCGGGCTGTCTAACGCGCAGGCCCGCCGGCAGCGGCGAACTGAGCCGAATCTCGGCCGGCTCCCGGTCTGCGTCGAACGCGAGCAGATAAGTGGCGGGAACCGGGAAAAAGAAACCGAACTGATGGTCAGCGTGCGCGGTGACGTAGACGACGTTGTTCCTGACTACCGGATTGCCATGAAAGTGCAGTCGCGTAAGCCGTGGGAACGGCATGCCGAAGATCGGATACATGTCATCGCGATTCTCCAGCACTGGCGGCAACCGCACGGTCTCGGTGTTGTTTAGAACCAGTGTGAACCCGTCATGCAGGTCCCACCTATAGTTCAGGCGGAACTGCCCGCGCGCGAACTCCCTGACACTGAACAACACGCCGTTGTTTATCTCGTTGCTCGTGACAATGAACAAGTTGCCGTTCGGCGCAAGCGCCAGGGACTTCTGCATGTAGCGCCGGCGCTGCACGTCGTCCGGAAGGAACAGTTGTCCGCGGATCAGTTTCGCTATCAAATTGACTTCGCCGGTGCCCCAGTCAATGTGATAGTCAATTTTTACACCGATTGTCGTGGGGAGCGGGCTGTTCAAGCCGAGCCGCAGGCGGCCGGGCGAAAACTGCACTATCGAACCGTCCAGATACGTCGCCGTGGTTGGGGGGTCGAGCGGAACGCCGTTGTCGTCCACGAGATACACCCTTACGCCGTAACTCGATTCGCCGAGCGGCAGGAACACGCGCAATCCCTTGGCCGCCGCCCGCGTCGTCAGGTCAATGTTGGTCGGCGTCCGCGTGACAGTGGGAGATTCGTTGCGCACTCCCACCCAGATGCTGCTGATCCCGGCAGACGACCGCGCCAGCCGCGAGCGGTTGCTCACGTAGATGACCTTGTCCAGCCCTCCGGGGTTGTCGTCGGTGGGGATGTATCCGATGGTGGGCGCCCCCCCCGGTTCCGGCAAATTGGGCGAACCCGTGCCGGAAGCCGACCAGGGCGTGCCGCCGGTCTCCGCCAGTAGCAAAGTCGCTGCGTCCACGACCCACACGCGGCCCGACCTCTCGCCGAAGCCGGCGACATACGTGTCATAGATGTAGACCAGGCCCTCCATGAATACCGGCGCGTAGGGCCCGCGATTGACAAGGCCCGGGTCCACGACGGCGATGTCTCCTGGGTCCGTGATAACTGCTACGGGCGCAATCGGCGCCGGTCCGAAGAGCCGGCCGCCTGCGTCCCTCGGGAACGCGTCGAAAACGCGCAGGTCGCCGCCGCCGTCCACCACATAAATCTGGTCTGTGGGCACGCCCGAACCCGCGTTGGAAACCTCAACTCCGACCGGCGAACTGAGCGGCGTGGGCATGTCTGTGCTCACCCAAACCAGATCGCGCGTCGCGCCTATGCTGCTGTCCTGAAGGCCGTCATCCGTCAGGCCGTCGCCGTCCAAGTCTCGGTTCGGGTCGGTCTTGTAAGCGTACAGATTACTGCCCGAAGTTACGAAGACAAGTCCCTTGTATATCGCGGGCGGCACGTAGTTCGTATGGTCGCCCTGGCTGAGGTTGATGGCGGGGTCAACCCAACTTTGCAGGAGCGGCGCGCCGATATGGTCGAACGACGAGTTGAGCCGCCTGCCCCCTTTGCTGAGCGCCGGGTGTCCGCCCGCAAGCGCGATCATGTTATATGCGAACTTCAGTTCGGTCGGCGGGATGTTCAGGAAGTCTTCGCCGGCTACCGGTCCGCTGTTTCTCCCCAGCCCCCCCAGTGCGGTCCCTCCCGCCGGTTCGTTGATCCTGGAAACAATGTTGCTGCTGGTTAGGACCATGAACCCGTTGCCCAGCGGCGCTATGCCGAGCACGACTCCCGCCGAGTTTGAGATGACAACGTTTATCCGGTCAAAGTCGGGGGCCATCGTTGAGATGATCGCCTCGTAACCGCCGAGGCCTATAGCGCCCAGGCTCTCCCTCTGTATGGCATGCCGCCCCCGGTGGCTTCCCATGAACGCCGCCCGGAAGCCGCCGATCCGGTATGGGTAGGTCAGGATCGGGTGCAGAGACTGGAGAACTTGAGGATTGGCGCCCGCGCTTGTTACTCTGAACGGCACAGGGAAACCGTTAAACGCCTCAACCGACTGCAGGGTGGACTTGTCAAACCACAGGATTCCACCGGAATCCGTGAAAGCATGCAGTTTCGAGCGCTCCAACGGATTGAGATTGATGCCGCCCGGCGCATGGATCAGCAGGATGTCATATTCGGTGATCTTCTCTTCCGAGATCTGGTTCAGGTCCACCTCCCAATAAGGCGCCATGTTCTTGAACAGTTTGTCGCCGGTGGTGAACGGCCCAAGGCCTGCCCCGCCGAAAATCGCGTCCCACCTGGCCTCCATCTGCGGTGTTATTGACCCCGATGCCAGCGGGTTGTCGAACTCCCACGCGGGCGGCTTCAAGTCTGTGCGACGGTCCAGATTGAAGAACACGTACGGGTCCGCATTTGTCGGCACTCCAGCACCCCAGAATGCGGCCGTGCTCTCCAAGAGCAAAATGCCGCACCTTATCTTCACCAGGGTGCGCGCATAACCGATGGGCTGCGCAGCTGCGCCGCAGACGATTGCAACGGCCGCCAGGCCGACAGTCAAGTTTCTAATCAATACGCCCTTCACAGCATCACCTCTTGCAAGTAGACAGGCATTACGGATTCAACTCTCCGAAGTAGAACAGTTTGGTTCCGACCGGAAGTTTCGGCATCGGCGGCAGCGTGCGGCCGAAGTCGTCCACGCGAATCGGCGGCACGACGCTCGAATTGAAAGAGCCGCCGGGCCGGCCGGAAATCAGGATCGGGTCATAGTTGATGAACAGGTTGGGCGCGTAGTCGTCGCGGTTGCCGGGATTGTGCTCATTCGGTATGAACCGGCCCGACTCGCCGACCTCCGCAGGAATCCATCCCCAGTGCCGCAGCCAGTCCGCCTGATCGGCCATCTGCGGCGGGAAGTTCTCGCTTACGCTTCCGAAGATTGTTATCTTTATGTCCAGCGGCTCGCCGTAGAACGGATACTCGACCGAAGCGCTGAACGACGCAGCGCGGTCAATAGCGCTCACGAAGTTATCGCGCCGGTCGTTCGGGTTCGGGTTGAACCAGGGGCCCGGAATCACGAAGAAACTGCCTTCCTGCGCGTATAGCACAGCGTGTATCTCCACGTCTCCGGGAACGACGGCGGCCCGGCTGACGAAGTAGTCCGCGTTGCCCTGGGGGGGGGAGATCGTGCCGTCCTTCTTCAACTCCAGTTCGTTTTCGAACGCCCCGAGGAACAGAAGGTAATCGCCTCTTACCCCCGGGTCCGGCGGGTAAATCTGGAACCTGCGCTTCTCGAACACCGGCAGGACCTGCGTGCTCGGGTCGGCCAGGCCGTAGGTCGGGATCGGCGGTCCGGGCGGATAGAACGGAGCGGCGGCGTTGGGCGGGTTGACGTTCTCGAACAGGTACTCGGGGGTTGCGCTGAAGCCTCTGTTCATGAGCAGGTTGATGAACGCCGCGCGGTCGAACTCGGCGGCGTGCGCGATGAACAGCGACGGCTCGACCGCGCCGACAAGGTTGCGGTACGTATACGAGGCCGGGTCGAACGGGAACTGCACGTTCAGGTGCAGCGGATGCGCCGGGTCCACCTTAATGCGCGCAGGGCTCGTAGGATTGTTGTTGTCCCGCACTATCTGCAGCGTGTCGCGGAACGAGGGCGACAGAAACTGCGTCGTGTTTATCACAACGTTGTCGCGGGCGAGGATGGCCAGCGTAGAGAAGTCAGGGTCGCCCTTCACGATGCTGCCTTCGACGTAAGCGGTACCCATGCTGACGATCGTCATCTGCACGCTGTCCGGAATGACGCCCCGCACCCGCACGTTGCCCTCGCACATGATGAGGCCGTTGAACTCCGCTCCCCGGTCAAAGTCAAAGGTGCTCGGGCTGCCGAAACTGCCGACTCCCGGAGTGAATTCGTTTATGATGCGCAGCCTGTTATCGGAACCGATCCCCAATTTGAATCGGAGCACGTGCCGGCCCGTGTCGCTCCTCTGGTAATCCCGCCAGGTGTCGTTATTGTTTCTTACGTTGCGGCCGATGATGAAGCCGTCGTCCAACAGCTGGATGTAGGTGCCGAGAGGCACATAATATGGTCCCTGCCAGGCGGAGTTCGGGTGGCCGTTGTTTGGGTTCAGCCAGTCGAAGCGCTGGCTGAAATCGCCGTCCCGGCTATCGCGCGCCAGGTCTCCGAAGTTGTCCACGTAAACCCCGCGCCCATAACCGAGCCGTCCCAGATTGAACCTCCTGCCGAAGCCGTCAGTGCCGAGCGCGCCGCTATTGCGCGTCGCGTCGCGGTAACGGACCTGCCCGGTGTTCGGGTCCTCATCGTCAATGAGGGGAGGCTCTTTGCGGGGCACTGAGCGCGGATAGCCCTGGGGGTCCAGCACGGTCCTGCCGTCGCGAAGCACGCCAAGGAAAGTGGTGAAGGCCGGGTCGTTGCTCGGCAGCGCGCTGAATACGCTCGTGATACCAACTTCGTCAATCCTCGTGATTGTCAGCGTGCTCGCGAGAGAGGCGAACTCCAGGTCGCCGCTGATGTTTATCTGTTCGCCCAGCCCCGCGTTCAGCCACACGCGCAGGTCGCCGTGGACCCTAACCGAGGCGTTAATATACATCGGTCCGCCGAGCATGATCACGTTGCCGGGCTGCGAACCCGGGGGCGCGGGCACAACGAGGCCGCCCAGAAGCATAGGCACGGCGACCGGGCCGCCCAGGAAGTTCGCGCCGAAATCGGCGGGAATGCCAAGGTCAATCGGCTGGTTCCGATGCGACTTGTTATGGATGTAGCGCGCCGACTCGATGATCCCTATCGGCACGACGGCGGTCAGGTGGCGCGCGTTCTGGATATGAGGTTGCCGCACCGCCGTCGGGTCCCTCTCATTGAAGGCGCCCGGCCGGCCCACGGACTCGATGATCGTGTATGCGCGCAGTTTGCCGCTGACGTTGATCTCGCCCGGACCGACGAAATCGAATATCTCCACACCGCTCGGCGCGTAGCGCACGCGAACAAGCGCGCGCCCGTTCCGGAAGTTGATCCTGGTATAGGCGCCGAGGCGGTCCGGCCCTCCTCGGTCGTTCGGGTCCGGGTTGCCGGGTATCTCCTGGCGCCGCAGCCAATAATAGTCCGGGTCCGGGTTGGTGGCGGCCGGGTCATCCGGGTCGGAGTTAGGGCCGAGCCCCGGAGGCACGCCCGGCAGCACGTCGGCCGGCACAGGGGTCGGCGGCAGGGGCCGCCAGTCGGCGCCCAATTCGGAAAACCTCAGTTGGCCGAAACTGTAGCGGACCCCGGCCTGCGCAAGGTCGTTCGAGACGGCGCGCT
>JADFGT010000054.1 GCA_022567555.1 Armatimonadota bacterium | reverse complement strand
CTCCGCGTACTTCGCCGTGACCATGAAGTCCGCCGGAAAACCGTCCCCTTCAACCTCCGACCCCGCCGCCGACACCCGGTGCGGCGCATCCAGCCTCAGCGCATAGGCCACCCGCTCCACGTGTCCGGCGATATCGCCCACCGGCGCAGCCCCCCGCGGCAAACGAAGCCCTACGTAATACGGCCGCCCGATCGCACCCGCAACGAGACGAACCAGTTTATCGAACGTAAACACCTCCGGCCCGACAGCATCCTGTACCGTGCTCTCCTCAGATTCCGCCGCCTGTATGGCCAAATCGGCGAAGTCCTCCACAAAAACAGGCTGGATCTTATAACTGCCGTCGCCCGGAATCGCGAAAAACGGGAGTTTCCGCAGGCTCCATGCGATGTTGTTTATCAATATATCCTCTTTGCCGAAGATCACGGTCGGGCGAAGGATTGCATGTGACAAGCCGGAGTCTTGCAGCGCTTTCTCGACGAGCGCTTTTCCGCGATAGTATCCGAGGGGGGAATCTTCTGAAGGGTTCGCGATGCTCGTGTGCACGACCCGGCGAACCCCGGCCTTCTTCGCGGCATGAAACAGCGTTACCGAGTTTTCGACGGCCTTCTCGAACGTCTCGCCGCCGCGCGCGAAGCGGACCCAATAGGTGTTAAACAGGACGGCGGCCCCTTCCATAGAGCGAGCGAGGGAATCCGGGTCGTCGAATCGCCGGCCGGCGACCTCTACCTCGCCGTCGAACGGGTCCGGGCGATCCGGATGGCCGGTAAGGTTCACGACCCGATAGCCTCGGTCGAGAAGCCGGCGGGCAATGTATTTGCCCGAATACCCGAAAGCGCCGGTTACGGCTGCAACTTTGCACTCGCCGGCCTCGCCGGATCGGTCTTCGCTCATAACGGAGTAATCTTACCCACGCAATCCGACACCGGATTACTGTTGGCAATTCGCCGACACCGGCCGGTTACTTTCCTGACTGGCTTTCATAGTTTCGGACCATCATCCCGAAGCCGGGGCGCATGCCGAGGGCCGCGTAAAACGGTTCCAGGCCGCGGTCGCAGTGCAAGTCAATCATGTATAGGCCGTCCAGCTTTGCGAGCATTCTGCGGGCCAATTCCTTTCCGATTCCGACACCCCGATACTCCGGGAGGACCTCGAGAAGCGGGATGTATGCGCTCAGCACGCCGTCGCTGACTGCCGTGATGAAACCGGCGACCCGGCCCGTTTCATCTTCGATTGCCAGCAACACATGGTCGCTGTTCTGCATGGCCGCAAGGTGGGTTTCCGGCGACGGCGGATTAGCCCATCCGGCGAAGAAACCCTTCAGTGCGCCGGGGGAGACGCCATCGGCGGAGTCCGTGTACGTAATCATGGCCATTCCCCTTCTTACCTCGTTGCGCTTTCGCGGGGTCCCTCCCTCAATACTCTCGATCGCTGTCTGAGCGGCGCGGCGCACGGACATATGTGGGTCGGACAACAGGCCGCGCAGAGCGCTCAATGCGCGCCGGTTCCCGATAAGCCCCAGGGCCCGAGCGACGGAACCGCGAACGCCATGCTCCGGATCGTCGAGCGTCTCAATCAGGGCTGTGACGGCCGCTACCGCTTCCATCCGGCCCAGAGCCGAGGCAGCGCCTAATCGGAAGTACTCTTCTTCACTTTGCAGAACGGCGATCAGAGGTTTAATCGCCCGCCCGCTCTCAAGCCGGATGAGGGCGTCCGACGCCTGATAAAACGTGTCGTAGTCCTGCCTGTCCAGCGTTCTTATCAACTCGTCTACGCCGGCCTCGATGAAGTCATTGTCCGGGTCAATCTCGTGCAGCGCGACGACCGCTTCCCACCGCACGAAAGCGTACTCATCCTCGGCAACCCGCTCCAACGCCGGCACAGCGCGCGCGTCGCCAATCCGACCCAGGGCCTTTGCGGCCTCTCGCCGCACCGAAGGGTCGCGGTCGGAAAGGCTCTCGATCAGTGTCTGTGTAGCCCTGCAGTCTCCGAGCATGCCCAAACCCGCCGCCGCGCTCTGGCGGACAGACGACTGCGTGTGACCCAGCAACCGGACGAGCGGCTCAAAGGCCCTCAGGTCTCCGATCTGCGCCAGCGCCTGCGGGACCTGCCAATTGCTGTCGAGGCGATGCGGGTCAAGCATCGCGAGGAGCGGCTCTACGGCGGGAGCGTGCTTCAGCCACCCGAGCGCGGACGCCGCCACGCCCTGCACATTCGCGTTCAGGTCCGCCAACAAGGGCACCAGTTCCTCAGCAGAGGCCGGGGCCCGAATCCACGTTTGGGCCCGGGCCGCGGCCAGGCGCACACCCGCGTCGGAGTCGCGCAGCGCTCGAATCAGAGGCGCAATACGCCGTTCATCTTCAATGAACGCGAGGGACGAGATCGCCGCCTGGCGCACGCGTGGGTCAGGATCACCAAGCGCCGCAATCAGCGGCCCGACAACGTCCGGGCCGCCTATCGCGCCCAGCGCACGGGCAGCCCCCAGACGCACGCCGCGGTCGCGATGCGTAATCGAAGCAAGGAGCACTCCTGTCTTGAGGACCTCTTCGCGAACCGCCGCCAAATCCAGCATAGCCCCGACCGCCCGGCTCGCCTCCGACGTAACCCACGACTCAGGGTCCCCGGCTGCTCTGAGCAGGTGCATAAGCGCCCGGGCACTTCCGATCTTGCCCAACGCTCCGGCGACTTCGCCTCGCACGCGCGTACTCTCGTCATCAAGTTTCTCGATCAACGGCTGCACAGCGCGAGCGTCGCCCATCAGTCCGAGGGAGATGGCGGCCCAGTATCGGGTCTGGAAATCTTCCGCGCTCAAGAGGCCGATGATCGGTTCAAGCGCAGTCTCATCCCCGATCTTCGCCAAGGCGTAGGCCGCAAGTTGCCGCACCCTCTCGTCTTCGTCGCCCAGACGCGCGATAAGAGCCTGCACCGCACGCCTGTCACCCAAGTCGCCCAAGGCTGAACACGCTGCACGCCACGCCTCCGCTCGCGGATAGTCAACGGCTGAGATCAGAAAGGTGACGGCGCGAGGCTCCTTCAATTCGACCAGCGCGAGTGCGGGGCTAAGCCGCCATTCGCATTCCTCATCCTCCATCGCACGCAACAGCGGCGCGACTGCGCGCCTGTCTCCGATTCTGCCGAGCGCCCGAGCCGCTGAAGAGCACACCGACGACTCCTTGTCGCCCAGGGCCGCAATGAGGGGACCGACGGCGCACGAGGCGTAGAGCCATCCCAAAGCGTCCGCCGTCCTGGTGCGAACCAGTCTATTCCGGTCCCCCAGTGCCGCAATCAGCAGGCTCAAATATCGCGGCCCGGCCCCCTCTTCAAAGGCCTCGGCGGCGGCCGACCCTTGACCCGAAGCAGTGGACCTGGCAATTGTGTGGAGCGCATCCGAAGCAGCCTGGCGGACCCTTGTGTCGGGATCGCCGAGGGCGCCCACCAAGGCGTCCATGGCCTTCCCGCTCCTGAATCGCACGAGTGCGGAAACGCATTGCCTGCGGACTTCTGGGTCCTCATCGGCGAGCGCTTCAATCAGCGCCTCGGCTCCCCGCTCGCCGAGCGATGCGAGCGCACTGGTACTGGCATACCGAACCTGGGAATCCTCAGCATGGAGGTTCTTCGAAATCGCCTCGACCGCAACCGAATCTCCAATCCTTTCCAGAGCGCCCGTGGCTGCAAGAACCAGAGAGGCGTCCGTCTCGTCCAACATGGCGATCAGCGGCCCAACCCCGCGGCGGTCGCCGATCTCGCCGAGCAGGCCCGCGGCCTGCCCCCGCAGTGACCAGTCCGGTGCACGGAGCGCGCCGATAAGCGTCTCTACAGCCGCAGGCCCAAGCCGGCCCAACGCGTGCAAGCAGGCCCTCCGCACGACCGAAGCCTTATCCTTTAAACCCTCGGCCAGGGCGCTGGCTGCTCGTTCGTCCCTTATCCGGCCGAGCGCTTGCGCTGAGTACTGTCCCACCCATTGGTCCGGGTCTCTCAACGACCGTATGAGCGGCTCAACGGCGGCCGGATGCCTCAGTTTCCCAAGTGCCACCGCGGCCCTGCGCCTGAGAACCGGTTCGGGGTCTTGCAGGAGGTCCAGCAACGGATGCGCAGCGCGAGGATCGCCGATCTCACCGAGGGCCTCGGCGGCCGCGCTCCGAATCGGTCGTTCCCCCGCGCTGAGCGCGGCGATGAGAGGCCCGACGGCGCGCGCATCGCCGATTCTCCCCAACACCTCGGCGACCCGGTATCTGCGCGGAAAAGACTCGCTCTCGAGCGCGACGAGCAGTGGCTCTACGACTGACGCTCCAACTTCGACCAGAACGTCAACCACCGCGTTCTCAGTCTCGAAACTCGGCGATTCAAAGTTCGAAACGAGAGCGGAGATTGCGACCCGGCGCACGTCCTCGGAGAGATCGAAGCAAGCCTCCCGCAACGGCACAAGCACACGCAGGACCCTGAAGCGCCCGAGTGCATCGGCCGCCCGCATGCGAACGACCGTCTTGACGCTGCTCAGAGAGTTGATAAGCGGTTCAACGGCCGGCTCGCCGATAACCGCCAGTTTCCGCGCCGCTTCCTCGCCGTGGCGCGTCCCCAGTTTCCCGATCAGGTCGGCGATCCGTTCCGCCTGCGTGCAGCCCTGAAACGAAGCGGCGTGTGCCGGCGCAGCACACAAGACGACGGCCAGCAGCATAACGGCGGGAGACAAGCGAGCGGTCACGCGACATTCCTCTCCGCTCATATTAGACCGCCAAGCCCCGTTCCGGTTACGCCCCGTACGGAGAGCCACACATCGGACGAGGACCCAAAGAGAAGCGGCCACGGCGGGCTGGAGCCGGGCGCGGACCATCGCGTCGGGCATGGCACAAGAGCGTGCCCCGAGCGCCCAACTCGCACGCTCTGTGTTTTTGTGGTAAACAAGGACACCAGGGCATGCCGAGGCGGGCCCACCCGCCGGCCCAAGTAAAAGGTGACGCGTGGTCGAGTTCCTGCACATAAGCAAGCGCTTCCCCGGCGTTCAGGCGCTGAACGACGTCTCTGTGTCCATAGCCGAGGGCTCTTGCCACGGCCTTGTCGGCGAGAATGGGGCCGGCAAAAGCACGCTCGGAAAGGTGCTCGCCGGCATATACCGGCCCGAGGAGGGCGAGGTTCGCATAAGAGGCAAGCGCGTCACATTTTCCGGCCCCGGCGACGCGATCGCAAACGGCATCAGCATGGTTCACCAAGAACTGATGTTCTGCGAGAACATGAGCGTCGCCGAGAACCTTTGCCTGCACAACCTGCCGCACCGAGGGCCGTTTGTGAACTTCCGAGAGATGCGCATCCTCGCCGCCGAACGCCTTTCGGCGATCCGGGCCGAAATCAACCCGGACACGCGCCTGGGGGACCTGCCGGTGAGCAAACAGCAGTTGGTGCAGATCGCCGCAAGTCTGGGCCGGGGCGCGAACGTTTTGGTCTTCGACGAACCCACCAGCAGCCTCACACCCACAGAGTCCGCCGTTCTTTTCAGCCTCATCCGCAGCCTGCAGGACCAGAGCGTCACGTGCATTTACGTTACGCACCGCCTCGAGGAGGTGTTCGAACTGTGCGACCCCGTCACCGTTCTGCGCGACGGCGAAGTCGTTGACACGAAACCCGTCGCCGACCTCGACAGGGACAGCCTCATTCGAATGATGATCGGCCGGGAGCTTGCCGCAGACGCGCAAGCCGAGCCGCCCAAGTTGAAGCAAGAAATCGTATTGGAAGTGCGGGACTTCACGAGCCCCGGAAAGTTCGAGGGCATATCCTTCACTCTTCGAAAAGGCGAGATCCTCGGTCTCGCCGGCCTGGTAGGCGCGGGCCGCACGGAATTGGCTGAAGCCCTCTTCGGCCTCGACCCGCACGCCCTCGGCGACGTTCGCCTTCATGGAAAAGCGTTCCGGGCCAAAGACCCTATCACCGCGCTGCGGCGCGGCATATGCCTAATACCGGAAGACCGCAAGCGCCACGGGCTCGTGCTTTCGATGAGCGCGAAGGAGAACATCTCACTGCCCACGCTCAGGCGCCTCGCGACGTTGGGATTCGTCAGGGGGAAAGAGGAACGCGCCCTCGCTAAGAAGTACTTCGACCTCATGCAGATCCGCGCGCCTGGACTGGACGCGCCCACTGCCGGCCTCTCCGGCGGCAATCAGCAGAAGTTGGTGTTGGCCAAATGGCTGGCCGCGAACTGCGACCTGCTGATAATTGACGAGCCGACGCGGGGCGTGGACGTCGGCGCGAAGGCGGAGGTCCACGCGCTCATTCGCGACCTCGCCCGCGACGGCAAGGCGATTCTGATGGTCTCGAGCGACCTCCCCGAACTGCTCGCCCTATCGCACCGGATCATCGTGCTCCGCCAGGGGCGAGTCGCGGGCGAAATCCCGGGCCGCCGGGCCACCGAGGAATTGCTCATGCGCCTGATGGCCGGGCTGGCGCAGTCATGACCGGGTCGCTCTTCTTCTTTCGGGGGAGGTCCTTCCCCATGCCAGAAGTGAGAACGCCGGCCGTCAAGCATTCGCTGAGCACGACCGACGCCCGCCGCGCGACGCAACTGATTCAGATGGCGATTGACCTGGCCCGGGCGACGCCGGAGTGGGTTTAGCGGGCCGGCTCTGGGTGGGAAAGGTGTGGAAAACCTGGGTAAGACCGTCTTTCCGCACGAATTAACGAAATTAGGGCGTTTAGCCCTTGACACGCGATATATAGTGTGATACACTCCTCGCTACCCCTATATCTGTGGGACCGGCGAAGGGCGTCCTGAGGGGATATTCCTATGAAGTGTCCGTACTGCGGTCATCCTGAGGACCGGGTCGTCGAGAGCCGACCCGCCCGCGACGGCGAGGCGATTCGGCGCCGTCGCGAGTGCCTTGAGTGCGGGCGGCGGTACACGAGCTTCGAGGAGATCGAGGAGCGGCGGCTGATGGTGGTCAAGAAGGACGGACGCCGGGAGCCGTTCCAGCGGGCGAAGGTCCGGGCGAGCATGGAGGTGGCCTGCCGGAAGCGCCCGATCCCTACGTCGGTGCTGAATGCAGCCGCTGAGGAGGTGGAGCGCAGCCTGTTCGAGATGCCGGAGTCCGAGGTGCCGGTGGCGCTCATCGGAGAACGCGTCCTTGAGCGCCTGAGCGAGATTGACCCGGTGGCTTACGTGCGCTTTGCCAGCGTGTACCGCGAGTTCGAGGACCCGGACGAGTTCCGTGAATTTGTGGCGTCCCTGAAGAAACGCAGGCGACGAAGTGCGGTGGGCGCAGGACGGAGAGGGGGGTAGGCCATGCTAAAAACCAAGTGCCGGGGCGAACGCCCCAAGAGGGAGGACAGTGCGTGAAGATTGACAGATACTACACATCGCCGGGGGGAGACCCATACGAAGGGATCGATTTCGAGCCGCGTGTTTCGGAGATCCGAAACCCTGACGGTTCCGTCGTCTTTTCCATGGACGGCGTGATGGTCCCCGACGATTGGTCGCAGATGGCGACCGACATCCTGGCGCAGAAATACCTCCGCAAGGCCGGGATTCCGCAAGAAGACGGATCGCAAGGCCAGGAGCGCGACTCGCGCCAAGTGTTCCACCGGTTGGCAGGCTGCTGGCGGCAATGGGGTGAGGACTTCGGCTATTTCGATTCCGAAGGGGACACACAGGCTTTTTATGACGAGATCTGTTATATGCTGGCGAAACAGATCGCCGCCCCGAACAGCCCGCAATGGTTCAACACCGGCCTGAATTACGCTTATGGCATCACGGGGCCTCCGCAGGGACACTGGTACGTAGACCCGGCAACAAAGAAACTGAAGAAGAGCGAGAGCGCTTATGGGCGGCCGCAGCCGCATGCGTGCTTCATCCTCTCCGTGAAAGATGACCTGGTGAACCCAGGCGGCATCATGGACCTATGGACACGCGAAGCGCGCATTTTCAAGTATGGGAGCGGCGTGGGAACGAATTTTTCTGCGCTTCGCGGAGAATCGGAACCCTTGAGCGGCGGCGGAAAGTCGAGTGGGCTGATGTCGTTTCTGCGGGTGGGCGACCGAAGCGCCGGAGCAGTTAAATCGGGCGGTACGACGCGGCGTGCCGCGAAAATGGTCTGCCTGGACGTGGACCATCCGGACATCCAACAGTTCATCAGATGGAAGGTCGTAGAAGAGCAGAAAGTGGCGGCGCTGGTTGCCGGCTCAAAGCTGTGCAGCAACCAGCTGAGCGCAGTGATGGCGGCGTGCCACGATTGGCCGAACGACGACGAGCGGTTCGACCCTGGGCGCAACGAAAAACTGAGGGATGCGATAGCCTCGGCAAAGGCCGCTCAAGTTCCTGCTAATTACATCCAGCGTGTGATCCAGCTGGCCGAGTTCGGCCACACCAGCGTCGAGTTTCCCGTTTATGACACTGACTGGGACTCGGATTCCTACCTCACTGTGAGCGGACAGAACTCCAACAACTCCGTCCGCCTTTCCAATGAGTTCATCCAGTGCGTGTTGAACGACAAGGAGTGGCTGCTCACGCGCCGGACCGACGGCAAAGTGGCCGAAAAAGTCAATGCTAAGGACCTGTTCGAAGATATCTGTTACAGCGCCTGGGCGTGCGCCGATCCGGGCCTGCAATATGACACGACCATCAATGAATGGCACACCTGTCCAGAGGGCGGCCGAATCCGGGCGAGCAACCCTTGCAGCGAATACATGTTTCTTGACGATACGGCGTGCAACTTGGCCAGCCTTAACCTGGTCAAGTTCTACGACGAGGAGTCCGGCGAGTTCGACCTGGAAGGCTACCGGCACGCGACAAGGCTGTGGACCATCGTGCTGGAAATCAGCGTTTTGATGGCGCAGTTTCCCAGCGAACGAATCGCAAAACTGTCGTACGACTACCGAACGCTCGGCCTGGGTTATGCGAACCTCGGGGCGCTATTGATGCGAATGGCGATCCCTTACGACAGCCCGCACGGCAGGGCGATAACCGGGGCGCTCACGGCCATCCTGGGCGGCGAGTCGTATGCGGCCTCTGCGGAAATGGCACGCGAACTGGGTCCGTTCCGGCAGTTCGCAAAGAACCGCGACAATATGCTGCGCGTCATTCGCAATCACAGGCGTGCGGCTTACAACGCCGCGAAAGAGGATTACGAAGGCGTTTCGACGATTCCGGTTGGGATTGACCCGGACGAGTGCCCGACGGATCTGCTCGGCGCGGCGAGAAAGGCGTGGGACCGCGCTCTGGAACTGGGCGAGGCGCATGGATATCGCAATGCACAGGCTACCGTGCTCGCGCCGACCGGCACGATCGGCCTGCTGATGGACTGCGACACGACCGGAATCGAGCCTGATTTCGCGCTCGTAAAGTTTAAGAAGTTGGCCGGCGGCGGCTACTTCAAGATTATCAATCAGTCGCTTCCGATAGCGCTTGAGAAGTTCGGCTATAACATCGAGCAGGTCGAAGACATCGTGAAGTACTGCATGGGCCGAGGAACCCTTGTGGGGTCGCCTGCGATCTCGCATACCGATCTGCGGGAGCGCGGATTTAACGACGACGCGCTGAAGAAACTCGAGGCTGCGCTGAAATCGGCGTTCGAGATTCCGTTCGCGTTCAATCACCACGTGCTCGGCCGCGAGTTCTGCATAGAAAGACTCGGTTTCGCGGCTGACCAGTTGGACGACTGGAACTTTAACATGCTCGGCGCGCTCGGTTTCTCGGGCGAACAGATTGAGGAAGCCAACGCATACGTCTGCGGCTCGATGACGATCGAAGGAGCCCCACACCTTCGTCTGGAGCATTACGCTGTGTTCGACTGCGCGAGCCGCTGTGGAAGGCGCGGAACGCGGCTCATCTCAAGGGTGGGGCACATCCGCCAGATAGCCGCCGCCCAGCCGTTCATCTCAGGCGCGATCAGCAAGACCATCAACCTGCCCAACTCGTCCACCGTTGAAGACGTAAAGGACGCTTACCTTATGAGTTGGCGACTCGGACTGAAAGCGAACGCTCTGTACCGCGACGGTTCGAAATTGAGCCAGCCGCTGAGTGCCGCGCTGGACGATGCGGCGGCCGCAATCATGGAGGTCGAACCCTCTTTTTCGCCTGTCGGCCAGCAGGCGCAGAAACTCGTGTACCGCTATATCGCTAAGCGGCACCTGCTGCCGAGCCGCCGCCGTGGATATACCCAGAAGGCACGCGTCGGCGGGCATAAGGTTTATCTGCACACTGGCGAATACGGTGACGGCACGATTGGCGAGATTTTCATTGACATGCACAAGGAGGGCGCGGCGTTCCGGAGCCTCATGAACTGCTTCGCAATCGCCGTCTCGCTCGGCTTGCAATACGGTGTTCCGCTCGAGGAGTTCGTGGACGCCTTTGTGTTCACACGCTTCGAGCCGAACGGCGTCGTGAACGGGAACGATCACATCAAGATGGCCACGTCTATCATTGATTACATCTTTCGGGAACTCGCCGTTTCCTACCTGGGACGCACCGATTTCATGCAGGTCTCAGAGGAGGACCTGCGCGGTGACTCGATCGGCCGCCCGAAGGAGGAAGTGCCTGAGTTTGTGGAGGAGGAGGTTGTGGACGAGAACCACACGTCCTCAACGATTCCGGGCCAGACGTTCGAAGACCACGAGGGCGCAGGCTTCAGGCTCCCGCCCCTGCGCCCGGAAGAGGCGCGTCAGAGAACACCGGTGGGCGCCGGCGGCCTGGTGGCTGAGCAGATTCGCGCGGCGCGGCTCAAAGGATATGAAGGAGACCCGTGTTCCGACTGTGGTCAGTTTACGATGGTGCGCAACGGAACCTGCCTGAGGTGCGACAACTGCGGCGCCGACAGCGGCTGCGGTTAGCGAGGCGCCGCAGCGTTGAAAGCCTTTTCAGGTCTCTGCTCCGTCCTCTCATCGAGCGGATGTTGCGCATCGTAGGTGTTCAGCGCCATGCGGACCCGGACCGAGAGTTCGTGCTCCTTCAGAATCAGGGCGTTCTGAAGGTCTGTTTGCGCGGACATCTTCTCGCGGATGAGGACGCCCTCTCCGGAAGCACAGGCCTCGCGGCCCATCGCGTGTTCCTGTTTTCCGACGAGGTGTGGGTGCCGGCCTTCGCCTATGTGATGGTTGTGACAGGGCGCGGGGAAACCGGCTGGGCCCGGAGCCGGGACGGCAGCATGGTTTACCATGCCTATTGGAACCGAAAAACTCCCGTTTGGCACGGCGACCCCTGCCCGCTGCACGTTCTGGGGGGTTTGCACACACGCGCACCTCGGTCCTGGGGCAGCGACGGGATAGGGCGAGGCCTCGAAGCGGTCCTTAGACCCTAAAACGGCGAGAAAAGGGTTGCGCCGGGCCGGTTCGGGCGTCTATACTGATAGGTGGCCGTCACCAAGGAACGGTGGTAACAGAGGACGGGGCAAGGATGCCCCCGGCCCCTGCTTTCTGAAGCAGGCGTTTTTTTATGCCCGGCACCCGGGAACCTGTGATACTATGAAGGGGTGGGGACGCCCCGGGCACGCCGGCAAGCCCACCAGGAGAGGAAGATGAGCAGTATCGCGTTTCGAGGCTATGACGAACTGATCTCCTTATTGGACGCAGCCGCCTCACAACCAAGCGTAGAGGAGCGAGTCCGGCGCGTTGAACGGGACTTGTGCCTGTTGATCAAATCAGGCGCGATTGAGCTGCCTGAGTCGTTTCGACAGCCGGACGGGCAGCGATATGCGCGCCGGCTGCTCCACAAGAGCGACGACCCTAAATACACCGCACTCATAATGGTATGGGGGCCGGGCCAGGGGACGCCTCTCCATGACCACGCCGGAATCTGGTGCGTCGAGGGAGTCATGGAGGGCCAGATTGACGTCGTCCAGTACGAACTGCTGGAGGAGAAAAATGGACTCTGTCGCTTCGAGCGCCGGACACTGGAACGCGCGGGGGTCGGAGCGACTGGCTGCCTAATCCCGCCGTTCGAGTATCACACGATCCTGAACGCGGACCCCGAGAGCAGCTCCATCACGATCCACGTGTACGGGGGCGAGATGACCGAGTGCAACGTGTTCATGCCTCGGGACGACGGGTGGCACGCGCGCGAGACCCGGCCCCTCGCTTACACAGACTAACGCCCGGGCGCCACAGCCTCCCAGAGGTACCACGACGCGGCACTCCGCCACGGTGACCATCGTGCGAAAAGCCCCTCGCACTGCACCGGTTCCGGCAAGTCCTCCAGTTCGTACACCAGTTGCAGGCCCTTTCTCAGGCCCAGGTCGCCGGCGGACATCACATCCGGGCGGCCCAGCGAGAAGATGAGGAACATCTCGGCCGTCCAGCGCCCAACCCCCCACACTTCGCACAATCGCTCAATCACATCTTCGTCCGGCGTCTCTCGCAACGAGTGAAGGTCCAGGTTGTTCTCTGCGGCATCGGCCAGGGCGAGCAGCGACTTGGCCTTGTTTCCGGAGAGGCCGGCGGAACGGATGCGTTCGAGCCCTGCCTTCTTCACGGTTTTCGACTCGATAGGATGGACGACCTTTTCGAGACGGCTGAAAATAGTTTCTGCGGCGCGGCCGCTAAGTTGCTGGCTGACGATTGCCGCAGCGAGGTTTTTGAACAGGTCGTCCGATAGAAACAGGCTGGGCGGCCCGAACCGCTCCGCCCACCGTCCTATAACTTTGTCGCGGCGGAGTGCCGTGTGACTCTCGCCGGCCCACTGAACCGGCCGCCTCATTTCGGCTTCTGTATATTGCGATTGGCTGCCTGGGCCAATTGGTCGAAAGGCGTCGCTGCAACTTTCTTGGCCGTTTTTCTGGCGCCCTTTTTCGTTCGTGCGGTCTTATCGTCCACGACCATGGCGATGCCCGCCTTCACTTTCGGTTTCGCGGCCCTCGGTTTCTCGGTTCGCTCTTTTCGGGCGAGGGAGCCGTCGCCGACCAAGACCTCCGCAGCGCGCGCCTCACCGCCGGGGAAAGAGTAGCCCCACGAGACGACGTCCGCGACGCGGTCCCCGCCGAGCTTGCTCTTGGCCCTTCCGCTCACGGTGTGCTTCGCCGGGTCCACGGCGTCACCAATTTCAGGTATCCAGATATCAAACCCCGCGGCGCTCAGTTTCGAAAACGCCTTCCGGCACAAGCGCATCATTGTCAGGCGTTCTTCCAACGAATACTCCGGCTTATGGACGTAGCCTTTAGCCGCGTCCATCGCCTTCATTATCGCCTGCTCGATCCCTTCGAGAGCAACCGTCGCGGTTTTCTCGCGCTTTTCGCTTTCCGCGAGTTTGCTTCTCGATTGCTCGAGCGCTTGTTCAGTTTTGCGGGCCTTTTCGGCGAATGACCGCATGGCCGGCAACTGTTCCGACAGGTCGCGCGTGCCGTCCTCTATCCGGCGCAGCGCATCTTCCAGTTTCGCCAGCCTCTCTTCAGGTTTCATGCGCCGTTCAGTTTATATATCTCGCCGAACTTGCTGCGCAGGTATCGTATATACGGCTCGGAATCGATTTGCTGGCCGGTTATCTTTTGTATCAGTTCGCTCGGTAGCAGTTTGCAGCCGTACGAGTGCACGTTCTTGCGCAGCCAATCGAGCAGCGGCGTGAATTCACCCCGTCGAATCCGGCCATAGGTATCGGGCATCTCGCCGCAGATTTTCTCCCACAGTTGCGCGGCGATTAAGTTGCCGAGCGCATACGTGGGAAAATACCCGATGATTCCGGCGGACCAATGGACGTCCTGAAGCACGCCGTCCGCGTCGTTCGGCGGCGTTATCCCCAGGTACTCCTCCATCTTCGAGTTCCACAGGTCGGGAAGATGAGAGAAGTTCACTCTGCCGGCCATCATCTCTTTCTCCAGTTCGAAACGGAGCATGATGTGTAGGTTGTATGTGACCTCATCCGCTTCCACGCGGATGAGTGACGGCTGGACCTTGTTGGCGGCCAGATAGAACTGCTCAGCCGTCACGTCTCCGAGCGATTCCGGAAACTTCTCTTGAAGGAAGGGAAAGTAATACTCAATGAACTCCCGGCTGCGTCCGACCCAGTTCTCCCACATCCTCGATTGACTTTCATGGAATCCGAGTGACGCACCCTCGCGGAGCATCGTGCCGTTGAAACTCTCCGGGATTCCCTGCTCGTACATTCCGTGTCCCGCTTCGTGCATCGAGGCGAAGACGCTGCCCGGCAGGAAGTTCTCGTCAAAACGTGTGGTGATTCGCACGTCCGTGGTTGCGAAACTCGTGCAGAACGGGTGCGGCGCACGGTCCTGCCTGCCCCGGCTGAAGTCGAAGCCGATGCGGCCTGCAACGTCGTTGGTGACCTCGACCTGCCGCTCCACCGGATACTTGCGCTTGAGCAATGACGCATCCACCTCGACGCCGGACTCTCTGATCGCCTTGATTAACTCAACCAGCGCAGGCCGCAATCCTTCGAAAATCCTCTCCACTGCCGACGTCTTCATCCCCGGTTCGTACGGGTCGAGCAGCGCGTCATACATCTGCTCGTCATATCCCCGATGCTCGGCGATGCGACGTTCGATATCAAAGATCTTCTCCAACCAGGGCTGGAAAGCTTTATAATCGTCGTTTTTTCTGGCCCGCACCCACTCTTCGTGCGCCAGGCTTGTCGTCTTCGCCTCCTCCGCAATCAACTCCGCAGGAACTTTGACTCGCCGGTCATACTCGCGCTTGACGACGCGCACGATCGCCGCGTCGTCGCCTTCGTAATCCGAGCCGGCGGTCTCCTGGGCGGCTTTCTCGAGAAGCGTTCCGGTCTCGTCCGCAGTGATCCTTTCATGAATGAGGCGGCTCAATGTCGCGACCTGCTCGGCGCGGGCGGCGGTCGCGGCGGGCGGCATGTAGGTCTGCTGGTCCCAACTGAGCACGGCGGCCGCTTCGTTCAGCCTGCTCACCTCCGCAGTTCTCTCCTTCAACTTTGACAGTGCGCTCATGCCCGGCAGTTTACCGGTAGGCGCTAAAATGACGCGAATGTTCGGTGTGACCGCCGCAGCCTGGATGGCTGGACAAGTTTCCATCCTGCGATTCGCCCTGGATAAGTGGGACGCAGACTTTGCTGTGCGGATCGAGGACGCCTACAAATGGCTCTTCCACGCCGCGCGCGGTGGAGAGCACGCCATCGCCGACCCGCAGGGCCCGAAGGATTGGCTCGACCGTGAATGGGCCGCTCTCTCCAAGCGTGTCGAGGACGAACCGCTGATTGCCGCTCTCCGTCCCGACGGCCGCATCGTGCGGATCAATCTGAGGCCGTACAAGGCCCAGGGCGGGGACAAGGCGGCTCTGCTCGATGCGTTCATAAGAAGCGCCCGGGAGTTCCGCGACGACGCTTCGTCTTTCGAGTTACTATGGAAACTTCTCGGCGAGCGACTGAAAAAGGCCAGCGCCGGACCGCTGACGGCGGCCGAGTGGGAGCGCCTCGACGACTCGACCCGCAACGAAGGGTTCCCGGCAATTCATCACAGTGAGGAGTACGAGCGCGTGCATCGTCCGGGCTACCGCGTGCTCACTGGCGAACATGCCCGGCGCCTCCAAGATACCCTCGGGCAGGAGCCGCCCCGGCGCCCGCGAAACTGACCGCATGACTCGCCTCGTGCCTCTTGCGTCCGGCCTGCGCCGACGCGCATGTGTCTTCTTGCCTCTGGCTTCATGCCTCGTCCCTCTCGCCACTGCTCAGTCCTTCCCGCACGAGGCTGTCGTTTCGAATGACCCGGTCGCGTCGCAGGTCGGCGCGGACGTCATGCGGCGCGGCGGAAATGCGGTGGACGCAGCCGTGGCTGTCGGGTTCGCTCTCGCAGTCACGTGGCCGGAGGCGGGCAACCTGGGCGGCGGTGGTTTCATGGTGGTGCGAACGGCGAACGGCAGGTCATATGCGTTCGACTTCCGCGAGACCGCGCCGCTGAATGCCACAAAAACGATGTACCAGGACGATAACGGCGAAGTCGTGCCGGGGCTTTCCACTATCGGTCATCTTGCTGTCGGCGTTCCGGGCACCGTGGCCGGGCTCGAGTTGGCGCATAAACGCCTGGGCCGCCTGCCCTGGCAAGACGTGGTCGAGCCGGCCGTCCTACTTGCACAGGAAGGATTCCCCGTGACC
This sequence comes from Armatimonadota bacterium, assembly GCA_022567555.1. Lineage (GTDB taxonomy): Bacteria > Armatimonadota > Fimbriimonadia > Fimbriimonadales > ATM1 > JADFGT01. Next base: position 4,965 of record JADFGT010000054.1, on the reverse strand, counting down.
GGCCCGCTTCTCGCGGGCGCACGGGCGTCGAGCAGGCGGCTTTCCGAGTTTCCGGAGTCGAAGCGAATCTTTGTGGAGGGCCTCGCCGGATTAGAGCCGGGAGACATTTGGCGGCAGCCCGGCCTTGCCGAGACGCTGAAGCGCATCCGGGACCAGGGCGCTAAGGGTTTCTATGAAGGCGAAACCGCGCGCCGAATCGCCGAAGAGATGCAAAGAAACGGAGGACTCATCGGTTTGGAAGACCTCCGCTCATATCGGGCCCTCGAAGTCAAGCCGCTGACCGGCCGCTACCGTGACTGCGAGATAATTACGATGCCGCCGCCGAGCAGCGGAGGCGTCGCAATCTTGCAGATGATGACGATGCTGGAACGCTTCCGCACGTCATCTTATGTGCACAACGGCATTGAGTATTTGCATCTGCTGGCGGAAGTAATGAAGCGCGCGTTCGCCGACCGGGCGCGATACATGGGCGACCCGAGATTCACCGAGATTCCGATAGACCGCCTGCTAAGCCGCAACTACCTGGATGAACGCATTTCAAACTTCGATGCCCAGACGGCATCGAAGGCGGAAGACTGGGGCCCAGGGAGCGAGTTGAGAGAGGGGAGCAACACCACACATTATTCGGTGGTGGACCGTTGGGGAAACGCCGTCGCGGTCACGTACACATTGAACAGTTCATACGGCTCCGGAGTCACGGCGCCGGGTACGGGCGTGCTGCTCAACAACGAAATGGATGACTTCACATCGAAGGCGGGCGTCCCGAACATCTATGGCTTGGTGCAGAGCGAAGTGAATCTTCCGGAGCCGGGCAAGCGCCCGCTCTCATCCATGACACCGACGATCGTGGTCAAAGACGGAAAGCCGCTCCTGGTAACCGGAAGCCCGGGGGGGCCGCGCATCATAAGTGCGGTGCTGCAATGCATCCTGAACATTCTGGATTTCGGGTTCGACCCGCAAACCGCGGTGGACTTGCCGCGCATACATCATCAATGGCTGCCCGACCAAATCCTCTTTGAGCATGAGCACCGCTATTACCGGACAGTGGCTCTGCGCCTTCGTGGGCATCAGATTGACGAGCGGCGACGCTCGGTGGGCAACGTTCAACTGATTTACGTGGACCCCGAGACCGGAACGCGAACTGCCGCCGGGGACAAGAGAAGGCAGACAGGCGCTGCCGGTTCCTGAGGGGCGTCTGCTCGCGGCTGCTGGGTGGGTCCGGCCTCCAGGGCGGCCCGCTCACAGGGCATGGCCTCTTCCGGCTGGGCGTAAAAACCGGTCTTGAGGCCGCCGGCGGCGCCGGGGATGCTGGAGAATGCGCCCGGTTCGCCGATACCAACTGTGGAGCAATGTGGGAGTTTGGAGTCCGTGTCGTGCTTGCCGGGCTTCTAATGGCGGCCTCCGGCTGGACGGGCGTGCCGCCGTTCGAAGCGGCCTGGAAGATCGGCCTGTTCACGGGGGCATACGCATTCCTCGCGTACCTTGTTGAGGAGCGGCGTCTCACCAACCCCGGCTTCGCCGGCCTGATCGCCGGTCTCGACGCGCTGGTTCTGGCGCTTGCGCTCGCCTACAGCGGTCTGCTGGAGCCTCTGGGTCTCATTGTGGTGGCGCCCGTCGTATACGCCGTGGCGAAAAGGGGCAGCCACGCGGCGGCGATGGGCCCGATCGGCGCCTCCGCGCTCCTCTTCGCAGACGGCCTGACCAGCGGCCAATTTGCCCCGAGTGTGGCGATCTTGGCGCAGGCGGCCGGAGTGATGATTACTGCCCTCCTCGCCAACCAGCCGCGCGTCGTCGTCCGGCCGAGGAGCATCCAGCAAATGATCTCGGACCTGGCGGAGCCGGGGGTTGAAACCGGCACGCAGGCGCTCATTGACCTGCGCGAACAGTACCGGCGGCTCTCGACGGCATACAAGGCGCTTGAACGAAAATCCCGAGTGGACCGTGTGAGCGCCCAACTGCTCCTCGCCCGGCGCAAGCCGGGGGGGGACTACGGGCAGATACTGGACGGGCTGCGCGACGTCCTGGGAGCCGACGGGCTGATTCTCTATACTTGCAATCAGAAGGGCGACCGCATGGTCGTAGCGAGCGGGAGCGGCCACGTTCCGGACGAGTCGAAATCGCTGAGTTTCGAGGTGACCGGGAGGGAGACCACCCACCGTCTGAGGGCGAGCGCGGATGACGCGCTCGCCGCGATCGGCGATGGCGCTGCGGCGCCGGTCAAACCGTTCGCCAACGTCTTGCTGCGGTTGCGAGGCCTTGTGGTCGGGATGCTGACGATCTTCGCTGAAAGCCATGCGAAGTTGGAAGAGATGCGCAGGCGGGCCGAGGAGGCCGAGCAGGCGATTGCGCACATCGTAGTGGATGAACGGGAGCGCGGAAGGCAGCGGCGACGCATGGCCGAAGCGGAACTCCTGTATGAACTCGCCTGCCGCCTGGACGGTGTTTCCACGGAACCGGACCTCGGCCGGCGCACAGCCCGTGCACTGGCCGACACCCTCGATTGCGGGCATGTCGGCGTTTGGCTTCTGGACGGCGAGCGCCCGATTCTCGTCGGGCGGGCCGGCAGGCAGGTTCGGTTGTTTGAGAAGTTCCGTTTCGATCCGCCGGGGCTTGAGGGATGGATTCAGGCCGACCTGTGTCCGGTCCTCGCCTATTCCACGGCGGAGTCCGACCTGATCGATGGGACGGCGGCGTTGAAACTACGGGTAGGCAGTTACCTTGCGGTCCCGGTTTCAGAGGGAGACCGGCATCTCGGATTCATCACCGCCGCGTCGTCGGGGCAGGGCGCGCTGGGATCGGAGGACGCAAGGGTTCTGCGAGACACCGCCGCCGAATTTGCGCACGCCCTGTCCGCTCTTCGAGACCGTGCCGAAGGCGATGCGGCTCCGACGCGCGGACTGCTCAGCGTCAGCGAGTTTCAGAGGCAGGTTATCGAATTGAAGGCAGAGCGGGCGTGCCTCGTGTACATAGAGCCCCTGCACTTCGAAGAGTCGGAAGAGACCGTGGGACGAGCAGCCGTGGAGCATGCAGCGCGGCAACTGGGCCTATTGGCGCGCCGGCACGCACCACGGGACGCCCAAATCTGCCGAAAGGGCGATGGCAGTTTCATCGTCCTTCTGCCGGAAACGGACCTTGACACGGCGGAAAAGTGGGCCAACCAGATTAGCGCGCTTGCCGCGATGCGGTCCACTGAGACGTCCGACGGACGGAGCAAGGTCCCACTGGCCGTGCGCGCCCGCGTCGCCGACCTGCAAGCGAAGCCGGAAGAGATGGCCCGAGGGGCGGCGGGCGCGACACAGACCGAAGATACCGGCACACTTACGGGTTGACTATCGTCAAGATATGTTTAATAATGAAGGCGAAGTCGCGGCCTGCGTGACGCAGGAGGAGAGGGAGGCAAAATTCGCTATGGCAACGCCAGCCGAGGGGCGGAAAGACGCAAGAAAACCTGCTGATGACGGACCCGAATCGAAAGGAGGTTTGGGCGCCGCTGTGTCGGCGCAACCCGGGTCTGCCGCCACAGACGCCGTCATTGATCGCGTCGGGCGCCTCAGCCTGATGCTGGCACAGGGGCGCCACAATCAGGTCGTGGAGGAGTCCCTGCGTCGGCTCCGTATCAGCCCTGACAGTCTCTTTTCAGTGGAGTCGCTGATGCGCGCGCAGTGGCGCGCGGGACACGTTCCGGAGGCGCTCAAGTGGGCGCGCCGCGCGCTTCGGCTGAACCCGCAGGAGCCGGGCTACCGGCTGATGCAGGGTCTGTTGCGACAGTCGGTCGGCATGTTGGCCGATGCCATGGACGACTTCGAGGCGGCACTCCGGCTTGCACGCTCGTCCCGGCTCCGCGAGAAGGCGCTCGAAGCCCTCCATGTACTTGAGAACTGGCAGTTTTCCGTTATCATGGCGCTCCTGCGCGAAGACCGCATGTTCCGGCTCGCGTTTGTGTGTGATTCCGTGGGCGCCGTCCGGGAGCGGGGTTTTCGGCTCACATCCGACGGAGAGAAGGCTCTGGACGCGCTCGGCACGTCTGTGCTCGCCGACATGGACGTACCTCAGTCCGTCGGCCGCTCCTAACTGCGCAGCCGGAGCGCGTTCGCGGTAACGACAAGAGACACGCCCATATCTCCGACGACCGCAATGAGAAATGGCAGCGGAGTCGCTATGCCTACGGCAACCAGAAGCGCCTTTGTCACAAGGCTGAATATTATGTTCTGATAAACGACGGCGCGGAACCGCCGACTCAAGTTCACAAGCCTCGGCACGTTGCCGATCTCGTCATTCAGCAAAACGATGTCGGCCGATTCGATTGCCGCCTCGGAGCCCGCGGCGCCCATCGCGATGCCCACTGTGGCCCGCTGCAGCGCTGCGATGTCGTTGACCCCGTCTCCCACCATGGCGGCGCCCCCGTCCTCGGCCAGACCGGCCGCCAGTTCCGCCTTGTCCGCCGGCGAGAGCCGGGCGTGCGCTTCCTCGATACCCATGGCCTGGGCAAGCCGCTTGACCGCGCCCTCTTCGTCTCCCGAGAGCAGCGTCACGGTCAACCCACGCGAGCGGAGTTCCGCCATTGCCTCCCGGGCGCCGGTCTTCGGCCTGTCCTGCATTTCAAAGCGGGCCAGCAGCCGGCCGTCGTGTGCGAGGTATGCGGCCGCGCCGGCCCGTTCCCCCTCGATACCGGCGAAATCGGCCGATCCGAGTCGAAGGCGGAGTCCGTCCACAGTGCCCTCCACGCCTCGGCCCGGCACGTCGCGGATGCCGGCCGCTTCGGGACGGCTCAATGGACCGGCGGAGCCTCCATCGGGGCCGGCGGACGCTCCGCCGGGGCCAGCGGACGCTCTAGTGGGGCCAGCGGACGCTCCAGTGGGGCCGGCGGACGCCCCGCCGGGGCCAGCGGACGCCCCGCCGGGGCCAGCGGACGCTCCAGTGGGGCAAGCGGACGCCCCGCCGGGGCCAGCGGACGCCCCGCCGGGG